>CAMTYI010000165.1:0-26464 GCA_947085925.1 uncultured Gammaproteobacteria bacterium
CAAGCGCTTTGGGGATTACATCATTGATGCCGAGGCGGTGCCTGAGCCGATAGATCCATCATTGCCGATCTGACGAATCGGGCAGCGCCGGGGAGGGTTTTCGGCTAAGTCCTATTTTTACATGTATGTCGGCTGTACCCGAAATACAGGTAACGGCGATTGGCCTGCGATTCGCCCGCGAAGGCGGCCTTCAGATTCTCTTCGGTTTTGCTGCCTTTCAGGTTCATGACTATCTCCTTACAAACGTCCGTTAACATCAACTGCCTGAGGATTGATTCATTCCCGCCAGCGTTTAGACTATGTCTAAACAATCTCTTTGAAGTATAGGGTATTCTGCCTGCGTGTCAATATAACCTCAAAGACGGCCGACAATGACCGATACAACTATACCTGATGCAATTCGGGTGGGATTGTCCTACGCATCACTTCACCCCTGGCTTACACAATGAAAAATCCTCATATGTGGTAAAATCAACAAATTACACGGAAATCTATCCCCTGAAAATTATGATTCAAGCCGCCAAAAACATCGTTGCCTACCGCGAGCTGCTAATGGTGCTTGCGTGGAAAAACATCACCTTACGCTACAAACAGGCCTATATAGGTATCGCCTGGGCAGTGTTTAAACCCGTTACGCTGATGCTCATATTTACCCTCGTCAAAAGTTTTGTAGGCATCGACAGCGGCGACATCCCCTACCCTATCCTCACCTTCGCGGCACTCATACCCTGGATTTTCTTCCAGGAAGCCACTGCGGAAGGTGTCGGAAGCGTAGTATCCAACGCCAACCTGATCCGCAAAATTTATTTTCCCCGTGAAATATTCCCCCTCACCAGCGTCATGACCAAACTGGTGGAACTCGGCATCAACTTCGGCATTTTAGCCGCGCTAATGGTTTATTACGGCATGATGCCCAGTGTTTACGCGCTTTGGTTGCCCCTGATCATCCTGTATACCGTCCTGGCCTCACTGAGCATCGCCCTCATTGGGGCGGCGATGAACGTCTATTACCGCGATGTCACCACAGCCTTGCCGATTTTCCTCTCTCTGCTCATGTATGCATCGCCGGTCATCTATCCCTTGACTTTGGTCAAGGAAAAACTCCTGACCAACCAGGCCGCCGGAGAATGGTCAAACCTGCTCTACACCCTGTACACCCTTAATCCCATAGCCGGGGTCATCGACGCCTTTCAGCGGGTATTACTCTATGGTCAAGCCCCCGACTTTGCTGCCATGCTGCCGGGGATGATTTTAATCGCCATTCTGCTACCTATCAGTTACATCGTTTTCAAGCGTGCAGAATCCTATTTTGCAGATGTGGTTTAAAAGTCATTCATGAAAGCGATTATTGACATCCTGTCCGCGCCCGGCTCCATATTAAACGACCGTTATACGCCACCCACTATGCCCTTTAAACGAAGCACTGTACGCTAACAATTACCCCATGCCCATTATCGAAGTCAACCACGTCACCAAAGAATATCGCCTCGGGCAATTGCAAAGCCTGAAGCATACTGTACAGCGCGCCGCCGCAAAGCTGCGCGGACAGCCCTTACCCGAACGCCCGTTATTCAAGGCACTGGACGATGTGGACTTCAAGGTTGAAGCAGGCGAAGTGCTCGGCATCATCGGCCATAACGGCGCGGGTAAGAGCACGCTACTGAAGATGCTGGCGAAAATCAGCGTACCCACCCGAGGAAGCGTTAAAGTACACGGCAAAGTGGCGCCTCTGATCGAAGTCGGCGCGGGACTGATAGGTGACCTCACCGGGCGCGAGAATATTTTCCTTAATGGCGCGATTTTGGGTATATCCAAAGCCGAAATCAGGAAAAAATTCGACGAAATCGTTGCCTTCGCAGAACTGGAAGAATTTCTTGATACCCCGATCAAGCGCTATAGCTCCGGCATGTCGGTACGATTGGGCTTTGCCATCGCCACCAGCGTGGAATCAGACATACTGATCGTGGATGAAGTACTGGCAGTGGGCGACCTGGCGTTTCAGCGAAAGTGCTTTGACCGGATGGAAGAAATGATCAAACGTCAAGGAAAAACGGTTCTACTTGTAAGCCACAACATCAGGCAGGTTGAACGTATTTGTTCGCGGGTCATCTCGCTAGAACACGGTCGAGTTACGCACAATGGATTGCCAAAAGATGTATGCAACGAATTTGTAAACTCCATGAATGCTATCATTCAGCAGAATAAATCAGCTTCCGAACCAAGGGAAATACAGAACAGCGACGAAATATCAAACCTCAGCGTTGAATTTCAGGGCGCATCGAGCGAACGCGGGGATAAGCTTGTATTCGGGGGGGGCGCTACAATACGTATTGCTTTCACTGCGCATTCACATATTCCGGGCATTGCTGTCTATATCGGAATACACACAACTGATTTCGTGTATCTGACGAATAATAATACTGCTTATCAAACCCGAGACTTTGAACCAGGCCGTCACACCGTCGAACTTGAGTTTCAAGAAATAACGCTCATTCCAGGTGTCTATTCGGTACTGGTTTGGATAGGTACACCGGCTGGCAAGGTCACCTACCACGCAGAAAATGTTGCAACTTTTCGTGTTGAATCGGACGACTACGCGATTAGTCGACAGCAGTCGCAAGCTTTATTCCACATGCCTGGCCGATGGTATTTTCACACAGACACGATCAAAAATGCATCATCTTGATGCACGGATTACTTGTCGAACGCTGACTAAACGAGTAGGTGCAATGGGAAAATCATTAACAGCGGCTATCGCAAAAATTATCTGCAGACACCTTACCCCTGCGGGCAGGGCTAAAGTCGTTCGAGACTCATTCTCGATGAGCGATTTGTATATGAACTTACCCAAACATCAACTCATCGATCTCATTTTTGGCGCTGCCGCGAACAGGACCACTGCCGATTCCCTGGTCTTTGCGGGGGAGCAAGGAATTATTGAAGGTAGCCCAAAAGACCGGGTGATCTTATACACCTACGCACAAACCGGATCTTGGTCATCCTCTTTTCAAAGCGAGCTTATTGATCGCTTTTTCATTCATGGGAAGGGAACATTCCTGGATATAGGCGCCAATATTGGCCTAACAGCGATTCCTGCCGCAATGAGACATGGCATCCAATGCTTCGCATTTGAGCCGGACCCTGTCAATTTTCAACTTCTAAAACGGAATGTAGAGAGAAATAAAGTTGCCGACAGGATAACTATATTCAATGTTGCACTACACGATACGCAGGGGGTACTGGATTTTGAGCTGTCGGAAGATAATTGGGGTGACCACAGGTTACGCATTCCAGGACAGGCAGCGTCAGTTACACCTTCATTTAATGAAACAGCGCGCCGCGTAGTAAATGTACAAGCCGTGCCACTAGACATGGTCATAGACGCACGAGAACTCATGCGCCCGATATTTCTCAAGATCGACACTCAGGGCGCCGAAGTAACCGTCTTGCGCGGAGCGAGAGAGACGCTCAAATTAGTGGACCTATTGGTTGTTGAGTTTTCACCCTACCATTTGGCGAGAATGGGATCCGATGTAACCGAGTTCATAAAGGAAATTGAGGGTTGGCCTTACGGTATGATTTTATCGTTCGACAACACGACAGTCACTGACACCGCAAACATAGGGCAGTTTCTACCAATTGAAAAGATTAAGGAGCTACTTTGTAGCTTGGCCAAGAATCAGAGCCCTGACAATTATGTAGATGTCGTATTGTCGAAACACCCGAAAATCAGTCCTGAGGGTTAACACCACTTCAATTTAAGACAATAATAACTTCATGAAACTTGATATCTGACCCCATTTACTGGTTCCCATCATGCCCAGTTTTCTTGTGATCTCCGATTCTTTTCCCCAACCAGATCAAGCTTCCGGCGACCTACGTTTTTTTACGCTGCTCTCGCTTATAGCGCGCAAGCACAACGTGCTTTTTTGTGCCTTCAATACGGACGGCACGACCAAGCCTCGCAATGAGGCTGGTGCGCGGCTTGAGCAGGTCGGCATCACACTGGGTGAAGTGGATTTGCCACATGTGCTCAAACGTTTTAAACCCGACATGGTCTGGCTTGAGTTTTATTATCAAGCCCGCTCAGATTATCTTGCATTGCTTCAGCGCCGTTACCCGCAAGCCCGAATTGTGGTGGATTCAGTCGATGTACATTTCAACCGGCTTGAAGCTCGGGCCAGACTGACCCGCAAGCCCGAGGACGAGATGACGGCACGGCAGGTGAAATGCGATGAGCTGGCGGCTTATGCACGTGCCGACATGGTCATTGCGGTGAGCGAAGAAGACCGGCAACTGATCCTGCAGGCGCTGCCCTATATACCGGTAGAGGTCATTCCTAACATCCACATCGTGCCGCCTTTTCCAGACAGGGAAAAACGCCGTTATGGCGAATTGGTGTTCGTGGGCGGCTTTAAACATGAGCCAAACGTGGATGCCATGCTGTATTTCTGCAGTGAGGTGATGCCGCTCATTACAGCCGCCCAGCCACAGGCGCGGCTGAAGATCATTGGCAGCCACCCGCCACAGGCCATCCAGGCGCTGGCGAGCGGGAGCGTGGAAGTGCTGGGCTATGTGCCTGAAACCGCGCCGCATCTCGATAGCGCTTATATATCGGTTGCCCCGCTTCGCTTCGGCGGGGGCATGAAGGGTAAGGTTGGCGAGGCCATGTCTTACGGTCTGCCGGTCATCACCACCACGTTCGGTGCGGAGGGTTTCGGGCTTGAGCCAGGCAGGGACTTGCTCATTGGTGACAGTGCCGAGACTTTCGCAGCACAGGTGATCGCCTTACTAAACGATGCTGACCTGCACGCCCGCATTGCACAGAGCGGCTATACTTTCATCGAACGCCATTATTCTGTGCCAGCAGTGGAACGTATGCTCGATTCATTCATGGAAAGCGTCACTTGCTTACCCCCTCGGCGAACTCTCCCCTTGCTGCGACTGAAGGCCTTGTTAAGACATTTTTATTCGCGCCACGTTGGCTGGAGACTAAGCCAATGAGTTCACCTGGGGTCTATATCCTCATCCTCAATTGGAACGGGCGCGACGATACGCTGGCATGCCTGGAGTCCGTCGCAAAGGTCGGCTACACGAATTTTAAAGTAATCGTGATCGACAACGGATCAGTCGATGACTCAGTAGACGCGATTCGTGCGGCCTTTACCGATATCGAAGTCATTGAAACCGGCAGGAACCTGGGTTTCGCCGGGGGCAACAATGTCGGCATCAAACGCGCGCTGGAGCTCGGCGCCGATTACGTCCTGCTTCTAAATAACGATACCGAGGTTGATCACGGGATGCTGGATGCGTTTGTCGCGGCGGCGAAGCGCTTTCCCGATGCGGGGGTGTTCAGCGGAAAGATTTACTACCATGCTGAGCCAAACCGTATCTGGTATGCCGGCTCACAGTGGAATGCCAAAGCAGCGCACTTCGAACAGGTCGGGAAGGGGGGATTGGATGACGGCACAGCCTATTCCACCGCGTGCGAAACGGACACCGCCATTGGCTGCGCATTCTTCATGCCGGCCGAGCGGGTACGCGAGATCGGACTGTTGGATGACAATTTCTTCCTTTGTTTGGAGGAAACGGACTGGTGTTACAGGGCCAAGGAAGCCGGATACCCATCAATTTTTGTCCCGGACGCAAAGTTATGGCACAAAGTCTCGGTCTCGTTCGGCGGTGAGAATTCTCCGCTCGCCCTGTATTTCCAGACCCGCAACCGCTTGCTGTGGGCGCGGCGGCATGCCAACTTGTCCCAGCGGCTGCGGGTTCATTCAGAGGCGATTCGATCTCTTCTTCGCCGGTTCGTATTTCCCTTGGTCGGCACCCAAGTTCGACAGCCATTTTCTCTGAAGGGCTGGTGGTGGTCAATGCGCGGAACTTACCACGACCCAAGCAATCTGGCCTATTTTATGGGCGTGCGGGATTTCTGGTTGCGGCGGTTTGGGGATTGCCCATCTGTCGTCCGCGACCTTGCCAAGCAGATGCGCGCACCCGCCAGTAAGGCGACTGATCATGTGTCAACTACGATAGTAGAATAGTACTGACATCTAAAACCCCTTGGAAGTTTTTGTACACACATGCCCAATTCATTCTGGCCTTACCAATTTAAGACAACATGGCGCAATCTGGGCAACCTTTCTCTGCTGGACAGAGCAGGATCCTTTCTCCAGTGCTCCCGCGAAATGCTGAGCTGCCACCACAGCACAACGGGGTCGCCGATGGTCGGCACCGATATTCCAGAAAGCGAAAAGTTGACCGTCATCGTACTCAATCACAAACGGCCTGAGAACGTGGGACAACTCGCCCAATATATCTTGCGCGCGGGCTTCGTCGGCAAGTTGATCATCTCGAACAACAGCCAGGAATACCCGATTGAAACGTACATTAAAATCAAAGATCCGCGGCTCGTTCTGTTGAATCAGGAGACGCCGTCGGGGGTGGGGATCAGCTTCGAATTGGCGCGAGGGCATCACGCCCGCTACTATCTTCGTGTCGATGACGATATCTTTCTTCATCCTACCCAGTTGCAGTGGATATACTGGCGCTTGAGGCAGTCAGCGGATCGGCCGCACGGCATTTTCGGCGCAGCATTCACGCCCGACAAGAACCCCGAGCAGGAATGGCCCTTTGTTCATCGCAGAAACGCGAACACTACTGTAGAGATATTGAATGGTTTATTTGCCTTCACCCGAGAGCATCTGGAAGAGTATTTCAGGTTGTGCGCATTGCTCAACATCACGGATCAAAAGTCGTTGATGAATGGCGAAGATATAGTTTTGAGTTTCTCGGGCAACAAAAAACCATTGATTCACAATATTGGGGCGATTTGGGAATGCGCCTCAGCCTCGACACCGGGGGTGGCTCTCCACATGTCGCGGCCACGCTTTTATGAAGAGCGGTGGAGAATTTTTTCTGAATTGGAAAAGATAAAACCACTGGAAAACGAAGTCGCACAACAGGATTATTCACCGGAAACCGCTAAGGGTACCTGCATTCGGTAGGATTTTTCCGCAGGCCGTGTCCGTTCATTACGACAGATCAAAAGGATACACAAGTTGAGCCAAAAACAATCCCCTGGAGGAAGAAAGGCACACTCCGTCGAAAAAACGTGCTTTTTTTATGCTGCACTCACTGCAGTAGTGAGCTTGCCAATGGGTTGTTCACGTCAGGAAGTGCCAGCCACTCTTTTTAAGGACATAACCTCGGCGTCCGGTCTCGGCGAGTATGCCGGCATGACCCACGGCGCCGCCTGGGGCGATTTCGACGGCGATGGTCTGCCTGATCTTTACGTCACCAACCACCTGAGCGATGCAAAGCTGTACCGGAACCTGGGCAAGGGACGCTTCGCCGACGTAACGCGGGAAATTTTCAAGCCCAGTGATCTGGGTGGCGACAAACACGGTGCCGCGTGGGCTGATTTCAACAACGATGGTCACCAGGATCTGGTCCAACTAACCGGGGCAAACCGCGGGGTGGGCACGGAACCGAAACGGCTTTTCATGAATCGGGATAACAAATTCGAAGATGTAGCCGCAGCCGTTGGGGTATCCAATCCCTACGGGCGGACGCGCATGCCCCTGTGGTACGACTTCAACAGGGATGGCTGGCTCGATTTATTTCAAGGCGCGGAAAGCCGATTCGATAGCATGGAGGAGCCGCCCTATATCTTTCTTCAGCAAGATGGAAAATTCATAGCCTCGACAGACGCAATGAAGTTCGCCTCAAAGTCGCCGAAATTTTGCATCATTACCGAACTCAACAACAATGGTCATCCGGACCTGGCATGCAGGGTCTCGTCACATAACCGGGCTTCACAGGTGTTCGACACCGCAAAAATGCCTGCGCGGGAAGTTGATCTTCTCCCCCAAACGGCTTATGAGGACATCGCTGCTGGCGACTTCAACAACGACGGGTTCGTTGACCTTTACCTGGCGCGGAAAAATCCGCCAGGCCCGATTGCTTTCGGCCAGACAGGAAGTAATGAGGTCATCGCCGATGTGCGGAGCGATCAGGCCAACCTAAGAAAACCAACGGGCTTTACCTTCAACTCATCCGGGCAACTGACTTTCCGGGTTTCGCCTGCCTGGCCTGCTAATGCACTGTCGTTTGATCGCATCTATCTTGGCAAACAGGGCGCACATCCTGGGGATTTCAAGTTCAAACTGTCACCTAAAACGCCAGGCATCACAGGTATGGCTGCCAATACACCGGGTAGCCAGGCAGGTGTTTATATCGGCATGACGGCGCCAGGCCAGTGGGAGGTGCGTGTGACTGCACCGCGTGAGATACTTGAGGTGAACAAACCCAAGTACCAGCAAATCGCGGTAAAAATCACCTCTTCCGAGGCCATCACAGAGCTAGCGGCGATCGGAGACCCGGTGAAAGCCGAGGAAGCACCCGGACGGCTGTTTATGAACAGGGGCGGCAAGCTGGTTGAAGAGAGTGACAAGCGAGGCATCAACGAGCGTGCTGTTGCAGGCACAAATGTTGTTGCAGGCGACTTCGACAACGACATGGATGTGGATCTTTTTGTGCTTGCATCAGGTGATATCGGAAAACAGGAAAACCTGCTCCTGCTCAATCGAGGCGATGGGCACTTCGATGTGGTTTCCAAAGCAGGAGGCGCGGCCGGTAGCCTATTCGGTGTCGGTGATTCCGTCACGATGGCTGATTTCGATGGGGACGGATTTCTTGACCTTTTCACCGCCACGGGAGGAAGTATGGGCCGCAGCTTGGGGCTACCCTCGGAAAACGGCACCTACCGGCTGTACCGCAATGTTGGAAATGGCAACCACTGGATTAAGATTGACCTGGAGGGAACCTCATCCAATCGCGACGGGATCGGCGCGGTGGTCCGTGTATCTGTGGATGGTGTAACTCAGATGCGGGTTCAGGATGGGGGCGTGCATGAGCGGGGGCAAAATCATCAGCGCCTGCATTTCGGCCTTGCCAAGCACACGCAGATCGATGAAATAGAAGTTCGCTGGCCAAGCGGCGTGGTCCAGAAATTGCGCAATGTGAAAGCCAACCAGATCATGCGGGTCAGAGAATCCAAATGAGCCATTGGCTTATTCCCACTACTGCCTGAGTGTGCGTTTCATGAAAATTTCCGTCGTCATTCCGGCGCATAACCGGCCAGACTTCTTACAAGAAGCTGCCAGTAGCATTACTGCGCAAACCTATTCCAACTGGGAAGCCGTGATCGTGGATGACGGGTCCAGCCCTGCCCTTCCTTTGCAGCAGTTGGAGGCGCTTCTTGGTCATAAAGCCATTTTTATCAGGCACGAAAAACCACTGGGTGTCGCGCGGGCAAAAAACGCGGGCATCAGAGCGGCAACAGGAGACATCATCACTCTCTTGGACGATGACGATCTGCTTGTCCCTACGGCTTTGGAGAAGATACGCGATGCTTTCGTCAACCTTCCGGATCTTGATTGCTTGTTTCTAGGGGTTGAACCTTTTGGCCCTTATGCCACCAATCCTGCAAAAAACAGAAAGAAGGCAATTGACGGAATTATTCAACGCATTAAACCAGCAGAATCCAACGGACTTTATTTGTTCGACGATACTCTGTTCCCAGAGCTACTGCATTCCGTCCCTATCGACTTTCAAAGGCCAGCCGCCCGAAAAGGAGCATGGAATATTGTGGGCGGGTTCGATGAAAGCGGTCTGTTTTCGGAATCTGGCTGGGCAATCAAGGCGTCTACTATGTGTAACCTGGCGCTGACAAAAGAGTCAGTAACATATTGGCGAATTCATGGAAATAACTTCGGCTGGTTATCGGACCAGGATAAAGATCAGGCAACACTGAGGCAGTTGGAAAACAGCTTGGTGTCAGCCCAATCTCTCAACAGGCATTACCGCAACAAACGTGAAAAAACATCAGATCAGGCCAAACTTATCGAGGCCCATCTTGCTGATACGTACTTCACCAAGGCCTATTTTCTTCGTGACAAAAATAAATTGCTGGGACTCCGCGCTCTATATCACTCGATGTTGCCATTTCCCCAAGTCAAACATTTAAAGTTATTACTTAGATATTTTTTGGTGTACCCAGCCAAGCGTCCCTAACAGCGATACGCGCCCAACCCGTTAACCCTGCAGACGTGCTACCACCGCGAACTGAGTGTACTTGGTGTCTGCCAGATATTTTCCGAAGAATCGGAAAGCAAGACGGCGCAATAGCGACGGGGTCCACCAGTCTTCATTGATGCCTTCAAGCCGCTCGACGCGATAGCCGCTTTCTTCGAAGAGACGGACAACACTTTTGCGGGTAAAAAAGCGTAGATGCGTCCGATCTCGAATACCCAGAGGCTCATAGCGGAAGTCACCATCCCGCAGAATGTGAATAAGATTGTCGATCTGCCGCAGGTTCGGAATCGAAGCCACCACACAACCTCCTGGCTGCAGCTTACGCGCCGCAATCCGTAGCGCTTCCCAGGGATCGGCCAAGTGCTCCAGTACGTCATTAAAGATCACTGCATCGAAAGCGGCATCAGGCAACGCAATGCCCGCATCAAATGGTGCACTGATAACCTTATCCAGTAAATGACTCGCCTTTTCCGCAGCATTCGGATTGGGTTCGATACCCCAAACTTCGATGGCCCTATCAGCTTTCAAACTTTCCCCGAAGGCTCCGGTGTTACAGCCTACATCGACCACTTTTTTTGCCCCGAGGGGGACAAACTGGCACATATTTTGGCGTGCAGTGTGAGGGTAGACATAGTTATCAGACGTTGCCATTATGGGGTTTTCCAAACTCAAATTTCAAAATGACAATTTCTTGCCCAAACCTTACATTTTTCGAAAACCATACCGAGTCAACCCGTGCCTTTGGCAAACCATGCCTCGACCCGTCCTTTGTATGGCCTCAAGAACAATTTTAGCATGATCCAGCGCTTATACCACCCTGCACTCCACTGTCGATGACCGATGTAGGAATAAGGCTTGTCGCCAACCATCGCGATTTTATAGCCCTGTGCCACCACTTTCTTGGATATGCCGATTTCCGCGCCCACCGCTTCGGCGTAAATGTCGCGACAGGGAAAACCGTCAATCGCCTGTAAAACCTTGCGTGATGAAAACAGAATCAGACTCTGCAAGTGCTCTGCAGTCTCGCCGGGTGGAATGCCTTGTCGAACGAGAAAATCCCGCAAAAAATCGATAGAATTGAAGGGTTCTTCGCCATCCCTGTTAAGGCATTTCGCTGCAATTGGATTGCTCCTCTGCTCTTCCCACGAACGTTTCCAATTGATGCTTTCCCCTAGCAAGCCTATTTCGGGTGACGCCTGGATTTTGTCCACGAATGCCTTCAACCAGCCCCTTTTCACGATATGGCATTCATCCTGAAGGAACAGGAAATACTTGCTACCATGATCGTTGCGCCAACCATGTTCCCACGCCCCTATGTTGTATCCAGAGTTTGCGCGATTCAGTACCTTGATACCCCGTTTCGTGTACCTTCTGGGCAACACCAACGGATTTTTGTCTCCACCATTGCATACAACGGTCACCGAGAATGGCAAACGGGCGTCATGCCGGTATAGCTGACTTAGCAAACGATACAATCTACCGGGGGCATGACCCGTCCAATAAGAAATGATAACTGCAATCATCGCAAAACCTGCTTGTGTATAGGAAACATATCCTCCCCTTTTTGAGGGCATTCAAACCAGCCAATTATATCAGGCGATCAGCCCCTTCCACTGATACGACCATCATGGGAGACTATAGCAGTATTTTCGCCTGATTTGCCTGACTTTACCCATTCCCGCAGCCGAGTGAGATACGACCCGTTGCTGGCAGGTCGAACGCACGGCAGAGCGACTTCCATTCTCTTGTAATATAATATTACGTTTTTAAAAGTTACCTCCAAGCACAGGCGCACTTTGGATTTTATGATACTCTGCCAGAATCATTGCCTTGCACAAGACAGACCAATAATCATCGTGAAATTGAGGGGTTGAAAAAATGTTTTTCTGGCAGAAACAAAAGCCAAGCCATGAAAGAGCTATGGACTGGTTCAAGAAGAACATGGTGACGAACAAGGGGATTATCGTACACACCAAGACTCCGATCCCTTACCCAGAAGTAACCGGCTATTACCTCCCAACGTTATACAATTGGGGCGAACGGGAATTGGCCCAAACATGCACACGCTGGCTACTTTCCATACAGCACCCGGACGGGGCTTTCCCCGCGCCTGATGGCGTGCCTTACACCTTCGATACCGGGCAGGTGATGCGCGGATTGTGTGCTGCGTTGAATGACGTGGATGGCGTCGAGGCCTCACTGAGAAAAGCCTGCGACTGGGTTGTGGCACAAGTTGATTCGCATGGCCGGTTGACCACGCCATCGACCGAGCAATGGTCCGACATCGCCAATGACCTGATTCATACCTATGTGCTTCCCCCGCTCGTTCAGGCTGGCAAATTACTGGGCGTGCCGGAGTATGTGGAGACGGCCAACTTCGTACTGTCTTATTACAAGCAACAAGAAGCGTTGGTGCCGTTCAACCGGCTTGCACATTTCCACGCCTATGCCATGGAGGCACTATGGGAGATGGGAGAGATAGACCTGGCAATTCAAGGCATGGCCGATGTGGAAAGATGCCAGCGGCCTGACGGCAGCATTCCGGCCTATCCCGACGTTGAATGGATCTGTTCAACCGCCATCGCCCAATATGCCGTCGTCTGGTACAGATTAGGAAAGAAGGATCAGGCCGACCGCGCCATCCGTTACCTCGAAACAATCCAGAATAAATCCGGCGGGTTCTATGGCAGCTATGGCAAGGGCGCGCAATACATTGCGGGCGCGGAGATCAGTTGGGCGGTGAAGTATTTTCTCGATGCCTATCACCTGAAAATGCACGGGGAAGGCAAATATGCTTAAGGTGCTCACCGTTTTTGGAACCCGTCCCGAAGCCATCAAAATGGCACCGGTGATTTCAGAACTTGAAAAATATCGGGGGCTGATCGAAAACAAAAATTGCCTTACCGGCCAACACAAGGAAATGGTGGAACCGCTGCTCAAGCTGTTCAACATCCGGGTAGATTACGACTTGAATCTGATGCGGGAAAATCAGACCCTGGAGCACATCACCATCAGCGTGTTACAGGAAGTCAGCCGTATTTTGCGCGGGGAGCATTTCGATTTGCTGCTGGTGCAAGGCGATACAACCACCTCGATGGCGGCGGCTCTGGCTGCCTTTTACTGCGGCGTTAAGATCGGCCACATCGAGGCCGGGCTCAGGACCTTCGACAAGCGGCATCCCTATCCCGAAGAGGCTAACAGAAAAATTATTGATTCGATAGCAGACGTGTATTTTGCCCATACCGAGGCTGCTAAAAAGCATCTGCTTAATGAAGGTATTCCTGACAGTCAAATAGCAGTAACCGGCAACACAGTGATCGACGCATTACTCGATGTTTCGAATCGTCCCTACAGTTTTGCAGGCACGCCGCTGGAAGCTATTCCTTTCGATTCGAGAAAAATCATTCTGGTTACGGCGCATCGACGCGAGAGCTTCGGCGGCCCGTTCGAGTCGATATGCCACGGCCTCAGGGAGCTGGCGCTCAAATACAAAGACCAAATCGTGCTGATATACCCGGTGCATCGCAATCCGAACGTCCGGCAGGTGGTGAACAGCATCCTCTCCGGGATCGAGAATGTGTTGTTGATTGATCCCTTGGACTATATGCCGCTGGTTCACCTGATGAAGCAGGCTTATATGGTGCTGACGGATTCAGGGGGATTACAGGAAGAAGCGCCAAGTTTGGGTAAGCCTGTACTGGTGCTGAGAAAAGTCACCGAGCGACAGGAAGGCGTAGAGGCCGGGACGGTGAAGGTGATTGGAATGGATGCCCACGATATCGTGGCAGAGGCTTCAAAGCTTCTGGACGACGCCGATGCGTACCACGCGATGGCGAACCGGGCAAATCCGTATGGCGATGGCACGGCCAGCACCCAGATTGTGAAGCGTATTCTCGCAGATGCAGGCGTGCAACCGGGGGCATGAATAAATGTAGGGTGGGATAGCTCCATTAGGAGCATAACCCACCGGATATCGCCGCAGGCGACTCAAGCGCTGGTTACATGGTTGTGTCGCCTTTGGCGACGGATTGATGGGTTACGCTACGCTAACCCACCCACATTTAATATCGTCAGATTAAACATTGAATTGAATGGTTGCGATTTTGAAGAGCAATAGCAAATGAGTAGCGAAACACCCGAGCAACCTCTCGTCAGCATAGTACTGCCCACCTACAAGCGGGCACATGTACTGCCGCATGCGATTCGCAGTGTATTAAGCCAGACATACGAGAATCTGGAATTGATCATCGTCGATGACAACTCCCCTGACGACACCGCCGCCGTGGTCAAATCATTCGATGATGCGCGCATCCGCTACGTCAAAAACGACCCCAATCTGAAATTGCCACGCGCGCTTAACAGGGGGTTTTCACTCGCCAAGGGCGCGTATTTGACCTGGACCTCCGACGACAATGTGTTTGCGGATAATGCCATTCAAAAAATGGTTGATGCTCTGCAAGCCAAAAATTGCGAGTTCGTATACGCCGATTATTATCTTTTCGCCGATTTGGGCGAAGGTGACAATCCTTTGGATGCCCAGCATGAAAAGCTGCCAAGCAAACTCCAGCTAGAGAAATCGAATCACATTGGCGCCTGTTTTCTCTATACACGCAAGGCATACGAAGAAGTGGGCGAATACGATCCTGAGTTGTTCCTTGTTGAAGACTACGATTATTTCATTCGCATCGCAAAACGCTTCAGCGTGTGCCATATTCCAGAACCGCTCTATTTCTTCCGGCGGCACGACGATGCGTTGTACTGCTCAAGGTTTTGTGAAGTCAAGGCTGCCGACGTACTTGTGCGTTACAAAAATAGCCTCCTCGGTGACCAGGAAGTGCTGGAAGCCATAGTTGCACTGATGCTGCTCAATATTGAAGGTCTCAAAAATCCGTTGATACGATGGAGCTATAGCGCAGTACAAAGCACATCATTCCGCCTGACATCGCTGCACAAGAGACTCGTTGCCGGGTACCTGCGGTGGCGGCTGCGCAGCCACATCGGCGCAATTCTGGAAGGCTATCGCTCGAAGCGCGTAAATTTTGGCGAGTCGAAAGACGTATTGAACGGCTTGATGAAGCGCCTGGGAACGGTTGAGTACACCCACCCATAAAGTATCAATCGAGGAATTGTACCCATGCTTCACCATTTAGCGGCGGCATTTAAAGGCCCTGCGCAGGCAAGAGCGGCACATCATAAAGCCTTACTTCAGAGACCGGGCATTCTGCCGGGCATCGAACAACTTCAGTCACTGTGTCCGGCTGACGATACTAATGATCACGAGGAACCGATATTTCTCTTGTCCGCCGGCTGGCGCTCCGGATCGACACTGTTGCAACGGCTAATCATGTCCGATTCAGATGTGCTTGTTTGGGGTGAACCATACGATGAATGCGGCATCATTCAGGCGCTGGCGAAGACCATGAAGGCATTCAGGGCTGATTGGCCCCCGAATGAGTACTATTACGACGGCACGCCACCCGGCAAGTTGTCGGGCGAATGGATTGCGAACCTGTTCCCTTCTCTGCAAGACATGCGGAAAGGCCACCGCGCCCTGTTCGATGTGATGTTTTCTGAACCGGCAAAACGGGCCGGCGCTTCGCGATGGGGTATTAAGGAAGTCCGGCTGGACGTGGAGCATAGCTTTTATCTTCGCTGGCTTTACCCCAAGGCGCGATTCGTTTTTCTGTACCGCAATCCGCTGGATGCCTACCAATCCTATTGCCGGTATGGCCGCAATTGGTACAACACGTTTCCCGATGAGCCCGTCTTCACACCCACGGCATTCGGCAAACATTGGCGAGTACTGATGGAAGGGTTTCTCAGTGAAGCGAACAGGCTGGATGCGCTCGTGATTCGGTATGAGGACCTCGTTGCCGGCCGCACACCGCTTGAGGAGATCGAAGCACATCTGAAAATTCGGATTGATCGATCCGTTCTCGGCGCCAAAGTGGGCAGCTCGGAGCGAGGTGGAGAAAAAGCCCAGGTAAATCGGCTGGAAAAATGGCTGTTAAAGCGCGCAGTCTCGCCCGTGGCGGAGGAACTCGGCTACACGTGGTAGCTGGTACGACCATGCGCTCACCTTATGCTGCCACACCCAGTTGGTAGTCGACAAAAAATCTGATGGATGACCCATGGAAGCCAGTGTCATAGTTTGTACCTACAATCGAGCTGAATCCCTCAGGGATACGCTTCGTGCGCTCAAGGCGCAACAGACAGCGCCCGATCGCGCGTGGGAAGTCGTCGTCGTGGACAACAACTCCAGGGATCATACGCGACAGGTAGTTGAAGAGTTCATGAAAGACTGGAACCTCTTGCGCTACGAGTTTGAAGGCCAGCAAGGACTCTCCCATGCACGCAACTGCGGCATTGCCTACGCCCGGGGTGAGATACTCTTGTTTACCGACGATGACGTACTGCCCGATCCGGACTGGCTTGAGACGACGCTGGGAGGCTTGGAAAAATATCAAGCCGCTGCGTGTGGCGGGTACATCGCGCCAATCTGGGAAACGCCGCCACCTGAATGGCTGACTGAGCGGTTCTATGGATTTCTGGCAATTCGTACCGACCGAACCGATGACTACCCGATCATAAATGCAAGTCAGACCCCGTTCGGCGCCAATATGGCGATGAAACGCACGGTACTTGATCGTGTTGGCCTGTTCGACACAAACCGAGGCCGCAAGGGAGAAGTGCTTGCCAGCGGCGAAGATGGCGAGATGTTCGAGCGCATTCTGGCAGCAGGCTTGAAAGCGGTCTTCCTCGGGGAGTCCAGGGTTCACCATAAGGTTGAAGCGTTCCGTATGACGAAGCGTTACTTTCGCCGTTGGCGGTTGCAGACGAGCAAAAATATTGCCATAAGCAGAGGAGTGCCTGGTACACGGCGTATTCTCAACATTCCGCTTTACCTGTTTCCGCAATTCATGCGAGCCATTTGCAGGGCGGCTATCGGACATGTCACAAAATCAAGTGATGAAGCTTTCAACCGGGAGATGATCGTATGTCACTTTCTTGGTACATTCCAGGGTCTGCGGAAAATTCGAGAACGGCATGCTTCGTAACCCCAATGTCGTGCTCGCAATAATGATCAGCGCGAAGGAACTTTACGTTGGGAATACCTTGATTACATGTTTTCCTCTGCCTCCTTCCCCCTTATCAGGGATAGGTTACATTTCAGTATGTTTTTTTGGATAAGGCATGGATCTCACCATTTTGATCTGTACGCACAATCGTGTGGACCTGCTGGAAAAAACTCTCGCTTCCCTCAATCAGGCCGCGCGCCCGAGTGACTGCCAGGTCGAGATACTGGTCGTCGCCAACGCCTGCTCGGATGGCACTACCGATTTTCTCGATCGCTACCCGAAAAACACCCCGGTGAAAAATTTTCTGCCTCTCAGATGGATAGAGGAAAAAACACCTGGAAAATCGCACGCACTGAATCGCGCCATCCCAACGCTGGTCTCGGATATTGTCGCCATGGTGGATGACGATCATCGCATTGATCCCGACTTTCTCACCAATATCTGCAAGGCTATTCAGACCTACCCGCAAGCTACATTATTTTGTGGACGCATCTTGCCGGACTGGAACGGCTCGGAACCGGCGTGGGTGCATGACGCCGGGCGTTACCGAATTTACCCTCTTCCGGTGCCGCGCTATGATTATGGTGATCAACCTCAACCCGTTGTTCCCGATGGGCTACTGCCTTTTCCCGGCGGAGGAAATTTATTTCTGAGGCGGGAAGTATTTGATCGGATCGGTGACTTTTCCACCGAGCTGGGACCGCATGGTCACGACCTCGGCGGGGGTGAGGACAGCGAGTTCGTGCTGCGTGCGCTCACGGCGGGTGAAAAGATCCAGTATGTACCCGATGTGGTGCAGCATCATTATGTAGATCTTGAACGGTTCGAACTCCGCTATATCCTTCAAAAAAGCTACCAGCGCTCGCGCTCGGTCTCCCGCGTGCATCATAAGGGGCAATCCATCCCCTTGTATATGTGGCGCAAACTTGCAGAATACCTCGCGTCCGCCGTATTTTCCGCGAGCTGGCCCCGCACCCGTTTTTTTCTCGTGCGCCTGGCCGCCACAGTGGGAGAAATCCGTGGCATCTCCGACAAGCCGCTGGCAGGCAAGCCATCCCGGCAGGACACTTATTATGTTGCGCCGGGATTAGCGCCACTGGCAACAGTAATGGGGCTTGCGTTGGCGTCCGCGCTGGCTATCGCCCCTACCGAGACACTCATCATCGGAGCCGCAACCGTAGCCTCGGTGGCGGCAGCGTTCACGTTGATTCTTTTGCTCAAATCAATCACGGATTTCTCGCGCACCGGCCCCCAGATACGGGAAGAGATCCAACGTTACTATTCCATATACTCGCTGTATGCCGTCGGGCGCCTTGCATGCTGGGGAGCAATATTGAGCGGTTTGATGGCCACCACCGGCGTGGCAATTTACACCTGCCTGAGCATTGCTCTTGGTATAAAGTTCAACACACCATCGGTAATCGCATCTGCAATCTGTGGCGTCGTCCTCCTTACCTTTTTACAATTTTGCCGACAATTGCTCTACCTGCCGGCGACAATTGCCGCCTCTTCGCATTATCGGCTCAGCCGTTTTTATCCTCTCTGGCAGTGGCTATCACCTTCAAAGCTCCGTGGTGCTCAGTGGGCATTGATAGCCCTGGGAGGTGCAGCGGCGCTGCTTGCGCTTGCCAAACCAGCTTCAAATAAAGACTGGCCCACATTGCTGGTATGGACGGCATTAGCTGCGATTATCGTGCTGAGCGCGCGGTTGCTATCGGCATCCCGGGAGGCCGTGCCGGGCAAGGCGCCGCCCGGCAGCAAAACGGGGCGGCCCAACATCGTCATGATCGGCTCCGACACCTTGCGGGCAGATCGCCTGCAAACTGACAAGTATCATCGCCACCTCACCCCACACCTGGATGCCCTTGCACAACAAGGAACACACTTCACCCAATGCTACGTGCCTTGCGCCCGCACCGCCCCTAGCCTGATCTCACTGCTGACTGGAACCTGGCCGCACACGCACGGTATCCGGGACAATTTCGTGGGGGATGATGAACTCATCTTGTCCATACCTGCGCTTCCTGAACTGCTGTCGCAGACGGGATACCGCACGGCGGTGGTGGGAGACTGGTCCGCAGCCGACATGGGTAAATTCGAGCTGGGGTTTCAGAAGCTCGATTTGCCCAAAGATCAATGGAGCCTGAAATATCTGATCCGCCAGGGACCAAAGGATTTGCGTCTGTTTCTTTCCCTGTTTACTCACAATCGCTTCGGCAAGCACTTTTTGCCTGAGCTGTATTATCTCGCAGGCATTCCCCTGACACGAGAAATCGGACGTGATGCGCGGGCAATGATCAGCGATTTGGCCGCCCAGGAACAGCCATTTTTTCTGAATATCTTCATGGCAACCACGCATCCGCCTTTTGGATCGGAATACCCTTATTACACGCTGTACTCAGACCCTGCCTACCGTGGCGAGTCAAAATTCGTGATGGCGCGCCTGAGGGATCCATTTGAGATCATTCGCAGTCAGGGGGACAGCAAAAAGGAGTTCGACCTTGATCAGATCATTGATCTCTACGATGGCTGCGTAAAAAGCTTTGATGATGAGGTTGCCAGAATCGTTGCACACATCAAAGCCTGCGGCGTTGAAGAAAATACTGTCATCGTCATCTACAGTGATCATGGCATGGAGTTTTTCGAACACGACACATGGGGACAAGGAAACAGCGTCATGGGTGATCACAGCGCACGTGTCCCATTAATCATCAAGGACCCGCGCAAATCACCAGGCGGCACGGTTTCACGCATCACGCGAACCGTAGACATTGCACCCACCCTGTTGGATCTCCTTGGCATGGAGAAACCACCGCAGATGGAGGGAGTATCGCTTGCACCCTATATGGAAAACTGCGACATCAACCTTGGCCTGACAGCTCACAATGAAACCGGCATCTGGCTAACAACACCGCCGGGCATGCCTGCGAATCATCTGCATTACCCCGACTTGCCTGATCTGCTCGAAGTGCCGGATAAGCGAAACGGCACGCTGGCGATCAAACCGGAATACCAGAAAATTATCGTTCGCGCGAAGGATAGGATGATTAGAACCGAAAGATGGAAGTTCACCTATCAGCCGATGATTGACGGAGAAATCCACAAATTGTTTGACCTGGAAAATGACCCAGGATGCTACTCAAACGTGCTCGATCTCCACCCCGAGGTTGCGGAAGACCTGCGGCAAAAACTCAGAGCGTGGATGGAGCCTGATTTGGCTATTGCAATTCAGGCGGCGGACAAAAACGGCACCACGGGTTAGTTGGGGAGCCTATTTTTGGCTCTTGGGGCTTGGCCTCCTGTGGCTGTTTTTGATCATCGACACTGGAAGACGCTGCTGGTGGCTCGGCCACCGTGGTGCCGCTCGCGTTACCGGGCGCCGCTGCGCTACCCGAAGGTGTTTCGGCCGGGCTGGTCGCTTTTGATTCGCTAACGATAGGCGTCGGATAAGGCAGTTTTCCGCCCAGATCACGGTAGCGCCGCTGCAATATTTTGGACTCCGGTACATGAGCGAGTCCATCTTGGGCAACTTTCAATGCTTCCCCATGGTTACCAAGTTTCCGATAGAAGTCGATCAAGCCGATATAAGCCGCAACATAATCAGGCTTCAGACGGAGCGCCTCCATAAACTCCCGCGAGCTGTCTCCAGGCTTTCCCAAGCGATCATAGACCCGCCCAAGATCTGTTCTCACCATAGCCAGATATGGGTAATACTCGGGAGACGCTTCGGTATGGCCCAGCACATACTGAAACTCACCGATGGCGGCCCGCAATTCCTCTTGTGCCGCACCCCGGTTTGCGGTTTGCCCCCCAGCACGCGCGATAGCTTTTAACCCATGGCAATAGTGATGACCATGGGGCATTTCTGCCGGAAAAGAGCCAGCGATCCGGTACACCTGAGCATCGGGCTCATAGAATGCAGCAGGGAGTTGGCGGCAATACGATGGCAGCATCTGCACATCTTTAGCGGTTATCGCGTAGCCGGCGTCAGCGCTGCCCGAAAAAAACAGCAGGGTCGTCACCAGCAAGGTACCGCTTGAAGAGCAGCGTTTTTTAGAAATCAATTGATTCATACTGGGTACGCTCGTATATAAAATTCTTAGTGCATCACTGTATTCGCCTGCATCTTCCGGATAGGATAATGCACACAGGTATCAAGGGCAAACATGGTATGAGACGTCAATATCTTGACTATGCATTACCGGAACTTCTTCCAAAGTACCGATTTTTGGTTATTATTAGGCAATCAGCGCAGCCAAATCAGATGGCACATTTCTCGCATACATTCTCGCACCCAGGAGGTGTTTATGACTATCGCACAACAGCCATCCATCAGTAACTTTATCTACACGGATTCCGGTCAGGACTATCTGTCACGGCTGTCGTTATCAAACGATATTGTTACAAAAACACCCGCATCGGATAAAGCCTCTCACCTTTCATACATTCTACAAACGACGCTGGAAATCGATCAAATTTTTCAACTGTTCTTCCTGGAAATCAAAAAATTGGTTCCTTATGACAGCGTTGCCTACGACAATCTTCCACAAAACATAGAGATCCTTGAAGGCAAACGGGCGCGCCATTCGGGTAATTACCGGTTGGCGATTGGTGAACAATGGCTGGGGGAATTGACCTTTACACGGAAGAAGAAATTCACCGAAACGGAATCAATGCTGATTGAGCACCTGCTTTGCAGCCTCGTTTATCCGTTACGAAATGCGTTGATGTATAAACAGGCCGTGGAAGCCGCCATCAAGGATCCGCTGACGGGTGTGAATAACCGCGTCGCCATGGATGCCACGTTGCAACGCGAGGTCGAGCTTGCCCACAGGTACAACACCCCGCTGTCTCTCATCGCCATGGATATCGATCATTTCAAACGCGTCAACGACACCTATGGACATGCCATTGGTGATTACGCCCTTAAAACCGTGGCGGATGCCGCTGTCGCCAGCATACGCAGCACAGACATCCTGTTTCGCTATGGCGGGGAAGAGTTCGTAATCTTGTTAAGCAATACCAACGAAGAAGGGGCGCTTTGCCTGGCCGAACGTATCCGCCAGAAAGTGGAGACGGCAAAATATGTATGCAAGGAGGCTATGATCAGTTCTACCGTGAGCCTGGGCGTCGCACTTTTAAGTGAGCGGGAGAATTCCCCGGCACTACTTTCCAGGGCGGATCAGGCACTGTATCGGGCCAAGGCAGCAGGGCGTAACTGCGTCAAACTGGCATAACACCCTCGTTTATACAGAAAAATCCCGCAACAACCGCCGAGTTCTCTTGTGCTAAAATTTACGCCACAACTTTGGCGTAAATTTTACACATGAAAAACTCACCCAACACTTCTTACCTACTCCCAGAATGGACCCTACAAAGCGGGGTAATGCTCACCTGGCCGCATGAACACAGCGACTGGTTCGCCACATTGGCCGAGGTGGAGCCAGTCTTTGTCGAGATCGCACGCCAGATCAGCCTGCACGAACACGTGGTGATCGCTTGTTGGGACGAGCAACATCTTGTCCACGTCGAGCAGCTTTTGAAACATGCAGGCGCGGCTCCCGATAAAATCTCACTCTATGCCGTACCGTCCAACGACACCTGGGCGCGCGACCATGGGCCTATCACCGTGCGTGAACAGGACAACACACTGCGTCTGCTCGATTTCACTTTCAATGGCTGGGGCTGTAAATTCGATGCGGGACTGGACAACCAATTGACGGATCGGCTGCATGCCGCAGGGGCATTCCATGCGACGCCACTGCAAAACATTGACGTGGTTCTGGAAGGTGGCAGCATCGAGGTGGACGGCGCGGGCACGCTGCTGACCACGCGTCGCTGCCTGATGTCACCGATGCGCAATCCGCACTTGAATCAACAGCAGGTGGAGTCACTGCTTGGTCAATTGCTGGGTGTGGATCGCTTTCTGTGGCTGGATAACGGCTACCTTGCCGGGGATGATACCGATAGCCATATTGATACCTTGGCGCGTTTTTGCGATGCGCGCACCATCGCCTATGTCGCGTGCGATGACCACAATGACGAGCACTACCCAGAGCTGAAGGCCATGGAGGAAGAACTCAAAGCCTTTCGCACCCGCGACGATCAACCCTATCATCTGGTTCCCTTGCCCTGGCTACAGGCAAAATTCGATGAGGACGGGCACCGCCTGCCTGCCACCTATGCCAATTTCCTGATCATCAATGGCGCCGTGCTGGTGCCTACTTATGACGATCCCGCCGATGAGGCTGCGCTGGCACGGATCAAGGATTGTTTTCCGCTGCGGGAAATTATCGGCATCCCCTGCCTGCCATTGATCATGCAGCATGGCAGCCTGCACTGCGTTACCATGCAACTACCTGATGGGGCATTATGAAAGCGAACACACTCAAAGTCGGCTTGATCCAGCACACCTGCGGCAATGAGCGTGCGGCAAATCTTGGCCGCACGATTGCCGGTATTCGTGAGGCCGCTGCGCAAGGTGCGCGGCTTGTGCTGCTGCAAGAGCTGCACACGGGCGTCTATTTTTGCCAGGCCGAAGACACACGCTATTTCGATCTGGCCGAAACCATCCCCGGCCCTAGCACGGAACAACTCGGGAAGATCGCCGCAGAACTGCAAGTGGTTATCGTCGCATCCTTGTTTGAACGCCGCGCCGCCGGGCTTTACCACAACACCGCTGTGGTATTCGAAGCCGATGGCAGCATCGCGGGAAAGTACCGCAAAATGCATATCCCCGATGACCCCGGCTTTTACGAAAAATTCTATTTCACGCCGGGCGACCTCGGCTTCAACCCGATCAAAACCTCTGTTGGGAACCTCGGCGTACTGGTGTGCTGGGATCAATGGTTTCCGGAAGCCGCGCGGCTCATGGCGCTGGCAGGCGCCGATCTGCTGCTCTACCCTACCGCTATCGGCTGGAACCCGGACGATGATACACAGGAGCAATCACGCCAACGCGACGCCTGGATCACCATCCAGCGTGCCCACGCCATCGCCAACGGCCTGCCGGTACTCGCCTGCAACCGCACCGGGTTTGAGGCAGACCCCTCAGGCCACACGGAAGGAATACAGTTCTGGGGCTCCAGCTTTGTCGCGGGGCCGCAAGGTGAAATACTGGCATTAGCGCCGACGGATGCACCCTCTGTTTTGGTGACGGAGATTGATCTACACCGCAGCGAACAGGTACGGCGCATCTGGCCTTATTTACGTGACCGGCGTATTGATGCCTATGAGGAATTGATGCGTCGTTATCGTGATTAAACCTAAAAACCTCTTTTCTCCACGAAAAATCTTCACAGCACAATCCACTCGCGTCTCTCTTTCGGGTAGCAAGCGAAGCTGACTGACAAATCCAAGCGCATTCTTGCGCCAAGATTCACCCCCATTTTTCGTGCCTTTCGTGTTTTTCGTGGACAATGAGTAACATCACTTAATAAGCGATAACACACCCCTCGATTTCCGTCTTCACCTGTGGTTGAATGGCCTATATGATTAAATAATCCAAAGGATTCGTCATGGCCACCCACACCGTACCTACCCAACCTTTCGAGGGTCAGAAACCCGGCACCTCGGGCCTGCGTAAAAAGGTCACCGTCTTCCAGCAACCGCATTACCTGGAAAACTTCGTCCAATCCATTTTTGACGTACTCGAAGGCTATCAAGGGAAAACACTGGTAGTCGGCGGCGATGGCCGGTTCTACAACCGCCAGGCCATCCAGATCATCCTCAAAATGGCGGCAGCAGCGGGGTTCGGCAAAGTGCTGGTGGGGCGCGACGGCATCCTTTCCACGCCCGCCGCATCGGCGGTGATCCGCAAACACGCCGCATTCGGTGGCATCATCCTCTCGGCCAGCCACAACCCCGGCGGCCCTGATGCCGATTTCGGCATCAAATACAACGTCGGCAACGGTGGCCCCGCCCCGGAAAAAGTCACCGACGCCATCTATGCCCGCACGCGCACTATCGAACATTACCGCTTGATTGAAGCCGCTGACGTGGCTCTGGATACACTAGGCCAGACGCAAATGGGCAATATGCAGATTGAGGTAATCGACGCCGTAGCCGACTACGCCGAATTGATGGGATCGCTGTTCGACTTCTCGGCCATCCAGCAATTGCTCAGCGGCAAAGACTTTCGCATGCGCTTTGACGCCATGCACGCGGTAAACGGCCCTTATGCACGCGAGATTCTGGAAAAGCGCCTGGGTGCGCCGGCCGGTACGGTGATAAATGCAGTGCCGCTGGAGGACTTCGGTGGCGGACATCCCGACCCCAACCTCACTTATGCGCATGAATTGGTGGACATTCTCTACGGTGATGATGCGCCGGATTTCGGCGCTGCTTCCGACGGTGACGGCGACCGCAACATGATTCTTGGCCGACGCTTTTTCGTCACCCCCAGCGACAGCCTGGCGATCCTCGCCGCCAACGCCACGCTCGCCCCTGGCTACCGCTCGGGCCTGGCAGGCGTAGCACGCTCCATGCCCACCAGCGAAGCCGTGGATCGTGTCGCTCAAGCACTCGGTATCGACTGCTATGAGACCCCCACAGGCTGGAAATTCTTCGGCAACCTGATGGACGCCGGCAAGGTCACGTTATGCGGGGAGGAAAGTTTCGGCACAGGTTCCAGCCATGTGCGGGAAAAAGATGGCCTGTGGGCGATACTGTTCTGGCTCAACATCCTAGCCGTGCGCCAGCAATCGGCAGAAGAGATCGTCCGTGAACACTGGGCCAAATATGGCCGCAATTTCTACACGCGCCACGACTACGAAGCACTGGACAGTGCAGCAGCCCAGGGTATCATGGCCCACCTGCATGAAAACATGGCAAAGCTCAAGGGCGAAAAATTCGGCGAGCGCCGCGTCAGCTATTGCGATGACTTCAGTTACACCGACCCAGTGGATCACAGCATCAGCAGCGGACAAGGGCTGCGTATCGGCTTCGAAGACGGCGCGCGCATTGTATTCCGCCTTTCCGGTACGGGAACAGAAGGCGCAACGCTGCGTATCTACGTCGAAGCCTACGAGCCGGATGCCGCGAAGCATCATCAGGATACACAAGCGGCACTGGCGGACCTGATTACGATTGCCAATACGCTGTCCAGCATCCGTGAACGCACCGGCAGGGATGCACCGACGGTAATTACTTGACCAACTCTATTTCAAAACATCAAGTGAGTAGGTTGGGTCTGTAGCGAGCAAGTAAACTGTCCTAAGTTGTAGCACATGATCTGTCCGGTTTTATAGTGGCCTTCCACAGGGGGGGGGGCAAGCTATGAACCGGAC
>CAMTYI010000166.1:0-11271 GCA_947085925.1 uncultured Gammaproteobacteria bacterium
AATGGCGATGAGCAAGATGCTCTGTAGGCTGTGAAGTTGGGTGCGCTCAAGGCGAGGATCGGGTACTTGAGTAAAGTGTTCTAGCAACGACACGGCGGAAGACATAGGCAGCGCACACCAATCAATGGGTTAGGCTGCAATAATAATGTCAAGTCAATTTAGATGCGATTGCCCTGCTCAATCTGCCTTTTTGATTGAGTGGCGCCACCTATTCTGGTATCTTATTTACCCGTCTATATGTGTATTGCTCACCTGTTGTGCCACGATGGCGCGCAGCGGCTTTCCCGCGTTCCTATTTTCAGGTGTTCATGACTAAATATATTTTCGTTACCGGCGGCGTTGTATCTTCCCTGGGAAAGGGCATCGCTTCCGCCTCACTGGGGGCTATTCTTGAGGCACGTGGCCTGAAAGTGACCATGCTCAAGCTGGACCCCTACATCAATGTCGATCCCGGCACCATGAGTCCGTTTCAGCACGGCGAGGTGTACGTTACCGAAGACGGTGCGGAGACGGACCTTGATCTGGGGCATTACGAGCGCTTTGTGCATACCACCATGGGCCGGCGCAACAATTTCACCACAGGCCGCATCTATGAAAATGTGATCCGCAAGGAGCGCCGAGGTGATTATCTCGGCGGCACCGTGCAGGTGATTCCGCATATCACCGACGAGATCAAGCGCTCCATCATGGAAGGCGCTATTATTCCAGGCGTCGGGCCTGCCGATGTGGCAATGGTCGAGATCGGCGGCACGGTCGGCGATATCGAGTCGCTGCCGTTTCTGGAGGCGATTCGCCAGATGGGTGTGGAGCTGGGCCATGACAATACCCTGTTCATCCACCTGACACTGGTGCCTTACATCCCCTCGGCGGGCGAGATCAAGACCAAACCCACTCAGCATTCCGTCAAGGAGCTGCGCTCCATCGGTATCCAGCCGGACGTCCTGTTGTGCCGCAGTGACCGCCCGCTACCTGCCGATGAGCGCCGCAAGATTGCGTTATTCACCAATGTGCCTGAGAAGGCGGTGATCTCTGCGGTTGATGTGGACAGTATCTACAAAATCCCGTTGCTGCTCCATGAACAGGGGCTGGATGACATCGCGACTGAGCACCTGCACCTGAACGCGTCCAAGGCAGACCTTTCTGCGTGGCAGAATGTGGTCTACAACATGGGCCACCCCAATGCCGAGGTGACCGTGGCGATGGTTGGCAAGTATGTCAATCTCACTGAGTCCTATAAATCGCTGTCCGAGGCGTTGATTCACGCCGGGATACACACCCGCACCAAGGTGAATATCGTCTATGTCGATTCCGAGGAGATAGAAAAGAGCGGCCCTGGCTGCCTGGAGGGCATGGACGCCATCCTGGTGCCGGGCGGGTTTGGCGAACGCGGGATCGAAGGCAAGATCATGGCGGTGGAGTTTGCCCGCCGCCGCAATATCCCCTACCTGGGCATCTGCCTGGGAATGCAGGTGGCGGTGATCGAATTCGCCCGCCATGTCGCCGCGCTGGCCGAAGCGCACAGCACTGAATTTGACCCCAATACACCCTATCCGGTAATCGCGCTGATCACTGAGTGGATGACGGAGCAGGGCACGCTGGAGCGGCGCAGCCCTGAATCCGACTTGGGTGGCACCATGCGCCTGGGCGGGCAAAAATGCCAGTTGCTGCCCGGCTCGCTCGCCCGTGAGTTGTATGGCAAGGACGTTATCATGGAGCGCCACCGCCACCGCTATGAATTCAACAATCAATTCCGCGAGACGCTGGAAAACGCAGGAATGCGCTTTTCCGGCATGTCAATGGACGGCAGCCTGATGGAGATGATCGAATTACCCGCGCATCCCTGGTTTGTGGCCTGCCAGTTCCACCCGGAATTCACATCCACGCCGCGCTCCGGACATCCACTGTTCAGCGGTTTCATCCGCGCCGCGTGCGCCGCTCATGATGCAGTTAAGAAAGGTGTTTAGCGTATGAAGTTATGCGGTTTTGATGTAGGGCTGGATCAGCCCCTGTTCTTGATTGCCGGGCCATGTGTCATCGAAAGTCGACAGCTCGCGCTCGAAACGGCGGGAGCACTCAAAGAAATCACGGCTCGACTGGGGATTCCCTTTATCTACAAGTCGTCATTTGACAAAGCCAACCGCACCTCCAGCAAGAGCTTTCGTGGCCCAGGTCTGGAAGAGGGGCTGCGCATACTCGAAGAGGTGCGGCAGACCATTGGCGTGCCGGTGCTCACCGATGTGCATGAGGATACGCCGCTTGGCGAAGTGGCCGCTGTGGTTGACGTGTTGCAGACGCCTGCATTTCTGTGCCGACAGACCAATTTCATCCAGAACGTGGCTAGCCAAGGCAAGCCTGTGAACATCAAGAAGGGCCAGTTTCTCGCGCCGTGGGACATGAAGAATGTGGTGGAAAAGGCGCGTGAAACCGGTAATCCGTCAATCATGGTGTGCGAGCGCGGCGCGTCTTTCGGTTACAATAACCTGGTGTCGGACATGCGCGCCCTGGCGGTGATGCGTGACACGGGTTGTCCGGTGGTATTCGATGCTACCCACTCGGTGCAGTTGCCGGGCGGGCAGGGCGCAAGCTCTGGCGGGCAACGTGAATTCGTGCCCGTGCTGGCGCGTGCCGCCGTCGCTGCGGGTGTGGCGGGCCTGTTTATGGAAACCCACCCGGATCCCGATAAGGCGTTGAGCGATGGCCCAAATGCCTGGCCGCTCGGCAGGATGGAAGAGCTTTTGGAAACCCTGAAAGAAATCGACGCGACCGTCAAGGCGCGAAAATTCGCTGAAATGTAGGGTGCGTCTCACCCTGCATTTCAAACCAAGGCGTGAAAATTTTTTATTGTAATAAAGGTGGAGTAGTTGATGTCACAGATTGTTGATATACGTGGGCGTGAAATTATTGATTCGCGTGGTAACCCGACCATTGAGGCCGATGTGGTTTTGTCATGCGGCGCCGTAGGGCGTGCTGCCGTGCCTTCCGGCGCATCAACCGGTTCGCGCGAGGCTATCGAATTGCGGGACGATGATGCGCGTCGTTTTGGCGGCAAGGGCGTGCGCAAGGCGGTGGCCAATGTCAATGGCGAAATCCGCAAGCTGTTGCTGGGCCGTGATGCCAGCAATCAGGTAACGATTGACAGGCTGATGATCGAGCTGGACGGCACGCCTACCAAGGCACGGCTTGGCGCCAATGCCTTGCTGGCAGTGTCACTGGCCTGCGCCCGCGCTGCCGCGCAGAATGCCAAGCTCCCGCTGTACCGCTACCTTGGCGGTGACGGCCCGCTCCAGATGCCGGTGCCGATGATGAATGTCATCAACGGTGGCGCCCACGCGGACAATAGCGTCGACATGCAGGAATTCATGATCATGCCCGTTGGCGCGCCTAGCCTGTCTGAGGCGGTGCGCATGGGTGCAGAGGTTTTCCATACCTTGAAAAAGGTGTTGCACGCCAAGGGCATGAACACCGCTGTGGGTGACGAGGGTGGCTTCGCGCCCGACCTGCCTTCCAACGAGGCAGCGCTGGAAGTGATTATGGAAGCGATTGAACAGGCGGGGTATACCGCCGGCAAGGATATTTTCATCGCCCTGGATCCGGCCAGCTCCGAGTTCTATAAGGATGGCAAATACCATCTGACCTCCGAAGGCAAGCATCTGACCTCGGAGCAGTTCGTGGATTATCTGGCGGCCTGGGCGGATAAATACCCCATCATCTCCATTGAAGACGGCATGGCAGAAGACGATTGGGCGGGCTGGAAATTGCTCACCGAACGTCTTGGCAAGCGCGTGCAATTGGTGGGCGATGATTTGTTCGTGACCAACACCTCGATACTCAAACAGGGCATAGACCAAGGCATAGCCAATTCCATTCTCATCAAAGTCAACCAGATCGGCACACTCACCGAATCGCTGGCCGCAATCGAGATGGCGAAAAATGCCGGTTACACGGCGGTGGTTTCGCATCGTTCCGGCGAGACCGAAGACAGCTTCATTGCCGATCTTGCTGTTGGCACAAACGCAGGACAGATCAAGACCGGCTCCATGTCGCGTTCCGACCGTGTTGCAAAGTACAACCAGTTGTTGCGTATTGAAGAGCAACTGGCAGGACAGGCAAGCTACCCAGGACGGAGCGCCTTTTATAATCTTCCCAAGCCCTAATGAAAGCGCTGGTCGCGGGCCTCATCGTCCTGCTGGTGTTTTTGCAATATAAGCTGTGGCTGGGTGAAGGAAGCCTCAACGAAATATGGCAATTGCACCAGGCAATTGACGCCCAGGCCCGCGAAAACACCGCACTCAAAGAGCGTAATGCGGCATTGGATGCCGAGGTCAAGGACCTCAAGCACGGGCTTGACGCCATTGAGGAGCGCGCCAGAGCCGAGCTGGGGATGATCAAAAAGGACGAGACTTTTTACAGGATTGTGGAATAGGAAATCCCCCTTCCCCCTTTTCAAAAAGGGGAAGCCTTAGAGCCTGCCCTATGACGCTATTATCTGATAACTGCTGGGCCATTATTCCCGCAGCAGGAATAGGTTCGCGCATGGGTGCGGCGATTCCCAAGCAATACCTGCCGTTGCATGGAAGCACAGTCATCGAACATACCGTGCGATGTTTTTTGAACCATCCGCGCATCAAAGGGGTAGTGGTTGTCATTGCCCCCCATGATGTCCACTGGGGTCAAATTCCATTAAGAGGTACACCATCGCTGCTTATCGCCGAGGGCGGCGTTGAGCGTTATCATTCGGTATTGAATGGCTTGGCAAAACTCGCCGGGATCGCCCAGCCACACGACTGGGTATTGGTGCATGACGCTGCACGCCCCTGTGTACGCCATGACGACATCGACCATCTCATCGCCACGCTGGCCGATCATCCCGTTGGCGGTTTGCTTGGCGCACCTGTTTCCGACACGGTAAAGCGCGCCGACAGCCAGGGTAATGTGTTGGAGACGGTCTCGCGCGTTGGCCTGTGGCGGGCGCTGACACCGCAAATGTTCCGGCTGGATGATTTGGCCCGTGCGCTCAGGCATGTGGTGGAGAATAATCTGCTGGTGACCGATGAGGCCGCCGCCATGGAGCTGGCGGGATTTTCTCCGCATATGGTTGCCGGTCACGCCGACAATATCAAGATTACCCATCCGCAAGACTTGGCGCTGGCGGAGCTCTATCTCAAGCAACAGGAGAATCAACAATGAGGATCGGGCACGGTTACGACGCGCACCGCTTTGCGCCGGAGCGCAGGCTGGTGCTGGGCGGCGTGGAGATCCCCCATGATCGGGGCATGGCCGCCCACTCGGATGGTGATGTGCTGATTCATGCCCTGTGCGACGCGCTGCTGGGTGCGGCGGGGCTAGGCGATATCGGTGGTTATTTTCCGGATTCCAGCGCGGACTTTAAGGATATCGACAGCCGAATCCTGCTGCGCCATGTCGTAGCGCTGCTGAACGAACGGGCGCTTGCCATTTCCAATGCCGATATTACCGTGGTCGCGCAGGCGCCCAAATTGAAATCGCATGCCCCCGCCATGCGGGAGTGCCTCGCCGCCGACCTGGGCATCGCCGCAGATCGCGTCAACATCAAGGCCACCACCACCGAGGGGATGGGCTTCACCGGGCGCGGCGAAGGGATAGCCGCATACGCCGTAGTGCTGCTCAAAGAAAATGGTGAATAACGTGTCCGAAGAGTTACCTTATGCCGGGGGCTACCCGAGCGTATCCGGCGTCATTCGCGCCACGGCGGAAGATTTTCAAGTGGATGAAGACCTGGGTTTTGAGCCTACGGGCAAGGGCGAACATATCCTGCTGCAAATCCGCAAACGCAACACCAATACCGAGTGGCTGGCACGGGAATTGTCGAGGCTGGCGGGCGTGAAGGCAATGGATGTCGGCTATGCCGGACTCAAGGATCGCGCCGCTGTGACCAGCCAGTGGTTCAGCGTCAATCTGGCGGGCAAGCCGGAACCCGACTGGACGCAACTCGCGTCGGATGACATACAGTTTCTCACTATCGCGCGTCACGACCGCAAACTGCGTCGCGGCGCGCTGACGGCAAACCGTTTCAAGCTGGTTGTGCGTAATTTGAAGGGCGATATGTCTGATATCAAACCCTCTATCGAGCAGCGCCTGACGCGAATCGCTGCGGAAGGCGTACCGAATTATTTTGGTGAGCAGCGGTTCGGACACGCCAACCTCGAACGCGCCACGGCAATGTTCACTGGGCAATTGCGCGTCAAGGATCGTCATCAGCGTGGCCTTTATCTTTCTTCTGTGCGTTCCGAACTGTTCAATCGCGTGCTCGCACACCGCGTGGCGGCAGCCAACTGGAACAGAGCCATAGCCGGTGATGTTATGATGCTCGACGGTACGCACAGTATCTTTGCCATCGAAGCGGTGAATGAAGAGATTCAGCAGCGCATGATGCAGCAGGATATTCATCCCACCGGGCCAATGTGGGGGAGGGGAGAGCTGCGCACCCGTCTGGAAGCCAGGGAGATAGAGGAGAACACCCTGAACGATTATGATGCCTGGCGCGCAGGGCTTGAAGAGGCAGGGCTGGAGCAACAGCGCCGTTCACTGCGCCTAAAAGTGGAAGATTTGCGCTGGGAATTTACCCCAGAGGGCGATTTGCAACTCCAGTTCCGTCTCCCGCCGGGCAGCTATGCGACGGTAGTTTTACGCGAGGTGATTGTGTCAGGCTCATAGCCATTGTTAGTGGAATCGTAGGGTGCGTCCTACCCGTGGGCACAATGCACGCACCAATGATTGTGGTGCGTGGGACGCACCCTACATAGTTATTTCTGAGCTTCAGAATCAGTTTTTGTATTTTTCAAGAAGGAGACTCCCATGCGTAATTTGACCCTTACCCTCATGCTTGGCCTTACCATGCTATTGAGTGGTTGCGGCTATAACACACTGCAATCCACCGACGAACAGATCAAGGCGAGTTGGTCCGAGGTGTTGAACCAATACCAGCGCCGCGCTGATCTGGTGCCGAATCTGGTGAACACGGTCAAGGGCTTTGCCGCACAGGAAAAAGATGTGTTTATCCAGGTGACCAACGCACGCGCCAAAGTAGGCTCCATCCAGGCTACGCCGGAACTCATCAACGACGAACAGGCCTTCGCCAAATTCCAGGCCGCCCAGGGTGAATTGTCCAGCGCCTTGTCGAGACTGCTGGTGGTGTCGGAAAACTACCCGCAGCTAAAGTCTGACGCGTCATTCCGTGATCTCCAGGCGCAACTGGAAGGCACGGAAAACCGCATCACGGTGGCGCGCAACCGCTACATCAAAGCGGTGCAGGAATACAACGTAACGGTACGCTCGTTTCCCAGCAACCTGACCGCGATGGGGTTTGGTTTCAAGGTCAAGCCCAACTTCAACGTAGAAAACGAAAAGGCCATTTCAGCGCCGCCGACGGTGGATTTTGGCGCCCCCACGAAGCAATAAGCCACACCATAGCCCATGCTAAAAATATGGCGTGCATTCTGTCTGCTGATGCTGTTTGCGTGCAGTGCGGCGTATAGTGCTGATGACCTGGTTGCCGTGCCGCCGCTACAGGCCCGCGTCACCGACCTCACCGGCACATTTACAGCAGAGCAGCAGTCCCAGCTTGAGCAAACCCTGCGCGCCTTCGAGGCGCAAAAAGGTAGCCAGGTTGCCGTGCTGGTGGTGCCGACCACCCGGCCGGAAGCCATAGAGCAATTCGGCATTCGTGTAGCAGAACAGTGGAAACTCGGGCGCAAGGGCATAGACGACGGCGCACTGTTGCTGATCGCCAAAGATGACCGTGAGATGCGCATTGAGGTAGGTTACGGCCTGGAAGGCGCGCTCAATGACGCCACCAGCAAACGCATCATCAGCGAGATCATCACGCCACGCTTCAAAGAAGGTGATTTTTATGGCGGCATCAAAAACGGTGTTGACCAGATGATACGCGTGATCGAGGGTGAACCCTTGCCGGAGCCTGCCGACAAGTCTGTCGGCGCGGTGAGTTTTGATCAATTCATCCCCATTGTTTTTATATTGGCGGTGGTCGTAGGCGGCGTGTTACGGGCCATACTGGGAAGATTCCCCGGCGCTATCGTCACCGGTGGGGTTACAGCACTGGCCGCCTGGCTGTTTGTTGGGTCGTTGCTCATTGCCATTTTCGCCGCAGTGATAACATTTTTCATCGTGCTGAGCGGCGGCATGGGACGAGGCGGCGGCTGGTCCAGCGGCGGTGGATTTGGCGGCGGCGGAGGAGGAGGCTTTGGCGGTGGGGGCGGTGGCTTTGGTGGAGGCGGCGCCTCCGGCAGGTGGTAATATGAGTATCGAACGCATCATCAAACATCTGACGATGACCCACTGGCAGGTCAATCGCGCTTTTTCGAGCGACACCTTGCAGGCGATAGAAAAAGCCATCAAGGCTGCCGAAACCACCCATCTGGGCGAGATCCGCTTTGCCGTGGAAGGGGCGCTGCACAGCACGCCGCTCTTCAAGGGGCAATCCGCGCGCGAGCGTGCCCTGGAGGTGTTTTCGCAGTTGCGGGTGTGGGATACGGAGCATAATAACGGCGTACTGATTTATCTGTTGCTGGCCGACCGTGACGTAGAAATCGTCGCCGACCGCGGCGTGCATGTGAAAGTTGGACCACAGCAATGGGAGACAATCTGCTGCAAGATGGAGACCGCTTTCAAAGAAGGCCGTTATCAGAAAGGTGTGATTAGCGGCATTCAGGCAGTGGCGGAACATCTCACGAAACATTTCCCTACCGGCGGCGTTAATCCCAACGAACTGCCCGACAGGCCGGTGGTGCTTTAGCAGTCTGCTTCTATTTCAAATTATGTAGGGTGCGTCCTACGCACCACAACCATCGGTGCGTAGGACGCACCCTACAATTCCACTCTATCTGATATAAGATATTTCAGGAGTGATAACCATGAGCCTATCGTTCAAATACAGCCTGGTTTTTGCCACCTTGAGTTTGACCGCGTGCGCAAACCTCGCTCCCAAGGATGAAAAATCACCGTTTTACGCGGTTCCCGTCGGGTCCAGGATTGTGCTGCACCAGGATCTCCAGATTCCACCGGATAGGGCGCGTGTCTATTTGCAGAATGGAAAGGTAGTGCAGGGCCCCAGCCCGTTCTCGCCTTACTGTCAGTTTGAAGTGAATGACGTGCTGCCTGCCGGGCAAACCCTCAAAGCGGACGAGTTTGTGGTACGCAAGGCACAAATGGCAGAAGAGTTTATCGCGTCCCGTAGCCCCTTTATAATGGCAGCTTCAGGGGGAGGAAACTCCGGCTCGCGTGACTTGTTGCTGGCATGGCACCTATGGCTGGAATCACCGCACCAGCCGAACGTGCGTCGGATGATCTGCGGCGGCAAGATTGATGCGCCGTATCGCGCACGCCGCCCCAGCATCAATGAGATCCGCGCCCAGCTCGGCGATATCGCCACACTCAAGATCATGGACGATAAATAGCAATCAACCAGAATGTCACTGACTTGAGTCAAAATGTAGGGTGGGTTTACCCAAAGGGTACAAGAGCGTTTTTTGCGTAACCCACCAAGCGTTGCGTAGCAACACAACGCATTATTTTACATTTGGTTTAAATCAAGGCAGTGCTATTCGCAAAAAAACCGTAGTTAGCATAATTTATGAGGAAGAAAAAATGAAATCCCCTGTGATTACTATTGCATCCGTCTGTATTGCCCTCGCGCTAAGCGCCTGTGGAAAGCAACAGCAGGAGGAAGAACCCTCCGTTTCTTCTCCAGTCTCGTCGGTCAGCCCCCCGCAATCAACACCGGAATCTCCCCCAGCCGCTCAGCCTGCTTCGCCCTCTGTAGCTAGCGCCCCTGTTTCACCCACGACCGTCGCCCCCAAAATCCCCAAACCCCAGGAAAGCGTCCCGACCCAACCAGCGGCCGTTGAGAAAAAAACACCTGTCGAACAAGTGGCCACCTCTAGCCCTGCCAAATCTGCGGACAGTTCAGACACCCTGGCCCTGGCGCAAAAGAGCGGCTGCCTTGCCTGTCATAGCGTGGAAAAGAAAGTTGTGGGTCCGGCATGGAAGGATGTGTCCGCCAAATACAAAGGCGACGCTGAAGCCAAAGCCAGATTGATCGCCAAGGTCAAAGCGGGCGGCAAAGGCAATTGGACAGAAGTGACCGGCGGCGTACCCATGCCCCCTTACTCCCCGCGCGTCGCCGATGCGGATATTGAAACGCTGGTAACTTTTGTGCTGTCGCTGACGAAGTAGGATGTTTGACCAGAATACGTAAGGTTTTATTTTTGACTGCAACGGCGTAAATCCACCCTCCGCTACACAACTCTTCCCACACGCTACTGCCAAAACAGCAGGTCGATAAAATAAAAGACCCGACTTGCATGCAGAGGTCGGGTCGGATTCAGTACATTTAAGACTATTTATTGTAGCAACGGCTCTCACCCCGGAATGCCACGGTGATATTATCACTCAAGGTAGTTGACAAAGGCAACAATTATCAACGGGGGGAATGATGCACAACAATAATACTTATCCTGACTACGCACTTGGGTTAGACATTGGCATGGCCTCGGTGGGTGCCGCCCTACTTGCAAGCGACCATATTATCGCCTTGCATGTCCGCACTTTTGACAAGGCAGAAACCGCCAAAGAAGGGGAATCGCTCAACAAAATCCGCCGCGACGCCCGTTTAATGCGCCGTCGTATACGCCGTCGAGCCTTCCGTCTGTTGCGTCTGCGCCGCTTGTTCAAGCGCGTAGGTCTTGTGCATAGCCACGAAACGAGTGTCTTCGCCCTGCCAGAATCAACCCCCTGGCAACTCCGTGCCGAGGGGCTGGATAGGCAACTCTTGCCCGAAGAGTGGGCTGCCGCCCTTTACCACATCGTCAAACACCGTGGCTTTCAATCCAACAGGAAAAGCGAAGCCAAAGCCGATGAAAAGGCCGGGCAGATGCTCAGCGGCGTCAACCATAATCACCAAATGCTGGAGACATCTGGCTATCGCACTGTCGGCGAATTGGCGTCAAAACATGACGCATTCACCGCCGCCAAACGCAACAAAGGTGGCAGCTATACCCATACCTTTGCTCGCACAGATCTGGCTCATGAGTTGCGTCTGCTCTTTCAGCGTCAGCGTGAGCTAGGCAATCCCCATGCAGACAGCGTATTTGAGCAGGCAGTGAGCGACTTGCTGATGGCGCGTAAACCTACTTTATCGGGAGAAAACCTGTTGAAAATGGTGGGGCGCTGCACCTTTGAACCTACTGAACACCGTGCAGATCGGAAGAGCGTCGT
>CAMTYI010000167.1:0-5381 GCA_947085925.1 uncultured Gammaproteobacteria bacterium
AGCATGAAAAGCAGGCGCAGGAAGATCTGCCCTGCTGGCAGGGTCACATATTCCACGAGCCAGTGGAGCCATGGAGCCCCTTCTGCGGCCAGTCTGGCTATGATTCCCAAAATTGAGCCAGCCAGCAGACCGGTAAGAATCTTTACACTGAGGTTGCGTTGGCTCACGCCGCTATCATGCCGTTCTTCAGATAGCTTTCTTCATACGCAAAGACAATAGCCGGGTTGGGGATGAGCAAACGCTCGTCCTTGCCTTCGTAGTGCAAGCGGATCAACAGATCCTTGATCAGGTTGATGCGTGCGGCGCGCTTGTCGTTGGCATGCACCACTGTCCATGGCGCCACCGGGTTGTGGGTGCGGGCAAACATCTCGTTTCTCGCCAGGCTGTAATCCTTCCAGTACTTGATAGCCTGATCGTCGATAGCACTGACCTTCCACTGCTTGAGCGGATCATCGCGACGCGCCTTGAGGCGTTTTTTCTGCTCGTCCTTGCTGATGTCCAGATAATATTTGAACAGCTGGATTCCCGAGTTGACCAGCATATGTTCGAAATCGGAAACCGTTGTCATGAATTCTTCGTATTCGTCATCGTTACAGAACTGCATGACGCGCTCAACACCTGCGCGGTTATACCAGCTCCGATTGAACAGCACGAGATCCTGCGCGGCGGGGAGATGGGGTGCATAACGCTGAAAATACCAGGAGCTGCGGTCACGGTCGGAAGGTTTTCCCATCGCCACTACCCGTGTCTCGCGTGGACTGAGATGCTGAATGATACGTTTGATCATGCCATCCTTGCCTGATGCATCCCGGCCTTCCAGCAGGATCAGAATTTTATCACCCTGCTTGATGATGTGCTTCTGGAGCTTGACCAGTTCCACCTGCAGTTTATACAGGCTTTTTTCATACTCCTGTTTGCTGATATCGGAATCGCCGTTTTCCGCGTCATTATTTTTTATTTTCTTGCTCATGCCGTACTCCGCTATCGGGATATCAAGGTCGTTTCATCACTTTTCTCTGCCACCCTCTTTATACCAAACTGCCCGATAATTTTCATGAATTCCTCGCCATCGATCACTTCTTTTTCCTGCAAGCGCTGCGCGATGCCGAGCAGTGCGTCTTTATGCTCACCCAGCAGGGTGCGCACCCGTTCATGGGACTCTTCGACGATGCGACGCACCTCCGCATCGATCTGCTTGGCGGTTTCCTCACTATAGTGTTGCTGGCCACCGCGCAGCGCGCCTTCAAGAAACATGGATCGCTCGGGCGCATAGGTAACCAGGCCGAGGGCTTTGCTCATGCCGTATTCGGTCACCACGCTGCGCACCATCTGCGTAGCCTTTTGCAAGTCGTCCGCAGCACCGGTGGAAACTTCGTCAAACACCAGCTCCTCCGCGACGCGACCGCCCAGCAGTACCGCCAGGCGGTCGAGCAATTCCGCTTCCGTGAGTAGGTGACGGTCTTCCGTTGGCAACTGCAAGGTATAGCCCAGCGCCGCCACACCGCGCGGGATGATGGAGATTTTTCGAATCGGATCGGCATGAGTCACCAATGCCGTAATCAAGGCGTGGCCTGCTTCGTGATGGGCGACGATGCGTTTCTCGCGCGGCGTCATCATCCGCGACTTTTTTTGAAGGCCGGCGATAACCCGGTCAATTGCCTCCTCCACGTCGCCCATGTCAACCGCCTTCTTGTTGTTGCGTGCGGCCAGCAAGGCGGCCTCGTTGATCACATTGGCCAGGTCGGCACCGACAAAACCCGGCGTGCGCGCCGCTAGTATTGAGATGTCCACATCCGGCGCGAGCGTGACGCCTTTCATGTGGATTTTAAGGATAGCTTCACGGCCCTTGATGTCGGGCCGGTCCACCACCACGTGGCGGTCAAAACGGCCTGCACGCAACAGAGCGGGGTCGAGAATCTCCGGGCGGTTAGTGGCCGCCATCAGGATCACACCTTTGTTGGGATCGAAACCATCCATCTCTTTGAGCAACTGATTCAGGGTTTGCTCGCGCTCCTCGTTGCTCCCCATGGGATTCATGCCGCGCGCCCGTCCCAGTGCGTCCAGTTCATCAATGAAGATGATACACGGGGCCTTCTGCTGCGCCTGTTCAAACAGATCCCGCACCCGTGCGGCGCCCACGCCTACGAACATTTCCACGAATTCCGATCCCGACAAACTGAAGAAGGGAACCTTGGCCTCTCCCGCCACGGCCTTAGCCAGCAAGGTCTTGCCGGTGCCCGGTGGCCCCACCAGCAGAATGCCCTTGGGCAGGCGTCCGCCCAGCGCGGTAAAACGTTCTGGCGTGCTCAGGAAGGCAACCACCTCGCGCAACTCATCAACCGCCTCATCAATGCCGGCCACATCGGCGAAGGTGATCTTCATGTCACTTTCCATGTAGATCTTGGCCTTGCTCTTGCCAATGGACATGAGTCCGCCGCCGCCTGCTCCGCCGATTCCACCCCCCGCACCCATGCGCTGAAACAGAAAGGCCCAGATCGCTGCCAGAAAGATAAAGGGCAACAGCCACGCAATAAGACTCTGGAAAAAGGTGGACTCTATCTGGCCGGAATAATCGACATGAGCGGCATCCAGCGCTTTCGTCAAATCGGGATCTTCCACACGGATCGTTTCAAAGTCGTGAAAGTCCTGCTTGTCACGCCGGATCTGCTCCACCTGCGCGGGCCGCAACACCTCCTTCAACCCTTCAACCTTCAGCTTGCCTCGAATGACTTCCTTGCCCAGAGCAAGCTCAGTCACCTGACCGGCTACAACAGCCTTCTTGAAATCGCTATAGGAAAGGAGCACCTGGTGCGTACCCATGATAAAACTCTGAAACCAAAAGGCGAGCAGCAGCGCCAGCAGAAGATACCAGACCGAAAAGTGCCAGCGTTTTTCCATGGTTATTGGAGCCTACGGTGCCTCAGTCGCTGTCATGCCTCCTCATTGACTATCAAGCGACCGCTGCTATATTCATGATCGAAGCGGCTGCGTTATCCTCCATGAACATCACGCCTACATACTTCCCCGTACTGTGTATCACCTGCGCCCGCAACCGCCGCCGACCCTCTCCCGGCACGTTGTAGATCAGCTCCACCCGCACGCCCTGGGGAAGCATCCCCATCGGCATCTCCAGAAGCATTCCTCCGGAGCTGATGTTCCGAACCTTGCACAGGGGAAAAGACTGCTCACCATAATAAAGCACCACATCACCCGCCAAAGATTGACGCCGATTCCAACGATGTTCCATAGCACTCATCCCTTCCCTTTAGAATTACCCGATATTTCACAGCCTCCAGTAGACCAAATCCCGATGAAGCTTTTCTTGACATAGATCAAGAAAAGATAAGATAAAGTCACGGCACTCATGGAAACCATGGCTATCCCCCATAAAAGCGAGCCGCAAACAGCCTTGATTAATTGGGGGAAAACCGTTTTTTAAAATTGATCGCCATCTGGATTGATCAGGGCAGGATAGGCGGACATTCCCATGTTGCACTTTTGGACTAAGTCAAGCTTGTTATGCACAATAGACGGACGATTTTTGTGGGACAGATCAAAAACCACCAAACTCTCATAAAGCATTCGCTAATATTATTTAACATTATGATTTATAATAATTTTTATTCTTAGGGTAAATTGTCACCATTTTGTCACAAACCCAACAATGGTGCGGTTTTGGCGCAACTGGCCTCACGTCTTCCACAGAGTTATCCACAGATATTGTGAATAACCAATAAACTCAAAGAGCAATAAGGGGTTAGTGATTGTTTGCTAGAAAAGTCCTCAAGCGGGCACCCCAAATGATATATTGCAACACGCTTCCGAGCATGTTACCCCCGAGAGGAATCACCATGCAGGCCAACGACACGCTGCAACGCTTTATCTTTGAACAGGCGCCGATACGCGGCGAGATTGTGCGGTTGGACGCCACCTGGCGCGCCGTGCTGGCGCGGCGCGACTACCCTCCGGCGGTGCGCGACCTGCTCGGCGAAATGGCCGCAGCCGCAATGCTGCTCTCGGCAACCCTCAAATTCACGGGTTCGCTCATCATGCAGATACAGGGCGACGGCACTGTGCCGTTGCTGGTAGTGGAATGCACCAGTAGCCGCACATTGCGCGCCATAGCACACTGGGCTGAGGATGTGCGGGCCGCACCGTTTGCGGAGATGATGGGTAATGGGCGCCTGTTAATCACTATCAGTCCAGCCGAGGGCACTGAGCGTTATCAGGGTATCGTCGAACTGGAAGGAAACAGCGTGGCTGAGGTGCTGGAAAATTACCTGACGCGCTCTGAACAACTCGACACCCGTCTTTGGCTCGCCTCCAACGCAACCCAGGTGGCCGGGATGCTTCTGCAAAGACTGCCCGGCGAGCAGGACGACGAAGACGCCTGGCCGCGCGCCGTGCATCTCGGCTCGACCATCACGCAAACAGAGCTGTTGCGGCTCCCCGCTCCCGAAATCATCCACAGGCTGTACCACGAGGAAGACATCCGGATGTTTGATGGCGAACCTGTCAGCTTCCGCTGCTCGTGTTCACGGGAACGCGTCACCGACATGTTACGCATGCTCGGCCACGAAGAGGTGCAATCCATCCTTCACGAACAGGGCGCCGTCAAGATGGATTGCGAGTTTTGCGGCCAGCATTACGAGCTGGACCTGATAGACGCAGAACTTGTCTTCGCCTCAGCAACCGCGCCGGAAGCATCGTCAACCCACCACTGATATACTATCCGCCATTTTTTGACGCGAGAGCCACAAAACCCATGACCACCCATGCCACTAAAGAAATCGAGACTTTCGACAATCCCACGCCGGGGCGCAACTATACGATACGCATTCGCACGCCTGAGTTCACCTGCCTATGCCCCAAAACGGGCCAACCGGATTTCGCCACCATCAACATAGACTATGTGCCCAATTTGCGCTGCGTTGAGCTCAAGTCACTGAAGCTTTACATATGGTCTTACCGTGACGAGGGCGCATTTCACGAGGCCGTGACCAATCGCATTCTCGACGACCTGGTGCACGCCTGCGAACCCCATTTCATGCGCATCACTGCCGAATTCAACGTGCGTGGCGGGGTTTATACTACCGTGGTGGCGGAACATCGCAGCGACGTATGGGTTGCGCCTGCCCCGGTTACCCTGCCCTGAGAACCTGTTTATGATCTCGATCAAGGGATGCAGCGCAAGGCGGATTTTGGCGAGGAAGCGGAGTTTACACGGAGTTTACCGCTTCCCGGCCCCACATTCCGAGCCGAAATCCAACGCCGCGATGCGCCCTTCAGTGAGATCATGAACAGGTTCTAACAGAATGTCAGATCTTTATATCGGCATCGACCTCGGCACCTCCGGCTGCCGCGCCATCGCCATCGACGCC
>CAMTYI010000168.1:0-13206 GCA_947085925.1 uncultured Gammaproteobacteria bacterium
ACGGTCGGCATCGTCGGCGAGAGCGGATCGGGAAAGAGTACGCTGGCGCTGTCCTTGCTCGGGTTGCTGGAGCGGCCCGGCCGTGTCGTCGAAGGCAAGATTAGTTTCGCTGGAAAAAATCTGCGCACGCTCAATGAAAAAGAATGGAGCGCGGTGCGTGGCCGGCAGATCGGGATGATTTTCCAATCTCCCGAAAGCTCGTTCAATCCTCTGGCAACCTTGGGCCAGCAGATGTGCGAAGCCTTGATGACCCATCAGGGACTATCCCAAGCATCGGCCCTCGAAAAGGCGGAGCGTGCCCTGGCGATGGTTGGCATGCCGCGGCCGAGGGAAATATTGAAGAGCTATGCCTTCGAGCTGAGCGGCGGCATGTGCCAGCGTGCGGCGCTGGGGTTGGCGCTGTCATTGAATCCCGCGCTGTTGTTGGCCGACGAGCCCACGGCATCGCTCGATGTTCTGGCGCAGGAGGAAATGATCGGTCTCTTCAAAGAAATGCAAAAAAGGTTGAATTTGTCGATGATCATCATCAGCCATGATCTTGGTTTGATCGGAAAGCTCGCCGAACGCACTCTCGTCATGTATGCGGGGAAAATCGTGGAGGCCGGTCCCACCTGGCAAGTGCTGGGAACGCCACGGCACCCTTATACGCGTGGACTGCTGGCCTGCCAGCCGCGCCTTGATCTGGAACCGCAGCCCATCCCGGCCATGACGGGAGCGCCCCCGTCCCTGGATAAACAAATCACAGGATGCCGGTTCGCGCCACGCTGCCGCTGGGCGGGATCACGTTGTATGAGCGACGACGCGTTCCAGCTTCGACCGGTGCTGGCGAATCATCATGTCGCCTGTGTCAAGAGCAAGGGGCGTGATGATGTCTTCTAAGCACGCACGCATGGAGAAGCGGAATCTAGCCACGGACCTTTCCTTGCTGGCGCTGTGCAACGTCACCAAGGAATATCGCACCGCCGGTAACCTGTGGGGTGGTAATAGCTCGCGGTTCACGGCTGTGGAAGATGTGACTTTACGCATACGTGCCGGCGAGGCATGGGGGCTGGTCGGTGAAAGCGGGTCAGGCAAAAGCACCTTGGCGCGCATGGCGGTAGCACTGCAAAGTCCAACGTCAGGGAAAGTAGTTCTGTCGGGCGCCGATCTGGGGACGCTTGGCAAGAAAGCGTTGCGCGGCCTGCGCCGACAAATGCAAATCGTTTTCCAAAACCCTTATAGCGCCCTCGATCCATTGATGTCCATCGGCGCCAGCATCGAAGAACCCCTGATCAATTTCGATGTGGCCGATGTGGAAGAACGCAAGCGGCGAGTGGCGAGTCTGTTGCGTGATGTCGGCCTGCCTGAGCGCATGATGAATGCTTATCCTTATCAGCTCAGCGGCGGGGAGCGGCAGCGGGTATGTATCGCCAGGGCGCTTGCGCTGCGCCCGCAATTCCTGGTCTGCGATGAACCGGTCTCGGCGCTCGATAAATCAGTACAGGCGCAGATCATAAATCTGCTGCGGACTCTCAAGGAACGATACGGCTTGACTTATTTGTTGATCTCTCATGATCTGGCCGTGGTCAATCATGTTTGTGACAAGGTCGCGGTGATGCTGAGAGGAAAGATCATCGAGCAGGGAGACCGGCGCGATGTCCTGTTCCAGTCGGCGCATCCTTATACCCAGGCGTTGAGGGTGGCTGCCAGCGATAGGATCGCGAGCGCAAGTACGGCTGCGCAACCGCGCGGACCGGATACGCCGCCCGAAAGAGGGTGTGTCTTCCATGATCGCTGCCCATCCGCACAGCGCTTTTGCCATGAAGAAACACCAGCACTGCGCGAGATTCGTACTGGTCATCTTGTGGCCTGTCATTTTCCGAGATAGAGCGGTTAAGGGTTCAGCGCAGCCTGAATGCCTGCGCCCCGTAATATGTATGAGTTATTATTTTTTATTAATACTAATTAATAACTAGGCCAGTGACTCAAGATTTTTTTACACAGTGGAGAGCAATGAACAATGGAGAAAAGACGCGAGAACCGGAATCCACTACACATGAGCGGGCGTACACATCGAGTGATTGGAAATATATCCGCCAAGGCATGGCTAGCGGTATCCCTGCGAAGGGGGGTGTCGGTGCTGTCATGCGGCATCGGCTTCACCGGCGTGGTCATGGCTGAGGAAGAAAAGCGCAACCCGCTGAATCTGGACAAGGTGACTGTGACGGCGACGCGGGCCAAGCAGGGTGTCGACAAGGCGCCTGCCAGCACGACGGTGCTGACGCAGGAAGAGATGCAGAGAAAGCATGCGCCGACGCTGGACGAAGCACTGCGGAATGAAGTGGGCGTGCATGTCTTGAAATTCCGTGGGCCGGTGGACAATCACACGACCACCATCATGCGCGGCTTCCAGGGCCAGCAGCGCACACTGATGATGCTGGACGGGATACCTCTGAACAGCTCCATTACTGGGAGCGTGCCGTGGAGCGAACTGCCGGTCGATGAAATTGAGAAGGTTGAGATAGTGCGCGGCCCGTATTCATCACTGTATGGCGGTTACGCGCTGGGCGGAGTGATCAATAGCATCGTCGCCACTCCGCAAAAGGAAACGGCGCGTGCCCGTGCGGGTTATGGCTCGTTTGGAACAAGCAACTATCACCTGCAATATGGCAACCGGATTTTTTCGGACCGGCTGAGCTTCATCATCGGGTTTGACAGATGGCAGAGCGATGGTTATGTGGTTTCGACCATAGAGCGGCCGCGCGGAACCACCCCCGTGAGCGGAGGCGAAATCCCGGTGACCGGCTACAGAGAGACTAGCGATGTTACCGGCCGGCAGACCCTGTACACGGTAGGCGATGGCGGCAAGCAGAAATTTGACAGGGATTCTTTCATCGGCAAGATCAGTTTTGACCCAACCCCTCACTCCAATATCTCCCTTACCGCATTCTACGGCGGGTGGTCTTTGGATCAGCCTACCTACAACACCTATCTGCGCGATCCCCTTGGTATGCCGGTCACCAGCGGAAACCTCAATATCAATGGCAATCGCGTCACGCTGTCCGAGCAGAATTTTTTCCCGATCACACGCGAGAACAACGCTGGAATGTACGCGCTCAAGTACAGCATTGATGTGAGTCCTACGGTTTCCCTCAAGGCCAATCTCGCCTACTCCAACCAATTCAACCGGGAGACTGAATTCCGCGCACTGCCTGCGGCGCTAGGCCTGGGATCGTCGCGCTGGACGACCCGTGACAGGGACTCCGATGCCATACACGCCGAGGTGATGGGTAATTTCGAACTCGGTAAACGCAATCTGCTGACGGCCGGCCTGCTTTATCAAACGGCGGACGGCAAGCAAAAAATCCCGGTGATTTTCGACCGGCGCGTGCCCTATGAAATCGGCCTTGCCAGTTCGAGCGGCGGCAAACAGCAGACCCAGGCGATCTACGTGCAAGATCAATTGAAAGTGCTGGACAACCTGAATGTTTTTCTCGGCCTCCGGTATGACCGCTGGAGCAACACTGACGGCTTTCAGGAGCTGGGGCCTAATCCCAGGGCATACTTCAGCGACCGAATCCAAACTTCCGTCAACCCCAAGCTGTCGGTAGTCTATTCACCGCTTACCGACACCACCCTGCGCGCATCGGCGGCAACGGCGTTCCGTCCGCCGACGCTGGATGAACTCTACGTCAATTCGAGCCACGGCACGACGCAGACCATCGGCAATCCCAACCTCAAGCCGGAGCAGGTGTCTTCCTGGGAGGTGGGCATCGTCCAATACTTTGCCACGGCCACCAGGGTCGGCGCGACCTATTACAACAATGCACTGAAAGATCTGATTTACCGCCGCGCCACAACACCGCCGGGGGCCCCGCTGACGGTCCAGGTGCTGGAGAACGCTGCGGAGGGTGAAACCAAAGGCATCGAATTTGATGTGCTGCAACGCATCACGCCCTACCTCAACCTCGTCGCCAACGCAACCTGGCTGGATGCCACGATCACGGGTAGCCCCAACCGCCCCGAACTTGTTGGCAAAACCATTCCCCAGATACCAAAGCATATTTACAACATCGGACTCGATCTGAATGCCAAGGACTATAAAGGAAGCCTTATGCTGAGAAGAGTAGGAGACGCGTTTAGCCGTGACGATAATCTCGACGTCGCCAGAGGGGTGCGTGGCGGGATAGACCCCTACACCACCGTCGATGCGAAGATCGTCTATGTCGGCTGGCAGAAAGTTTCGCTCTCGCTATCGGTCATGAACATCCTCGACAAGAGGTATTTCCAGAGCTTTGGGCAAATGCCTGGCCGCACCGTGTTCAGTGAGGTGGCCGTGAAGTTTTAAGCCAATGGAGATGTGATGTTATGTACCGTGGACCACGCCTTTGAATCCGCCTGTATGTCGGCATGCGGCTCGATATCTAAACCTGAGGAAATACACGTATGCTTGAAGCTCGATCGCTCACCAAGATTTACCAGGATGTACCGGCACTGGATCGACTCGACCTTTGTGTGCCGGGCGGCGAGGTATTCTGCCTGCTTGGCCCCAACGGCGCTGGCAAAACCACGACCGTCAATCTGTTCCTTAACTTTGTCGCCCCCACCTCTGGTCAGGCGCTGGTGTGTGGCATTGACGCCACCGCCGAACCGCTGGAGGCGCGTCATCAGCTTGCCTACATTCCCGAAACCGTAATGCTTTATGGCAATCTCTCGGGACTGGAGAACCTTGAATATTTCAGTACCCTCTCTACTGGATACCGCCGTGGCCGCGATGAATTACTGGCCTTGTTGCGCGAGGCGGGATTGCAGGAGGAGGCGCCGTTCCGGCGGGTCTCCGGCTATTCCAAGGGCATGCGGCAGAAGGTGGGCATTGCCATCGCTCTGGCCAAGGAAGCCAAGGCTTTGCTGCTCGACGAGCCGACCTCCGGCCTCGATCCGCTCGCTGCCAACGAGTTCGCGCGCCTGATCGAAAATCTGCGGCAGCGTGGCCTGGCGGTGTTGATGGTGACGCACGATCTGTTTCTCGCCAAGCAGTGCGGCACCCGCGTCGGCATCATGCAGCGTGGCCGCCTGGCGGCGGTGTTCAATACCGGCGACATCGACCATACCGGCCTTGAGCGCGCCTACCTCGATGTTTCGCGCGCGGCGGTAGCGGCATGAGCACTGTGGCTACCGATATCGCCGCGTGCGCGGCAACAACGTTCGGGCGCTGGCGCGTCGTGCGTGCAGTGGCCGTCAAGGAGTTGCTCGATATCTACCGCGATGCACGTTTTCGCTGGCTGGCGGCGCTCACGCTGCTACTCATGTTTTGCGCACTTGTTTTCGGTGTTGACCAGGTGCAGCGCACCGACCGCGACCGGGTAGCCGCAGCGCAGGGCGACCGCCAGCTCTGGACGGCCCAGGGCGCCAAGGATCCTCATGCTGCGGCGCATTTCGGGCAATACGCGTTCAAGCCGCAAAGCCCGCTGGCGCTGGCCGATCCGGGCATAGACGCCTATGTCGGCAGCGCCGTGTGGCTGGAGGCGCACAAGCAGAACGAGGTGCAGTTCCGGGCCGCACGCGACAACCCGTTGTCGGCGCGGCTGAGTAGTCTTTCGCTGGCCTTCGTACTGCAAGCGATGATGCCGCTTGTGGCCATTATGCTGGGTTTTGCCGCTTTTTCGGGGGAACGTGAGCGCGGTACGCTGCGTCAACTTTTGAGTCTGGGCGTCCGGCCGATTGATTTGCTTGTCGGCAAGGGGCTGGCGATTGTCGGCGTACTGGTGGCGATGTTACTGCCTGCTTTCATCGGGATATTGATCAGTTGTTTCATGTTCGTCGATTCATCAATGTTTTCGCTTGGTGATCAAGTGGCGCGCCTTGTCTGGCTGGCGCTCGGTTACGTTCTTTATCTCGGTGGCTTCGCCGCTCTGGCGCTGGCAGTCTCGGCATTTTCCCGGACTTCTCGTATGTCACTGGTGGGCCTGCTTGCCTTCTGGCTGATTAACTGTTTTCTTGTGCCACGCCTGATGACGGACGTGGTGCGCAATACCCTGCCGTTACCTACGGCGCTTGAATTCCGTCAGGCCATTGTGCAAGACAAGAAAAAGACATTTGGTCACGACGAAAGCCACCCTGCCTTTGTCGCATTCCGTGACCGGGTGCTGAAGCAGTACGATGTGACGCGCGTCGAAGACCTGCCGGTGAATTTTCGCGGCTTGTCTCTGCGCGAGGATGACGAGAACGGTTATCGCATATTCGACCGCCATTTCGGCACCTTGCAGGAGGCTTACTACCGCCAGGATCGCTGGCGTGCAGCACCTGGTTTTGTGTTTCCGTTATTGGCGATACAACCGTATTCGATGGGGTTGGCAGGATCGGATACGCGCGGGCAGTATCATTTCACCCGCGCCGCCGAGCAGCACCGGCGCGCGATACAGACCATGGTCAGCGACGATCTCATCCGCAACGGGCGTTACGGCGATTCCACCTATGTTGCTGGCCCCGATCTGTGGGCGCGCATTTCCGCTTTTTCCTATCGTCCGCCGCAAGCGTGGTGGGCGCTGTCGGCACAGGCAGTCAATCTTTTGGTTTTGGTGGCCTGGTGGCTCGCCGCAGGTCTCCTCGCCGTGTACGCCGTTCGGCGTCTGCGACCGATTTAGGGGTATCACTTATGACGAACATGAATGTTTTAGTGGCGGCGATGCGATGCGAATGGCGCATCCTGCGTCTTGATCCGGCCCTGTGGCTGGTGCTGGCGATGATTTTGGGTATGGTTGCCTACGCACTGTACAACGGTGAAACTCTGGTCGCACGCCAGGCCGCCGCCGTCGCTGCTGCGAATACCGAAGAGCAGGAACCTCTTGCGAAACTGCGCAAAGGCCTGGCTGACATCCAGGCCAGTCGGGTGGCGCCTCCTGACGCACCGTTTCGTGATCCGCGCAATGCCCTTTTCGTTGGTAGCGGATCGGCGGCGACGAACGTGGCATTGCCGGCGCAACCTCTGGCTATCACCGCCATCGGACAAAGCGACCTTTATCCGGCAACGCTAAGGGTTTCGGCCGGGAGCAAGGACAGCTTTTTTTTCGCCGATGAGATCGCCAATCCGGCGCATCTGCTCAGCGGCTCCTTCGATCTTGCCTTCGTGCTGGTCTTTATCTATCCGCTGTGGATACTCGCGCTGACGTACAACCTCGTTTCCGGCGAGCGCGAGCAGGGGACACTGGCTCTCACCGCGTCCTGCCCGGTACAGGTGCGCACCGTGATGGCTGGCAAGCTGCTGGTGCGCGCCGGTATTCCCATGCTGGTGACGGTTGCGGCGGTTTTCGCCGGCCTCGCCCTTATCGTTGGCGGCACGCTGGCGAGCGGTGGTCAAGCACTGGCGGTATTGTCGTTGGCGATTATCGTCTATGGTGCATTTTGGGTAGTACTGGCCGCTGCCGTAAACGGCCTGGGGCGCGATTCGGCCTATAACGCCCTGCTGTTGGTAGCGGCATGGATCGGGGTGCTGCTGATCATACCTTCCCTGGTCAATGCCTGGTCCGAAGCGCGCTACCCCTCGCCTTCGCAGGCGGAGATGGTACTGGCGGTGCGTGCCGCCTCGGCCGATGCCGATCGCGAGCGTAATGCCGCCCTGGCCCGCTACCAGGATGAGCATCCGCAAGGAACGGCGTTGCAGCGTGGCAGTTACCGTGAACGCACCCTGCGCCGTCTTGCCGTGCAGCTTGCCGCCACGGCGCGCTCGGAAGAGATCATGGCTGCTCACGAGGCCCAGCTACAGCGCCAGCATGACTTGGCCGGGCGCCTTGCCTACGCATCGCCCGCGCTGCTCATGCACGATGCTCTGGCGGAAATCGCCGGCACCGGGCGTAGCCGCTACCGCGCATTCTTTGCGCAGGTGGATCGCTTTCACCGGGAGTGGCGCGAGTTCTTCATTTCCAGGGCACAGGCCGAACAGATGTTGACGTCTGGCGACTACAGCCATTTTCCGCAATTCAGTTTTGCCGACAACCCCGGCACCGGGATTCTTTCCCGCGTCGCATCGGCGTTGATAGGCATCGGCGTGCCGGTACTGTTGCTCGCCGCGATGGCCGCGCGCGGTTTGCGCCGCTGCCGGGTGGTCGGCTAGCTCACGGTTTCAGGATAGGGGAGGGCTACGCAATGCAACGATGAGTGATCGGAGGTGTCCGGCAATGTGAGCTTTCATGTTGGTTTGCCGGGATCATGAGAAGGGGGGGCGAGTCGGCGTCCGCTGATTTTGGCCAGTTTTATTTTAGTGGGAATTAACAGAGGGAAAACATGAAAAATCACAGTTTCAGAAAATGCGCCATCGTTGCGGCGCTGTTTGGGTCTGGCGTGGAAGTTCACGCCGCAGAGGCGGTGCCGCTGGGCAAGATCACCGTCAAGGGTGAGGCCATGAGGGAATCGGATCGTTCCTTCACGGTCAACGTCATCTCGGCGGAGGACATTAAGTCGCGGCGCTGGGAAAATCCTCTGGCTATCGTCAGAGAGGCCCCCGGCGTGGAAGTGCGCTCGATACAATCGGGCAGTGTCGCCGATTTCATTACCATACGCGGCATGACCAGCGGTGGCCATGGCGGCGACGTGGGTTTATCGCTTGACGGCATCACCCTGAACGAGGCCGAAGGCCATGCCGATGGCTTTGCCGATACCAATGTCATCATCCCTCTGGAGATTGGGCGTCTGTCCTTATACAAAGGGCCGGTCTCTCCGCTGTACGGGAATTTCGCGCGTGGTGGTGTCATGGCTTTTACCACTCGCAAGGGAGGCGAATACCTGGATACTCACTTGTCGGCTGGATCTTATGGAACCTACGATGGGCAAGCGGCGTTTGGCGGCAAGACCGGCCCGGTGCAGATCAACGGTGCGCTCCAGGGCTACGAAAGTCAGGGCTGGCGTGATAACTCGCGCTTCACCAAGATGAATTCCGCGTTCCGCGCCGCCTATCAGATCAGTGACCGTTCCGAAATTGTTCTCTCGCTGCGTGGTCATGGCGCATGGTTCGAAGGGCCAGGCAACATTGGTCGCGACCAATTTCTGGACAGTTCCCGTCGGCGCCAGCAGGCCCCGAGCGTGGCCGGCCAGAATGACGGCGGCGAAAAAACCTACTCCTCACAGCGAGTCGATTTCAATCATCTGATAAATAATGACCTCAAGCTGCTGACCTTCGTGTACAACACCAGGATGGGTATCACCCGCTTCGAGTCAAACACCCCCAATCCGCCGGCAAATCAGATCGAACGATCACACGACCGTGATGTTTTCGCCTTCGGCGCCAGCCTGAATGGTCAGAACCAGTTATTAGGTGTCCGCAACAATTGGGTGCTGGGAAGCGAGCGTTATGATGAGGGCACACATGAGGATCAATGGTCGACGAATACGCGAGTGCGGGGCGTGAAACAACGCGACAGGGATTTCAAGATCACCACCACTTCGCTGTATGGTCAGGCCGATCTCGGCATCCATCGGCTTTTTCGTCCGACACTCGGTTTTCGTTATGATAATTTCGGCGGCTCGCTCAGTGATCGTCTGACGGGTACCAAAACGAACATTAACGATTTCAGCCGCATCAGCCCGAAATTCGGTATGCGGTCGGAGCTCACCGATAAATGGGAGCTGCGCGCAAGCGCGGCAAACGGTTTCGCTCTGCCCAGCAGTGTCCAGAAGTACGACCCGAACATCAAGGTCGACGCAGTCGAGTTCTGGCAGTACGAAGTCGGTATCAACGGCGCGCCCTCGCCGCGCTGGGATATTGATGTGGTCGCGTTTCTGCTCAACAGTTCCGATGAGATTCAACAGGTTCCCGGCGTTGTTCCGCCCCGCCTAATCAACGCAGGCAAGTCGCAGCGCATCGGCCTGGAGGGTGATGTGCGCTACTATCCGCCGATAATCAACCATCTGGAACTTTCCACGGGATTCGGTCTCTTCGACACTGAGATCAAGGAAGGCACGGATCCGGCTTTCACTGGCAAGGAGCTACAGCGCGTACCCAGGCACATAGCGAATTTCACCGTCAAGTATGCGCCCCCGGCCGGTTGGGGCGGGAGCCTGAGATGGCGCTCCCTGGGGCCTTACTACACCAACAATCAGAATACCGGTAAGTACGATGGATACGATATCGCCACCGCCTCGGTATTCTACCTCGTGCGCGGCGAGAAGGGCCGTAGTGTGCGCTGGTATATGGACATAAACAACATGACCAACGAGGTATATGCGGAGAACGTTTCCGGCGCCAATGCCTTTGGCCAACCGACGAGCTTTAATCCACGTCCTCCTGCGAACGTGATGTTCGGTGTCATGACATCCCTCATGTAATTTTATTGTCTAAAACCACCGGCAGTGCATTGGCACCGCCGGTGGACTATATTAAAAGTTGCTTGTCAGAGTCACCCGGAACGAGCGCGTCTCCATAGGGCGGATGTGTTTGTCGGCTACGGGTGCCGTTTCACCCTGCAGTTGCGATTCGTAATAGTAGTCGATGGCGTTGGACCTGCTGTTCAATAAATTAAAGACCTGTAGCGCCACACGCAGATTTTTGTGGAATTTGTAGCCGATCTGGCCGTTCAGCGTGGTGGTGTTGTTTGAGCGCACGCTGTTGTCTTCGATCAGGGGGCGTGGGCCAAAGTGGCGCAGCGTCATGCTGCCGAAGTAGGGGCCGACGTTATCCACCAAGGCCGCCAGTGAAGCGACACCTTCCACAGCGCCGGGAATGCGGTCTCCCTCCGGGGCATTACCCTTGAAGCGCGCCCGGGTGTAGGCGACATCCGCATCTATTGTCAGCCACGGCGTAGGCTCATAGAAGTTGGCGAATTCGAAACCAGTGCGGCGGCTGGGGCGGCTGGCCTCGGTGGTGCCGGCATCGCCGAGGAACACCAGTTCCGAGGCGCTGTCCAGTTGAAATACCGTGAAAGTGCTTTGCAAGCCCGGTATGATCGCGGTGCGCAGCCCCAGATCGACACCCTTGGTGCGTACCAGGGGGGTGACCCTTTGAACTGGATTGCCGCCGGCATCAACCGTGCCGCCGGTCTTCGGGTCGACATTGAGTGTCGTGCCGCGTGCATCATTGCTGCGGAAGCCGCCGCCGAGATTGATGTAATACTCGGTCTTTGCCCACGGACCGAAGATCAGGCTCAACTTGGGATTGGTGATGCTGGCGTTCTCCTTGCCTGAATTTTCCGGCCGGTCGCCGTTCACCTTGAAGCGGTAAAAATCGCTGCGCAGCCCGGCCACGGTGCGGAATTTCTCCGCCCAGCGCGTGCTGTTCTGGAGGTAAACAGCCGCGCTGCTCTCGACGATACGATCGCGCCGGGTGGTGTCCCATACCTGCCGCCGGGTGGTACTCAACAGCCCATTGGAGATATTATCGTTCTGCAGTTGCAGCCCGACAGTATTTTCGACATCGCGGCTACCCCATTGGCTCAGCCAGCTCTGACTGATGTTCGCCGCAGACATCGTGCGTTTGTCGGGTTGGTAGAACTGATCGCCGCGGACAGGATCATTCATAAAATAAGTAAAGTTCGAAAACAGGTTGAGATCGTGCTGTATGACATAGGCATTAGCCTTGGTGATGCCATTGCCGCTCATGCGCTGCCATGCGGTCGACAGGCTGTAGCGGGAGACATCACCGCCGCTGCTCGTGTCAACCGTGCCTAGTCGCGGTATCAAGCCGCTGTTCACGGCGCGCAGTGGGATCTGATCTGTGGCGTTCCATAGTCCCCGGTAGGCCATGGCGGTGACATTGAAGCGGTTCTGGTCATCGCCCTGGCTGTAGCGCAGCACGGCATTGAATTTGCGGTAATCATCGGGGTTGGTCCACGGCCCGTCCTTGGTGTACAGTTCGGCGGCATACAGGAGGTTGCCGGCGCCCAGCCTGGGAGAGTCGGCGAGCAGCAAACGCCGGTAACCCTGCTGGCCGATGCCGATGCTTGAGATCCCTCGCGGCAGGATATCAAGATAGCCTATGTTGACGCTGCCCACCGACGAAAAATCGCCTTCCTCGGCATAATAAGGCCCTTTCTTGTATTGCAGGCCGCTGGCCAGCTCCGGTATCAGAAAATTCAAATCGGTCCAGCCCTGCCCGTGTCCGTGACTACGCTGGTTGACCAGCATGCCATCGACACTGGTACGCAAATCCGTGCCGTGGTCAAGGTTAACACCGCGTGCATAGAACTGATTGGCTTTGCCTTCCCCACTGTGCTGAGAGACGATCAGACCCGGCACGGTTTCCAGTAACTCTCCAGGACGATAAACGGTGCGTGCATCAAGCTGTTTTTTGAGTACGGTGCCCTGGTTTGCCGAGTCGGCTGTGCCGATCAGGTTATCTGATGCGGATTTCACTTCCACCACATTGAGCGTCGGCACGCCGGCCGCCATGCTTATCAATGGACATGTGATTCCGGCCAATGTCAATGTTGCACCCCTGGCGCTGCGTAACGCCCGTTGAACTCGCAAGTTTTTTTTCATCGTGTAACGCTCCCGTTGGTTGGTGTTGAAGGTGATTGTTATGGTGCGCCTACCGCTTCAGGCTGTGTAATGAACGAAAGTTTGGTTACCCCGGTGCTTTGCACCAGTGCCATAAGGCGCACTACATGCTGATAGGCCAGGTCACCGTCGGCGCGTAATTCCACGGTGGGCGGAGTATTGGCCGCGACCAGACCTTGCAGCATTGTTTGCAATGCTGTGTGGTTGATGGATTTTCCATCAAGATAGAGTTGCGCATCTTTCGTAAGACTGAGGACGAGCGGTTTCTGAATGACCGAAGATGGCTGGGCCGTAGCCTTGGGTAGATTGAGTTTGACCTTATGGGTCAGCAATGGAGCGGCGATGATGAACACCACCAGCAACACCAGCATCACATCGACCAGCGGCGTGACATTGATTTCGTGCATGGGTTGCGGCGCGCCGCCGCGATCAAGTTGACCGAATGCCATTATTTTTTCTCCTCTGTTGCAAGTGCCCGAACGGCACGCTCAGAAGCAAGATGAGACAACAAGTCATAGGCAAAGCTATCCAGTGTGTTGCTGAACACCTTCATGCGCCGCAAAAAACTGTTGTACGCCACCACAGCCGGGACAGCGCAGGCAATGCCCGCCGCAGTGGCGACCAGCGCTTCGCCAATCGGGCCGGCAACCACGTTCAGATCCGCCGAACCGCTGCCGGCGATGCCTTCCAGTGCCGACATGATGCCGATCACGGTGCCGAACAGGCCGACAAACGGCGCGGTAT
>CAMTYI010000169.1:0-36462 GCA_947085925.1 uncultured Gammaproteobacteria bacterium
CGTGCCTGATCCGGCCCTTGCCGACGTGAACCTGCGTATTCCGCGCGGCGTGATCAAAGGACGCGGCTACAATCAGCAGCGCTATATAAAAAATATCCTGGCGCACGATATCAACTTCGGCATCGGCCCGGCGGGTACGGGCAAGACCTATCTGGCCGTGGCCTGCGCGGTTGCGGCGCTGGAACAGGAAAAGGTACGGCGTATCCTGCTTACACGCCCGGCGGTGGAGGCCGGCGAGCGGCTGGGTTTTTTGCCGGGTGATCTGGCGCAGAAAATCGACCCCTATCTGCGCCCGCTGTATGATGCCTTGTATGAAATGCTGGGATTTGAACGTGTCGCCAAGCTGATCGAACGCAACGTGATCGAAATCGCACCGCTCGCCTACATGCGCGGGCGAACGCTGAATGAGTCATTCATCATCCTCGACGAGGCGCAAAACACCACGGCGGAGCAGATGAAGATGTTTCTCACGCGCATCGGTTTTGGTTCGGTTGCGGTGATAACCGGCGACATCACCCAGACCGACTTGCCGCGCACGCGGCAATCCGGATTGCGCCACGTCATCAACGTACTGCGCGATGTCGAAGGCATCAGCTTTACCTTCTTCCAGGCCAGGGACGTGGTACGCCATCCGCTGGTGCAGCGCATCGTATCCGCTTACGAGTCGTTTGAAAGCAAAACAAAAGAAGAAAACAGCATGGTGCCCCTCACAGGTACGGCGGTTGAATAGATGAGTATTCAGATAGATGTCCAGTACGGACCTGAAGTGGCCCAGGACGATACCATGCCGTCGCCGGATCAAGTTAGCGCCTGGGCACACGCGGCGCTGGCGGGGCAGCGCGAGGAAGGCCAGTTGACACTGCGCATTGTCGGCAACGAAGAAGGTGCTGCGCTCAACGAAACGTATCGTCACAAACAGGGGCCGACCAATGTGCTGTCATTCGCCGTAGAGGACGCCGACCTGCTGCCCGTACCCTTGCTGGGTGATATTGTGATTTGCGCACCCGTCGTTGAGCGCGAGGCGCACGAACAACACAAGGAAGCCCTCGCCCACTGGGCGCACATGGTCGTGCATGGCGTCCTGCACCTGCTGGGGTATGATCATCTGGAAGAACGCGAGGCGCAGGCTATGGAAACGCTGGAAACAGACATCCTGGCGCAACTGGGTTTTCCTGACCCCTATCAACCATCATGAGAGCATCGAAAATTTTTTAATCCTATGGACAACACATGAATGAAGGCCGATCTACTAACGGCGTAGTACAACGCTCCTGGCTTGAAAGACTGAGCCACGTATTGCTGGGCGAACCCAAAGACCGTGAACAACTCATCGAGCTGTTGCGTGACGCACAGCAACGTCAACTGCTGGATTCCGACGCACTGGCGATGATCGAGGGTGTGCTGCAGGTATCCGAAATGCAGGTGCGTGACATCATGGTGCCGCGCGCGCAGATGGTGGTGGTGGAGCGTGACGCTGCGTTGCAGGAAATCCTCCCCGTTATCACCGAATCCGAGCACTCGCGCTTCCCTGTAATCGGCGACAGCCGCGACGAAGTGATCGGCATTTTACTGGCGAAAGACCTGCTGGGTTACTTCGTCACCGGGCGACACGCGGTTTTCAATGTGCGTGACATCCTGCGCCCGGCGGTGTTTATCCCGGAGAGCAAGCGCCTCAACGTGCTGCTCAAGGAATTCCGCGCCAGCCGCAATCACATGGCCATCGTCGTGGACGAATACGGCGGTGTGTCTGGCCTCGTGACCATCGAAGATGTGCTGGAGCAAATCGTCGGCGAGATTGCCGATGAGCACGATATTGACGAAGATGCCTATATCAAAAAACACAGCGACTTCAACTATACGGTGAAGGCGCTGACTCCTATCGACGAATTCAATAGCTATTTCGGTAGCGAATTCAGCGATGAGGAATTCGACACCATCGGTGGCCTGGTGGTGCATGACTTCGGCAAGGTGCCACGGCGCGGCGAAGCGCTGTCCATCGGACGCTTCCGCTTCAAGGTACTGCACGCCGACAACCGCCGTGTTCACTTGCTGCAAGTCACCATGCGCTCGCAAGAAGATGAGGCTGAGCAGCCCACACTGTCCGGCGAGTCCTGATTGATGCGGCAAGCGTAGGAGGGCACAAGCGCTTGAGGCCTCTATTCACCAATAAAACACAGGTCACGGCTGACTGGCGCGTTGACCTGCTGGCCCTGCTAGCGGGGGCGTTACTGCCGCTGGCATTCGCCCCTTTCGGCATCTTCCCGCTGGCGATTATCATCCCCGCCCTGCTCTTCGCATTGTGGCTCCACGTATCGCCACGGCGCGCGATGTGGCGTGGCCTGCTGTTTGGGCTGGGCATGTTCGGCACTGGCGTGACGTGGATCTATGTCAGCATCTACGAATTCGGCGGCGTCAGCCTGCCCTTGTCGGTATTCTTGATGACGCTGTTCGTCATCGTGCTGGCGTGGTTTCCCGCCCTCTTCGGTTACTTTGTCACCCGTTTTTATCCTGCACCGACACCCGCCGCCTTGCGCGTCAAGCTGCTGCTGATCTTCCCTGCGGGCTGGACCTTCTTTGAATGGGTGCGCAGTTGGTTCCTGACTGGTTTTCCGTGGCTGAATCTCGGCTACAGTCAGATCGAAACCCCACTCGCCGGTCTGGCGCCGGTATTGGGTGTGTATGGTGTCTCCTGGGCGAGCGCGTTCAGCGCCGGATTATTGCTGGCGGTGGTGCTGGATAAAGGTGGCGTGTGGCACAGGCTGAGACATATCATCGTATTGCTGGCGTTATGGATCACAGCGGGGTTATTGGGCATGCAGCAGTGGAGCCAGCCGACGGGGACGCCGCTGAAAGTGAGCCTGATCCAAGGCAATATCCCGCAAGACATCAAATGGACGCCGGATGTCAGAGACCCCACCCTCGAACTTTATCTGCGCATGACACGCGAGCATTGGGACAGCAACCTCATCATCTGGCCGGAAACCGCCATGCCGGTGTTTTACCACGAGGCGGAGGCTTTCCTCGGCGCACTGGCCGAGGAGGCGCGCGAACACCATGCTGACATGTTGATTGGCGTACCGGTTATGGACATGCGCACGCAGCGCTATTACAACAGCATGACCAGCCTCGGCAGCCACCAGGCGTTTTATCACAAGCATCATCTGGTGCCGTTTACTGAATACCTGCCAATGAAAAGCGTGCTGGCGGGCGTCGTCGATTTTCTTCAGGTGCCGATGTCGGATTTCAGCAAGGGCGGGCTGGATCAACAGCCGCTGAGCGTTGCGGGACAGAAAGCGGGCATCTCGATTTGCTACGAGGCCGTGTTCGGCGAAGAGGTGATTCGCCAGTTGCCCGACGCCACGCTGCTGGTCAATGTCAGCAACGATGCCTGGTTCGGCCATTCCATCGGCCCACTGCAACACTTGCAAATCACCCGCATGCGCGCCCTGGAGACAGGCCGCCCCCTGCTGCGCGCCACCAACACCGGCATCACCGCCATCATCGGCCCCAATGGAAAGCAGCTTGCCGTCGCGCCGCAATTCAAGACCTATACACTCACCGCTACGATACAGCCAATGAGCGGCGCAACGCCCTATGTGCGGGTGGGAAATATGCCGGTGGTGGTGATGCTGGTATTGGCGCTTGCGATGGGGTTGTTTCTGGCGAAAAGACGGTAGACGTTTATCCTAAGCATTCAATCTAAAAAACTCGGTTATCCACGAAACTCACGAAAAAACACGAAAATATCCCAGCGTATATCACCATTTTATTTATCACCCATCCGGTGAATTACTGAAGAAATCCATCTTTTTATTGTTCGTGACTTTCGCGTTTTTCGTGGAAAAAAGAGGTTTTCAGGTTCAAATATCACGGAGAAGGCTCTTGCGGAGCGCCATCCGCCAATTTTTCCAGCAGGGCGAGTTGAGCCGAGTATGGCGGCTGGTTTTCCAGCGCGACCTTCTCATAACTTCCATCGCTTTGCAGCAGCCACGCTTGCACATTGTCATCCAGGTACATCATCAATGCCTCCTGTATGAGGCGCTTTTTGAGGGTCTTGGCTTCGATGGGAAAACACACTTCCACGCGCCGGAAAAAATTGCGGTCCATCCAGTCGGCGCTGGCGCAAAACACCTCTGGATCGCCGTTGTGATGGAAATAATAGACCCGCGAGTGCTCCAGAAAACGGCCCACGATGGAGCGCACCTGAATGTTTTCGGAAACGCCGGGGATGCCCGGCCTCAGGCAGCACACGCCACGCACGATCAGATCAACCTTCACCCCGGCCTGGGATGCACGATAAAGCGCCCGGATAATGTTCGGCTCGATCAGGGCATTCATCTTTGCGATGATGCGCGCTGCGCGTCCACGGCGGGCATATTCGGTCTCGCGCTCGATCTTTTCCAGCAATTCCTTGTGCAGTGTAAAAGGCGCCTGCAACAATCGGTTTAGTTTCGTGATGCGTCCCAGGCTGGTGAGTTGCAGAAAGATTTTGTGGACATCCTCGCCGATCACTTCATTGCGGGTAAACAGGCCGAAATCGGTGTATGACCTTGCCGTGCGGGCATGGTAGTTGCCTGTACCCAGATGCGTATAGTGACGCAGGCCATCCTCTTCGCGGCGCACCACCAGAATCATCTTGGCGTGGGTCTTGTAGCCCACCACGCCATACACCACATGGGCGCCCGCCTCTTGCAACTGAGTCGCCATATTGATGTTGGTTTCTTCGTCCATGCGCGCCAGTAATTCGATCACCACGGTGACTTCCTTGCCGACGCGGGCCGCCTCCACCAGAGCGTCGACCAGCGCTGAATCACGCCCGGTGCGATAGAGGGTCTGTTTGATGGCCAGCACATGGGGATCGGCGGCGGCCTGGCGAACGAAATCGACCACGGGCGCGAAGGATTCATAGGGATGATGCAGCAGCACATCACCATGACGCAGGGTCTGGAAGATATTGGTGCTGCGCTTCAGTCGGCCAGGCAACCCCGGCGTGAAGGGCGGATATTTCAGATCCGGCCTGTCCACCACGTCGGGGATGGTCATCAGGCGCGCCAGATTCACCGGGCCGTTGACCTGATAGAGGTCATCCTGAGTCAGCTCAAATTGATCGAGCAGATAGGTGGCCATCTCGGGGGGACAATTGTCTGCCACCTCCAGCCGCACCGCCTCGCCGTAACGGCGCGAGGGCAGCTCGCCCTCCACCGCCCGTAGCAGATCGTCGATTTCCTCCTTATCCACAAACAGCTCGCTGTTGCGCGTGACGCGGAACTGGTAACAGCCCGTCACCTTCATGCCGGGAAATAGATCCTTGACGTGCGCGTGGATGATGGAGGTAAGGAACACAAAATCATGCGGGCCGCTCGCATACTCTTCCGGTATCGGTATCAGGCGCGGCAAGGCGCGCGGCGCCTGCAACACCGCCACCTCGCCGCTACGCCCGAAGGCATCCTTGCCGGTAAGCGAGACAATGAAATTCAGGCTCTTGTTGAGGATATTGGGAAAGGGATGCGAGGGATCAAGGCCAAGAGGACTCAGCACCGGCAGCAATTCGTTCTCGAAAAAGCGCTTTACCCAGCGTTTCTGTTTGGCGTTCCAGTGGGTGCGCCGCACAAAGCGGATGTTTTCGGCAGCGAGCTGCGGCGTCAGCACCTCATTGAGTAGCCGGTATTGCTCATCCACTAGCACACGCACTTCAACGCCGATCTGCTTCAAAGCATCCAGCGGGGTGATGTTGTCCGGCCCGGTCTGCACCGACTCCAACGCCGCCCACTGCGTCAACCCCGCCACCCGTGTCTCGAACAATTCATCCAGGTTGTTGCTGAAAATGCACAGAAAGCGCAGCCGCTCCAGCAACGGCACGGTTTCATCCCTGGCCTGTTCAAGCACGCGCCGGTTGAACTGAAGCAGACTCAGGTCGCGGTTGATATAAAGATCGGGCTGTTTTAGATCGGCCTCATTCATTCTTGTTGTTTAGAGATTGCTAACCATTTGGTTTATCAAAGCTAAATGTTGGGTCCGCTTCGCTTCGACTGCACGGATGCAGAAGGTAGGGCAACGCATGGAGCAGTTGCCGAGACCCAACCTACATTCTACATTTCAATCTCAAAAACCGTGACAATCTATAGCTGAAATATTGCAAAAATATTACAGCGCTTAAAAAAATGTTCCATCCAATGGCGACGACGCACTGGCATAGAGCTTACGGGGCATGCGCCCAGCACGGTAGGCTTCGCGCCCCGCCTCAATGGCCTTTTTCATGGCCGAGGCCATTAGCACCGGGTCTTTGGCGCAGGCAATCGCGGTATTCATGAGCACGCCGTCGCAGCCCAGCTCCATGGCAATCGCCGCATCGGAGGCAGTGCCAACACCGGCGTCGACCAGGATTGGCACCTTGGCATTCTCGATGATGATGCGGATATTGTACGGATTGCGGATACCCAGCCCGGAACCAATGGGGGCGGCAAGCGGCATCACCGCGACACAACCCATCTCCTCGAAGCGCTTGGCGGCGATGGGATCGTCATTGGTGTAGACCATCACCTTGAAACCGTCCTTGATCAGAACATCGGCGGCCTTGAAAGTTTCAGCGATGTCCGGAAAAAGGGTTTTCTGATCGCCCAGCACCTCCAGCTTAACCAGATCGTGACCACCCAGCAACTCGCGCGCCAGGCGGCAGGTGCGGATCGCATCATCGGCGGTGTAGCACCCTGCGGTGTTGGGCAGCAGGGTATATTTATCCAGCGGCAGCACATCCAGCAAATTGGGTTCACCGGGGGTCTGGCCGATGTTGGTACGACGCACCGCCACAGTAACGATCTGCGCACCGCTCGCCTCAGTGGCACGGCGTGTCTCGTCGAGGTCGCGGTATTTGCCTGTGCCCACCAAGAGGCGGGAGTGATAGGCAACACCCGCAATGATTAAGGGATCGGTTGAAATGATGGGTTGTGACATGATGAAATCCTGAACTTTGATGCGGCGCGGACGCGCCTGACTGGATAAAATTATAGCGCGAATCGCGCACTAACCGCCGCCGATGGCATGGACAATCTCCACCCGATCACCCACCTGAAAATGACGCGCCGCGTGCGCACTACGTGGCACAATGTCGAGATTAATTTCGACGGCAATACGCTTGCCGGTCAAAGCCATTGCTTCGATCAAGTCGGCCACGCTGTAACTCTCCGGCACCTGGTGTGTCACGCCGTTGACAAAAATTTCCATAGTGTTTGTCTACAAAAGATTGACCAAAACGATAAAACGCGTGAGAATGCCTAGCTTCCTGAGCGGGTGTAGTTCAATGGTAGAACTTCAGCTTCCCAAGCTGATAGCGTGGGTTCGATTCCCATCACCCGCTCCAAACCCTCCATGCCATCACTATGCACGCGGCACCCACGCTGGCGCACCCTGCCGTGTCGGCAACAGATTCGCACCCACCAGATATTCATGTAACTCACTGGACGTGAGCTTGGTCACATCCTTGGCCAATTCATGCACATCGAAACTCACATGGGCAGGCACATCAAGCGCATCACGCAAAAAGCCCAGCATGCGTGTCTCCGCCACCAGAACAAGATGCGCGGCCTTTTGTTGCTGCGCCATACGGACAGCCTCTTCGGTTATCCGCCGAGCAAAGCGCCGTTCGAATTCGTCTTCATGACGATCGCGCTGGTCATCATAACCGTGGGCGGGCGCACCTAGCCGCGAGGCGCCGCGTGCCGATTTGGTGTCAGTCCACATCTGCGTGCCAGGGACTTCCTTCTCGGTGCTGATCAAGTCTTCATGTTCCACCAGGTTAGACCCCGTCTCTCCTGTGGGAAGGTCTGACGGTTCCAGGCTAAAAAAGCGGGCGCGCGTCCCGTCTGCAACGACTACACAATAGGCTTTCATGGTTTTTTCTCCTTTCAAATGAAACAGAGGCCAGGCTGCATATGGCCGCGCAATGGAATGGACGGCGTATTGTGATCATCACACCCAGCACACCCTACATCGAGGGTTCTACCTGTCCGGGCCAATCACACCGAGCGCATACAATCCGGTAAAGACCATCGCGGCAAAGCTCAAGATCAGAATACTTAAAATGAAAATGGCAAACACACCACGCATATTGTAATTTCTCCGGTGGAACTCTACTTTGATTTAGATCAAACTTCTCTCGATTTTGAAAACAGATGTATGGGCGAACTGCACGAGGGGCAATACGTCCATAATGGGACTTTATCCGCTGCCTGCACGGTAATCGTGATTGCTTGCTGGCATGCGGGGCAGACGCCCGTCGCATTATTGGCGGTGGACAATGTGCGGTATTTTGAATAGGCTGTAACCGGCCCGGCGATAAAAAAAACTACCGCCGCCAGCACATGCACGACGGGGATAAACGTAGCCAGCGAGAGCGCCGACAGCGCCCACGATATCCCCCACGCCTTGGCCGCCCTGACCAAGCGGTCGTGCTGATCATAGGCGGTGGAAGAAAACACCCCTTCACTGGGAGGGCCTTCATTGCCCTTGATCCAGATGTCCTGTTGTTCGATTATCGACATTGGCACCATTGAGGGCGCGAGATGCAGCCTGAAAAATATTAGCATAACACACATTAGCACACTGAGATAACGTCGCAACACCATGAAAACCCCGCAATTCGGTAACCGCCTGCTGGCATGGTTCGACATGCACGGTCGTAAGGATCTGCCTTGGCAACATAACACCACACCCTACCGCGTGTGGGTTTCCGAAGTGATGCTGCAACAAACCCAGGTCGTTACCGTCATCCCGTATTTCCAGCGCTTTATGGCGCGATTTCCTGATGTTGCCGCACTTGCCGCAGCACCGCTGGACGAGGTGCTGCACCTGTGGACGGGCCTCGGCTATTATGCCCGCGCCCGCAACCTGCATCGCGCGGCCGGAATATTGCACGAGCAGTATGGAGGAGAATTCCCCCTCGACATCACCACCGTGCAGAGCCTGCCAGGCATCGGTCGCTCCACCGCCGCCGCTATCCTTGCACTCTCATCCAACCAGCGCCACGCCATCCTCGACGGCAACGTAAAGCGCGTGCTGACCCGTTACCACGCCATTGAGGGCTGGCCGGGCAAGAAGGATGTCGAGCAAAAACTTTGGGGGATGGCGGAACAACACACGCCTGCACAGCGGGTGGCGCACTACACCCAGGCCATCATGGACCTCGGCGCCACGCTCTGCACGCGCGCCGCCCCTGCCTGTGTACGGTGCCCGCTGCATGACGGCTGTGCCGCGTATGAGCAAGGCCGGATGAGCGATTTCCCCTCCCCCAAGCCACGCAAGACCCTGCCGGTGCGCGCCACCACCCTGCTCATGCTGCGCGATTCGCATGATGGTATATTGCTGGTACAGCGTCCACCAGCAGGCATCTGGGGCGGGCTATGGAGTTTTCCGGAATGCCCTGTGGATGAGGACATCGAAACCTGGTGCGCGCATCATCTCGGCTGCCGCATCACCACCAGCGAGACGTGGCCGACGCTGCGCCACACCTTCAGCCACTTTCACCTCGACATCACACCGGTTCACGCCCGCGTGCGCGAAATGAACGGCATCATGGAGGGGGGCAGCGCCATTTGGTACAATCCCGCATCCCCCAAAGCACTGGGACTGGCCGCGCCCGTCCAGCGTTTATTGACACAATTATCAGGAGACAATCACGCATGACCCGCACCGTTCACTGCATCAAGCTCGACAAAGAGGCCGAAGGCCTGGCCCTTCCTCCTTACCCCGGCGAGTTGGGCAAACGGATTTTTGAAAACGTCTCCAAGGAAGCCTGGCAGATGTGGCTGAAACACCAGACCATGCTCATCAACGAATACCGCCTCGCATTGGTAGACGTCAAGTCACGCCAATTCCTGCAACTCGAAATGGAAAAATTCTTTTTCGAGGGCGGTTCAGCGACGCCGGAGGGATACGTGCCGCCTGGCAAATAGGCCGTTGCGCGCGCCCATGTTTATGTCAACGCCGCCTAATGCATATGAGCATTAATAGGCGGCGGCAAGACTTTGAAGCCGGGAGCATTGTCCTGCCCCATAACCATTATCATCGTATAGATCATGGCAGCCACCGAGGTTGCTTTTCGGTCATTGATGACTACTAACGGCGTGCCTTCCAGCTTATGTTGTACTGCCAAATCCAGATCTTCCTTTAAAGTGGCCGCAGTTTGTGGCGACTTGACACAGGCCTCAAGTGTCTTGCGTTGCGCGGGGGTGGATGCGGCAACTTCCCATATCCGGTTACGGCTAAGACGGGTTTGTTCATTGAACAGTGTGGCGCGTACCCGGCTGAAATCGGTTGATCCTGCCAGGCAGATTTGTATTTTGGCCGCAAGGCAACTGATTCCGCTGCCATCGGAGCGTTGGACGTAAGGGTTGCATTCCGCATCGAGAGGGAAGTGGCGAGCTTCTTCGCTCCAGGAGCCCGGGGGGGCTTCCTCGCGGATTTTCGTGAGAGTCTCTTCCAGGTGCTTGCAGTGAGGGCAGCGGATATCGGTCCATTCAATGAGACGAGTCGGCGCGTCCGTTTTGCCGAAGACCAATCGTTTTGAGTCAGCGCTTTTTGCGATACGTGGCGAATTTCGGTAGATCAACATGGAGTCGCTGACAGCTTGCTGGACGGACGGAGGGAGAGATCTCAAAAATTCCGCAAGTGGATCCTTGGTTGTGGCGGTGTTGCCAGCCTTGCTGGCAGGTTCGGCGGCCATAAGAGATGGGCAGGGTGTGAGGGTAATGGCGAGCAAAAAAGCCGCAAGCATTGACTTCATCGCGCCGGTAGCTGAGGCGACTGATCCAGGGCGGGTTGGGTATTGTTTCATTGCGATGTCCTTCATTCGATGGCGACTTTTTTGACTGTAGCAAATTTTTTGCTGTTAGAACAATATTGCAAGCGATCATTTTGATTTTTTGGTCAGATTGTAAATTATTCATCCGTACTGGACGATATACTGTATAGGCAAGGATGCGATCCATGGCAGGAAAGAGGCTAGTCTTCAGAAGAGTGACTGATGATTCATGAAATATAGTGTGGCTATGCAGATGAGTTGCTATGAGGCGAATTATGAGCGCCTGATGTGGCTTATTCCAGATATCCAGGGCATGGAAGGTTTGGTCTTGTCCGAGGGGCGGGATTTGATGGATCTGCAATTGGAAGTTGTAGAGCGTTGCAGGTATACGTTGACTATTGCGTTGACTCATTATTTTCGTTCCAATGGGGCATTGGTGTCTGATCCCTATATGAAAATCCGTATCTACCTTGATGCGCGGGTGGCGGAGGTGTTGAGTTATCAAAATCACCGGTTTCAGCTCTTTCGTCCTTCCTATGTTATTGATGAATTGAATTTGTATGAAAAACGGCAGATCAATAAATTTCTTGGTGAATGGCTGGATTATTGCGTTGCTCAGGGGCACAGCTTTCTCTCGGAAGCGCGGTGTACCAAGGCGTAACCTCACGTTTTACCCGTTTTCCACCCGCCCGCATTTTTCATTCCTGGCAATCTCCTCCAGTCGTTGTTTTTAGGTTAAAATAAGGGGCTTTTTTGCCCGTTTTTCAGGTTTGATCTGATGGTTCGCCTGAAGCGAGAATGACGTGTTTGTTTATGTGATGGGGAAACAGAAAATCCGTGGATAGTGTACTTCTGCTAAAAGCGTTGATCCTTGGCATTATTGAGGGTTTAACCGAGTTTCTTCCGGTATCGTCAACAGGCCATTTGATTATCATGAATGACCTGCTCGATTTCACAGGAGAGCGGGCCAAGACGTTTGATATCTTTATCCAGTTGGGTGCGGTGTTGGGCGTGGTGTGGTGTTACCGGCGCAAGGTGGTCAGTGTGTTGGGTGGGCTGAATAAGCCGCCGGCGCAACGCTTTGTTTTGAATCTGGCTATCGCTTTTCTTCCGGCGGCGTGTGTCGGATTGTTGTTTCATAAAGCCATTAAGGAATACCTGTTTAACCCGGTGAGCGTGGCGATAGCGCTGATTGTGGGGGGTATCGTTATTCTGCTGATTGAGCGTCGGCAGTTTCAGCCACGGGTGATGAGTATCGATGATTTACGTCCGATGGACGCGTTAAAAGTTGGCTTGGCACAGATGTTGGCGCTCTTTCCGGGTGTGTCACGCTCTGGATCAACCATTATGGGGGGGCTGCTGAGTGGCTTGTCGCGCACCGCTGCTACCGAGTTTTCATTTTTTCTTTCCATGCCGACCATGTTCGCGGCAACGCTCTATGAGTTATATAAAAGTCGGGCGCTTTTGCATGCAGAGGACGGGGCGATTTTTGCCACGGGTTTCATTGCTGCTTTTCTGACGGCACTGGTGGTGGTGAAGTTATTTCTGGCCTATGTGGCACGTCATGATTTCACTGTGTTTGCCTATTACCGCATTGTTTTTGGTACGCTGGTATTGCTCTATTTCTGGTAAAGCCCTGTGATTGAAAAGATCATTAGCCTGCTTGCGGGTTTTATCATTGCCACCATTTCCCGTTTGGGGTATGGCGGCATTGTGTTGCTTATGGCGATCGAGAGTGCGTGTATTCCTTTACCCTCGGAAATCATCATGCCGTTTGCAGGTTATCTGGTATTTACAGGTGAAATGCAGTTATGGCTGGTGGCGCTGGCGGGCGCGGTGGGCTGTGTGCTGGGTTCGCTAGTCGCTTATTATGTCGGCGCATGGGGTGGGCGGCCTCTTGTTGAAAAATATGGCAAATACATACTCGTGTCGCATCACGATCTGGCGTTGGCGGACCGCTGGTTTAAACGCTACGGTGATATCACCATCTTTGTAGGCCGCCTGCTGCCGGTGATTCGTACTTTTATCGCCTTTCCCGCCGGCATAAGCCGCATGCCGATGGCGCGTTTTGTTGTTTATACGTTTGTTGGCTCTTATATCTGGTGCTGGGGCTTGGCCTGGGTTGGCATGAAGCTTGGTCAAAACTGGAATACGTTAGGTGTTTATTTCCATCGCTTCGATGCGATCATCGGCGTTGTTCTGGTGATTGCTCTCGCCTGGTATGTGCGCCGCCACCTCAATCACCGTAAGCTTTGATTTATTTCTGTTTTTCCATTGTAAATCTTTGATTATCCCGTCGTAACTATCCGCGATAGCGTCTACTGCGCACACCTTGTGTGCAGACTGTACTTCTTCCTGCCTTTCCTGGCGAGATCCCCCGTTAAAGTTTTGCAACCTTCTGCCGCTGATTAGCGGGGTAGGTTTCATTTGCTGCTTCGTTGTATTTCCGCTTGGGAAAAGGACCCTCTACACATGTTATCTCTGATCAACCGCATTCCTATGCTTAATCGTCTTCCTGTCCTAGCCAAGGTAAATTTGACCATTGCTGTGATCTTTTTACTGGTAGTAGGTTCGGTGACGTTTTATTCCGGCACGAGTGAAAAAGCGCGCATCCTGGATCTGGCTAAGAACCACACCAAGGACATGACAAATTCTTACTTTGACGCTCTGAATACCCTGATGCTGACGGGCACCATGTCGCAACGCGATATCTTGCGCAAGAAGGCGCTAAGGAGGCACGGTGTTTTGGATGCGCGTGTCGTGCGCGGCGATCCCGTTAATAATCAATTTGGGCCGGGACGCGCCGAGGAAAAGCCGGTTGACGAGCTGGACTTCAAGGCGTTGCGCGGTGAGGAAATTCTTCAGGTAGATCAACGCCAGGAAGGACGTGCGCTGACAGTGATTACTCCCTTCCGGGCTACGGAAAACACCAATGATGTAAATTGCCTTGCCTGTCATAACGTGCCGTCCGGTAGCGTGAACGGTGCAGTACGAGTGACTTACTCGCTGGCGGATATGGACGCCAAGGTTGAACGTGGCTTATGGATTGGGGCAGGCGCAAATCTGGTGCTAATGACGCTGGGATTGATCATGGCCAGTTTCCTGTTGCGCGGCTGGATTACTCGGCCCCTGGCAGGATTGATTGATGTTGTGACACGGCGGTCCAACGGCGATATTGGCGCGCGTGCCAACGTATCCAGCTCCGATGAAATAGGTCATCTGGGGCGATCATTCAATGCCATGGCTGACAAGATGGATGAAGCAGATGCGCGCGAACGAGCAGCCACGCAGGATCTCAGAAATAAAGTAAACATCCTTCTTGAAGTGGTCAACAAGGCAGCAAAGGGTGATTTGACGGGAAAGATTACCTTTGCTGGCGACGATGCAATAGGAGAGCTAGCTACTGGACTACAGGGCATGGTTGATAACTTGAGATCATCGATTGAAGAAAAACGTGTGGCGATGGATGATCTCAAAACCAAAGTGGATAGCATTTCCTCAGTGGTAGCCAAGGCCGCCGAAGGTGACCTGACAGGAAAAATACAGGTGCGCGGTGAAGATGCCATCGGCCAATTAGCTACCGGTGTGCAGCGCATGATGGATAACCTGAACGTTCTGGTCACCCAGGTACAGCGATCAGGGATTCAAGTGACGTCATCCAGCACAGAGATTGCCGCCACCGCACGGCAGCAGGAGGCGACGATGACCGAGCAGGTCGCGACGGTGAATGAGATCGTTGCGACTTCAACAGAGATTTCCGCAACCACGAAAGAGCTGACCAATACCATGGACGCAGTTTCCAGAGTGGCGGAAAGTACTGCCGAGTCTGCCGCCAATGGACAGGATGCGCTAGTGAAGATGGAAGATACCATGCGCAAAATGGTCGAGGCATCAGCCTCCATTGCCTCCAAGCTAGAAGTGCTCAGCGAAAAAGCCAGCAACATTAACACTGTGGTTACGACGATATCCAAGGTGGCCGATCAGACGAATCTGCTTTCTCTGAACGCGGCAATTGAGGCGGAGAAAGCAGGAGAATATGGCCTTGGATTCTCGGTTGTCGCTACAGAAATACGCCGCCTTGCCGATCAGACTGCGGTTGCAACATGGGATATCGAGCAAATGATCAAGGAGATGCAATCCGCAGTAAACGCGGGCGTGATGAGTGTCGATAAATTCTCAGATGAAGTGCGCCGTAGCGTTGAGGATGTGCGCCAGGTTGGAGGGCAATTGACGCATATTATCGATCAAGTGCAAGCGCTAACGCCGCGCTTTGAGATGGTGAATGACAGCATGCATCAACAATCGCAGGGTGCCGAGCAGATTAAACAGGCGATTGTCCAGTTAAGCGAGTCGGCACAGCAGACAGTGGAATCGTTACGTCAGTCAAATGTCGTCATAGATCGGCTGAATGATGCAGCTCATGGCTTACAGAACGGTGTTTCACGCTTTAAGGTTCTGGGTACATCTTGAATCCTTAGATAAGCGGAGCTGCTGAAATGATGTTGCTGCTGTTTGTGATTGACAGGGATAGCTATGGGCTTGATGCGACCCAGGTCGTTGAGGTTATACCTTATGTGACTTTGAAAGAGGTTCCACGTACACCAGATTATGTGGTGGGGTTGCTTAACTACCGGGGGAAGAGTATCCCGGTAATTGATCTGACAATGCTGATGAAAGGAAATGCTTCGCGTGCCTGGTTGAGCAGCCGGATTGTTTTGGTGAATTATCGGGATGATAACAATGCCTGCCATCTTCTCGCCTTATTAGCGGAAAGAATTGCTACGACCATTAAGTTGCCTGAGTCAGCATTTTCCACGTCGGGAGTGGGAACGGGTGGCTCGGAATTTCTTGGGGACGTCGCAGTCTATCAGGGCAGTATCATTCAGCGTATTAACATAGGGAAATTATTTCCCATACAGATGCACGGGATGCTTTTTTCTTCAGGTGGCGAAACAGCTAGTGCTGAAAATGATAGCGGGGAATGCGTTAATGATAGCAACGATAGAAACCCTGCTTGAAAAGACTATCGGGCTGGATAGCGCCTCTGTAGGCTCCGCTACGGTTATGAGAGCAGTGCGCCGACGCATGGAGTTGTGCAAAATAGATAATGACGAGTTATATCTTGCCTTGCTGGATAGCTCCGCGAACGAGTTGCAGGAGCTGATTGACGAGGTCACCGTCCCTGAAACCTGGTTTTTTCGCGACCTAGAACCATTTCGTTTGCTTGCCGAGTATGTTTCTCAGGAATGGCTCCCCGCCAATGACGGAAGGGTTTTTCGTGTCTTAAGCGTTCCCTGCTCAAGTGGTGAAGAGCCATATTCAATCGCGATGATATTGTCTGACATAGGCCTGGAACCAGGAAGGTTTCGCATTGATGCGGTTGATATTAGTGCGCGCATAGTGAGCCGGGCGAAGCGTGGTGTTTATGGACGAAATTCATTTCGTGGAGATGAGGGAGATGCGCGTGACCGACATTTTAAAAAAGTTGATGACAGCTATGAATTGAACGATATTATTCGCGGCTCAGTCAATTTTAGATGTGGAAATGTTCTTGATGATGGATTTCTGTTCGGTAGTGAAATATATGATGTCATTTTTTGCCGTAATCTCCTTATTTATTTCGACCGTTCAACCCAGCATAGAACATTAAAAAAATTGCATGGATTATTGGCGCCAAGTGGATTGATTTTTTTGGGCCATGCTGAAGGTGGCTGTGTCGATAATGCGCTGTTCAAATTTGTGCGTCGTAGTGGTGCATTTTCCTATCTTAAAAATACACCAACTAAAGAATATTCTCTCTCCATCCCGATAGAAGAGCGGGATATTGAAAAAGTTCAGATTAAATCACCTCCACGGCGGCCACCTACCCTAAAGTCGAACAAGATTAAAACGTTGTTGAAATCTGATGCAATCACAGTACGCGCCGAGGGTGATCTGATAGATGAGGCCGGGCGGCATGCTGACCAGGGAGAGCTGGCATTGGCCTCAGCCCTGTGTGAGGAGTGCCTAATGAGTTATTCCTGTTCGGCCGCCGCTTATTATCTTTTGGGTGTGATACGTGAGGCTGAGGGAAATTCCATTTTGGCGAGCGAACTATTCCACAAGGCAGTTTATCTTGATCCGAAACACTATCAGGCATTGATTCATCTCGCCATGTATGCCGAGAAACAAGGTGACATGAAGTCCGGGGCGAGTTATCGCTCCCGCGCCCATAGAATCATAGTGATGAATGACAAACAGATGCCTGGCTCTTCTAAGAGTTAATAATTATGGAAAATGATTTTGACATCAATGATTGCTGGAACAAGATTGGCGTGTGGGGCCGTGAGTCACCACGATGTCCTGAACTGGATCGGGTTGTTCATTGCATTAATTGCAACGTCTACGCAGATACAGGGCGAAGGTTGTTGGATCGTAACACCTCTGCTGAATATATAGCTGAAAGAACGGAGGAGATAGCCAAGGAAACAAAAAAAACCCAAGAGCGTAATACCTCGTCGGTGGTTGTTTTTAGAATGGGTGATGAGTGGCTTGGGTTGCCGACAAATTTATTTCAAGAGGTCGTCGAATTCCGCAAGGTACATAGTGTTCCACATCGTCGCGGAAAAATATTGCGTGGTTTGGTGAATATACGTGGCGAGTTGCAGTTGTGTGTTTCTCTCGGACAATTGCTAGGCATCCAGCGCGGCGAGGTGCATGGCAATAATGTTGTCAATGGCATCTATGAACGGATGATGTTGATCGCCAAAGGTGATGCCCGTTACGTGTTTCCGGTGGGAGAGGTAAGAGGTGTTTTGCGGTATACCCATCTGGAACTGTTAAACCAGCCAGCTACGGCGGCACATGACGAGAAAAATTATTTGTGCGGTATGTTGTACTGGAAAGAAAAAGGGCAGGAGAGACACATTGGTTGTCTGGATGAAAATCTACTATTTGCCTCCCTTGAACGGGGTATTGCATGATGGATCTTGGCAATTTCTCCATGATGGATCTGTTTCGCGTAGAGGCCGAACAGCAGACGGCGGTATTGATAGAAGGGTTGTTATTGCTTGAAAATACACCGACGGCACTGGATCATCTTGAGCCGTTAATGCGTGCGGCGCATTCCATCAAGGGTGCTGCTCGTCTTGTCGGTGTACCAGCAGTGGTTAGCATCGCACATCTGATGGAAGATGGATTTGTGTCCGCCCAGCAGGGCAAAATTGTGCTCACCGCCGATCATATCGACGTATTGTTGAAGGGCGTTGACGTGATCTCCCGCATTGCCGTATTGAATGATTCGGTCGATACCTGGCTTGGTGAGAATCAAGGTGAATTTGACGCCCTGCTTGTTGCGTTGGATGGCATATTGAATGCGCCGTCTGTGATGTCGAGCGGTAGCCAGATTGCACCCCCTCCAAATATCACATTTGTTGCCCCCCCTGTTTCTGAAGAAGTTACCAGCATGGCTGAAGACGATGGCGGTGGTTTGCGCGATTTGTCGATGTTGTCGTTATTCCTCATGGAGGTGGAGCAGCAGGCGGCGGTGTTGACGGAAGGGTTGCTGGCGCTGGAGCAAGATCCTTCATCAGTGAAACGCCTGGAGCCATTAATGCGCGCGGCGCACTCCATTAAAGGTGCGGCGCGTTTGGTAGGCGTACCAGAGGCGGTGAAGGTCGCGCATCGCATGGAAGATGTTTTTGTCGCCGCCCAGGAAGGCAAACTTGTGCTAAACGCCGACCATGTGGACGCGCTATTGAAAGGTGTGGACATGATCTCGCGCATCGCCATGCTGGACGGTCCGGCAGATACGTGGGTGAGCCAACATCAGGTCGAATACGATGGTCTGCTGATGTCGTTGGATGCCGTTCTTCAGGGTGAGAAATCTCCCGTGAAGCCAGCTCAGACGCCGGTTGCTCAGCCCGCCGCGTCAGCCCCTATTGTTCCTGTTGCGAAGGAGGCGGATGCGCCTGCCAAGGGGAAGGTGCTGCGCATCAGCTCTGAACAGTTGAATCGCTTGATGGGCTTGGCTGGCGAGTCGATGGTGGAATCCCGATGGGTACGCCCTTATACGGAGTCCATGTTAAAGCTCAAGCGCAGGCAAGTCGAGATGATTTCTCTGCTTGATGGTTTGCGGAATTTACTGGAAACCGGACGACGAGATGAGCAAGTGCAAGCTCAGTTGCGTGATGCGCAGCGCAAGATTGCCGACAGCCGAGAGTTTCTTGCTGAGCGTTTGGCTGAGTTGGAGGCATTCGATAATCGCTTGAATAATCTTTCCTGGCGTTTGCGCCGTGAGGTGATCGCCAGTCGTATGCGTCCCTTCGCTGACGGTATCCATGGCTTTTCACGCATGGTCCGTGATGTGGCACGTTCGTTGAGTAAGGATGTGCAATTGGATATCACCGGGCAGGAAACCATGGTGGATAGGGAAATTCTGGAAAAGGTCGAGGCGCCCCTTAACCACTTGTTGCGCAATGCTGTTGATCATGGCATTGAAATGCCAGATGAACGTATCAAGGCAGGCAAACCAGCCAAAGGCACTTTGCGCTTATCTGCTTACCATCAGGCAGGCATGTTGTCCATTATTCTGGATGATGATGGGCGGGGCGTGGATCTTGATAGGCTCCGTAAAAAGGTGCTTGATCGCGGCTTGGTGAGTCCTGAAATGGCAGTCAAACTCAGCGAGGCAGAGCTGCTTGAATTTTTGTTCCTGCCAGGATTCACAACAAGGGACGCTGTCAGTGAAATTTCCGGGCGCGGTGTAGGGCTGGATGTGGTGCATGATACCGTCCAGGAAATGCGTGGCACGGTAAGAGTTATTTCACAACCGGGCAAGGGTACGCGTTTTCATATGCAACTACCGTTGACCTTGTCCGTGATTCCGGCGTTACTGGTTGAAATTGCAGGAGAGCCGTATGCCTTCCCCCTGGCTCGTATCGAGCGAATTTTCCGGCCTGAAAAGAGTGAGATAGAGTCTATTGAAGGGCATCAATTCACAAGTATCGGCGGCCATCGTATCGGCCTGGTATCCGCCGCGCAGATATTGGGAGCAGGGGGCATTACGGAATCAGCGGATACTTTCTCCGTGGTGGTTTTGGCGGACCGTGATGACAAATATGGTCTCGTGGTTGAGCGCTTTCTTGGTGAACGTGATCTGGTGGTACATGTGTTACCGCCGCGCTTGGGTAAAGTGAAGGACATCAGCGCCGCCGCCCTGATGGAAGATGGTTTGCCGGTGCTCATTATAGATGTGGATGACATGCTGCATTCAGTTAAGGAGATGGCAAAAGAGGGGCGATTGAGTCGTGTCGGGGATGATGCGGGCGGCGCACAAGAGCAGGCTCACAGCAAGCGCATTCTTGTGGTGGACGACTCGATCACGGTGCGTGAAGTGGAGCGCAACCTTTTGGAATCGATTGGTTATGAAGTTGATGTTGCAGTGGATGGCATGGATGGCTGGAGCACCGTGCGTGTTGGTGATTATAGCTTGGTGATTACCGATGTTGATATGCCGCGTATGGATGGGATCGAGTTGGTACGCATGATCAAGCAGGATGTAAATTTGCGGCACACGCCAGTGATGATTGTGTCTTATAAGGACCGTGAGGAAGACCGCCGCCGTGGCCTGAATGCCGGTGCGGATTATTATTTGACAAAAGGTAGTTTTCACGACGATACCTTGCGACAAGCAGTGCATGATTTAATTGGGGAGCCTGTGCAATGAGAATTGCGATTGTTAATGATATGCCTCTAGCGGTGGAAAGCTTGCGTCGCGGCGTGCTGGCGACCAGCGCACACCAGATAGCCTGGGTGGCATACGATGGCGCTGAGGCGGTGCAACGATGTGCTGCGGACACACCGGATCTTGTCCTCATGGATTTGATGATGCCAGTGATGGATGGGGTGGAGGCCACCCGGCGCATCATGGCGGTGACGCCATGTCCTATTTTGATCGTAACCGGCTCGGTGGATAGTCAGTCAGCCCGTGTTTTTGAGGCAATGGGGGCGGGAGCACTGGATGCCGTGAACACGCCGGTGCTCAGTATGCAGGGTGTTGTGTATGGCTGTGATACCTGCGAGACCTTCCAGTCAAAGATTATGACGATTGAGAAGCTGACTCGTCGTCCTGTAGCTGCGCGCTGTATTCCATTTGAGACGCAGGTGAAGCCCATAATTGGCGGTGACGAGCGTCTGGTGGTGATTGGGTCAAGTACCGGTGGCCCGCAGGCATTGGCCAATATACTGTCTCATTTGCCGGCGGATTACCCCGTGCCTATTATTATAGTCCAGCATGTCGATGCCCAGTTTGTGGGAGAGTTGGCGCGATGGTTGAATCAGCAAACGCCGTTGCATGTGCGTCTGGCTCGCGAGGGCGACCACCCGGAGGCGGGCACGGTATTGATGGCGGGCACTAACGATCATCTGGTGATGCATCCCAATCAGTCGCTTGGATACACTCCTATGCCGCGCGACTTGGTATACCGGCCTTCGGCGGATGTGTTCTTTTGCAGTGTCGCGGAAAATTGGCGAGGGGTGACGGTGGGTGTTTTGCTGACCGGCATGGGCAGGGATGGTGCGCAGGGGTTGCTGAAATTGCGGAATAAAGGTGCTCATACCATCGCTCAGGATCAGGCCAGTTGTGCCGTATATGGCATGCCCAAGGCGGCGGTCGATCTGAATGCGGCGGCGGAGGTGCTATCTATCGAGCTTGTCGCACCTGCGCTTATCAAGCGTTTCCCAGGAGCTGCCGATACAAGGAAAAGAGGTGTATCGTCACTATGAATGAGACACATTACAAAGCCGTGGATAACATATCAACCGAATCAGCAGTGCTTGCCCGGGTATTGTTGATTGATGATCAAGCCATTGTGGGCGAGGCGCTGCGGCGCATGGTGGAAGGTGAGCCGGATATCGCGTGGCATTATTGTGCGGATCCGACAAAAGCGATGAGCGCAGCCATCGAATTTCAGCCTACCGTCATCCTGCAGGACCTGGTAATGCCGGAGGTTGATGGGCTGGTGTTGCTGCGGTTTTTTCGTGCCAATCCGGTAACCAAGACCACGCCGATTATCGTCTTGTCGAGCAAAGAGGACCCCAAGACCAAAAGCGAGGCGTTCAAATTGGGGGCAACCGATTATTTGGTCAAATTTCCTGATCAAATCGAAGTGATAGCCAGAATTCGCGCACACACACGCACTTATCTTGCCCAGCAGCAGCGCGACGAGGCTTACCGTGCGTTACGCGACATGCAAGTTGAGCTGGAAAAGAAAAATGCCGAATTGCAGCGCCTCTCCAGCCTGGATGGCTTGACAGGCATCGGTAACCGGCGCCGTTTCGACGAATATCTTGAGCAGGAATGGCTGCGTTCTGCGCGGGATGGCAACATTTTGTCTCTGATATTGATCGATATCGATCACTTCAAGGCCTACAACGACAATTACGGTCACCAGGGTGGTGATGAGTGTCTGCGCAAAGTGGCGCGAACCCTTGACGCCACGCTAAAACGTGCGGGTGATGTGGTGGCGCGCTATGGTGGGGAGGAGTTTGCCGTGGTGCTGCCCGATACCGATGCCGACGGTGCGGCGTTGATCGCCGAAAAGCTGCGCGCCAGTGTGGATGCGTTGGGCCTGGCCCATGCGCATTCCAAAGCAACCGATCACGTCACCATCAGCTTGGGGGTGGCGGGCATCGTACCCAGGGATGGCGGAAATCCTGCTGACTTGGTAAAAATGGCTGATGAAGCGCTTTATGAGGCGAAAGAATCAGGCCGCAACAAATTCTGCATTGCCGCCAGCCCGGACTCTGACCCGGTGGGGCGGGTGCCGACCAGCCAAGTGGCATAGCTCTTAGAATTAGCCTGAAAACGGCGATTCACCGCAGAGGGCTTTGTCCATCGCTCCGACAGGCCAGTCAATTGACCTCGTCCCGTTGTCCGAGCGACCGATTTTTTTGCCGGCAGCCGCAAGGCTACCGGCCTCCGCCAGCACATTCTCTTTGCGATTGAGTTTGTGCTCCAGCTCCTTTATTCGGCGCTGACCACTCTCTGCCGATTATACAACTTCTTTTTATCTGCTGATTTAACATGTACCGATGTCGATCTGGCGAGGGACGTGTTACCAATGACTTAGGGTTGCCTGCATAGCAGCACATGGCTTTAATTGACTGATGAAAATCCATATGTAATATTTTTTTCACTACATAAAGGAGGAATTTTTAATTGTGAATACGATAATAAAAATTATAACGAATTTTATTTTTAAGAATGGCGTTGAAAATTTAATGACCCCTCCCTTTGACATGGTGATTGTTGGGAGGAGGCAGCCTTGATGTAGCATCCTGAAATATATGTAACCGTAAATATTTTATGTATAATATCCTTCTATGAATATGGAAGAATGATTTTTTCACTTTAAATGATGACGTTAAGGAGTTTTTAGTATGCCAAGAGCCAAGAAAGAAATATCCCAAGACGGGGCAGAGAAACGGCGGGGGGGTAGGCCACCACAGAACGCAATTCCATCCAGGGCTTTAGTCAAAAAAAAGGGTGCTGTTAAAGTAAAAATTAAGTTGACTGGAGTAAAAGCTGCGGTTGGACGACCACCGGAGAAGACCAGAGCGGTGGTGGCAAAAGAAAGAGCTCTGCGGCAACAGCAGGTTCATAAAGAGAAACAGAAGGCACTTAAAAAGAGAATCAAAGAGCTTGCTTCCCAAGTGGCTGCCATGGTGAAAGCGGTAAAGAAAGAAGCCAAGTCTTCAAAGGCGCGCGAGCGGGTTTTGGCCAGAATGATTATCGCTAAGGATGAGGCTTTTAAAAAGTTTGAGGCCAAATGGGCGCGCCGTTATTTGTCTCCGGTGGCAGTAGAAAAGAAGGCGGTTGCAAAAAAGAAAGTCGTGATAAAAAAGAAAGGCGCACGAAGAAAGGCAGTTTAGCTTTATCCCTTGCCTTTTTTCCTGTTCTGAACATGAAGATGTTTGCGTAAAACCGGTGTCCTTCTCTATTGTAAGGCGCCGGTTTTTTTCTCTTAGAAACTTTCACGATCTCGATCAAGGGATGCAGCGCATGCCCGTAAAGGGCATATTACGGAAACACCACAACACTGGAGCTTGGTACCCATGGGGAATATTTTTTCATCGCTCCGTCAAACAAAGGCGAAGATATAAAATTATCCAGCCATGCTTTCACATGCGTGTATGGCGACCGGGAAAACCACGGCATATCCACCAGAGAAAATTGCCGAACAAAGGGTGCAACTGCAATATCGGCAACCGTTATGCGCTCACAAACCAAATAAGCATGTTTCTGTAGTCGGGCGTCTAGCGCACCAATAAAAACTTCCCCTTGTTCCCGGTAATGCTCCATGGGGAAATCCGGATACCGCACTGAGTATTTATAATGATCCAGGTGAATTTTGAAATCAAAATCATTTTCCTGCATGAGACTCTCCGCCTCTTTTAGCAGATGCCCCTGATTCCGGTATAACCAGTCATCGGGATCATTGATTGATAATGCCCATTTCATGATATCCCAGCTTTCGTCTATCACCGCACCATCAGGCAGAACAAGCACTGGCACGGTCCCTTTGCTGGACTGCAAAAGCATATGTTGCGGCATATTACGCAACACAACTTCCCTGATCTCAACAGCCACATTGCTATATTTAATCGCCATTCTTGCTCTCATTGCATAAGGACAGCGGCGAAAAGAATATAGAATCGGAAGCGTCATAATTCAGTCTGCAACCTTCAAGGCAGTATTGGCGAAGTCGAGCAGTTCTCGCATGCGGTGTTCAATCACCTCTACCATAATATGCAGATCCAATTTTTTATATTCATGCACCAGGATATTGCGAAAACCCACCATCGCCTGAAGCGTATTCATCCGTTCGACGCTGATCAGACCAGCGCGCTGCAATAATGTGAAACTTTCCCGGCTGTCCTGCGGCAGGCCCAGTTTCTTTTGTTTTGATCAGGTGATTGGCAATATCATTGGTCGATCTGTTCAATGCAGCGCTCGATGCTGATCTTTTTATTCAGGATAATCTCGTTGATACGTTGTAAAACCTCCCGCTGCGCAAACCCTCGGCCAACACTTCCGCCCGTTCCTCATTGAGCTTCTGATACAACGACAGTACCAGCATTTCAAATTCATCCGCCGCATACTCGTCGGCACAAAAAATCCGCCGTTCGGCCAAAATGATTTCTTTTTGAAAGACAGTGGACACCTGACGCAGGTTGATCAAATCTACATCCTTTTTCAGGAAGGATTCGAGCGCAAAACGCAATTCACCCATCATGAGCGTGCCGACCTTTTTCGCCTCATCGGGCGGCAGCAGCAGAGCGATATCCACGTCGCTATCCGGCCATTCGTTTTCGGTGCCGTAAGAACCGAAGAGGTAAATGGCCTGCGTGTCGGGATAAGCCGTCAGAAGGGTGCTGATAATGCCTTCTACCGTTCCCAATTCATTTTTCATCATGCTGCCTATGCTTGCCGCTTTATGGGGTCAATCCAGATTGCTATTCAAGATAACCATACGTTTCTTCGTAGATATCTCTTATTGACCGGCCTTGATACGTCCAGTGCGCCACAGGTTGGACGTTGTAATCAAGGCCCAGAACCTCGCGGGTGGCGGCAGTAAGAGAAATTTCATCGTCGCCAAGCCTTACCTTCTTAGGCCCTACCACGACAACCGTAACATCAGAATGCGTTGACTGAAGAATTGCGCCGATGGGTATACTCATTTCTGCGAAATTTAGATTAGGTCGCCTAGAACGCATTTGCTCCGCTGCCGCAATAGACTGCTGATCCAATGTGGTTGGCTGTTCAGATATTTCCTGTGTCGCCTCTTCTGTATGTAGCAATTTAAGGATAGCTATTGCCTGCTCAGCTTCAATGCGATGGATTGACTCGATTGGGGGAAAAAGCAACATGTAGCGCTTTTTCAACCTCCTCTGCATTTTGTACTTTACACGCATATTCGAGTGTGAACGGTATAGGTACGCCTATTGCGTAAAGCTGTGCAATCCGCGTGTTGGCATCATCCTGGGTCGTGTAGCCAATTTTTACCAAGCCTGGCATGGCTGAGTTGGTCAACACATAAACTATTTGCAATTGTGTCATTTCTATAACCGCGTGATTACCACTAATGCCTGAAATAACCGGGCAGGGTAGGCGGGTTTTGGTGCCCACGCTGTATTAGCTCGCGTGGGCACGATAAAACTGTGCCCACCTTACTCGGCTAACAAACAGGCCCCACTTTAACGATTATTTACATAAAATTCAATATTTTACAGTATTTTAATTATGCCAGACCCTTCTGATACATCCAGGCAATCACCCCAGCCCATGTTACACTACGCCCCTCTTTCATTAACCACAAACTCACCACCCCAACACCATGATCCGAGCCCTTTCTCTGCACAATCTCACCAAGGTCTACAAAAACGGCATCACTGCCTTGCACGGAATTGATCTTGAAGTGGCGCCGGGGGATTTTTTTGCGCTGTTGGGGCCTAATGGTGCAGGCAAGTCCACGACCATCGGCATTGTTTCTTCGCTGGTCAACAAGACTGGTGGCACGGTGCAGGTGTTTGGTCATGACACCGATCTGGCGGCCGCCAAGGCGTGTATCGGGCTGGTGCCGCAGGAATTCAATTTCAATATCTTCGAGCCGGTGGTGGAGATTGTGGTGAATCAGGCGGGGTATTACGGTATTCCGCGCCGCTTGGCGTTTGAGCGCGCTGAGCGTTATCTTAATCAGCTTGGATTGTGGGATCGTCGCCACGATCAGGCGCGCCTGCTCTCCGGCGGGATGAAGCGGCGGCTGATGATTGCCCGGGCGCTGGTTCACGAGCCACGCTTGCTGATCCTCGACGAACCGACGGCAGGTGTAGATATCGAGATCCGCCATTCGATGTGGAGTTTTCTCAGCGAGATCAATGCCGCAGGTACGACCATTATTCTCACCACGCACTATCTGGAAGAAGCCGAGCGGCTGTGCCGCAATATCGCCATTATCGATAATGGGCGGATCGTCGAGAACACCAGCATGCGCCAGTTGCTCAGCCGCATGAGTTCGCACACGCTGGTGCTGGATCTGGTGCGCCCGCTTGACGTGGCGCCGGCGCTGTCTGGATTTATAGCCTCCCGCATTGATGATCACACCCTTGAGGTAGAGGTCTCGCGCGACGCCAACATCAATGCGCTGTTCGCCGCACTCTCCGCGCAGGGCATCGAGGTGAGCAGTCTGCGTAACAAGACCAACCGGCTGGAAGAGTTGTTTATCGGTCTGGTCGGCGGCAAGGAGGATGCGGCATGAACGGGCGCGAGCAGTATGTCGCTTTCAAGGCGATTCTGGTCAAGGAGGTGTTGCGTTTCGCGCGTATCTGGATTCAGACCATCCTGCCGCCGATGATCACCACGGCGCTGTATTTCGTGATTTTTGGCCGCCTGATCGGCAGCCAGGTGGGCGATGTGCATGGCTTCCGCTACATGGAGTACATCGTGCCGGGGCTGATCTTGATGACGGTGATCACCAACTCCTATGCCAACGTGGTGTCGTCCTTCTACAGCTCGAAGTTTCAGCACAATATCGAGGAGATGCTGGTGGCGCCGGTGCCAAATTACCTGATCTTGCTCGGATTCATCGGCGGGGGGCTGGCGCGCGGCCTGGCGGTGGGGGTGGCGGTGACGGTGGTGGCGCTGTTCTTCACACCTATCCCACTGCACAGCTTGTGGGTAGCGTGTTCCGTGCTGGTGCTCACCAGCGTATTGTTCTCGCTGGCGGGCTTTATTAACGGGATTTACGCCAAGAGCTTCGACGACATATCCGTGATCCCCACTTTCGTGCTGACGCCGCTCACTTACCTGGGCGGGGTGTTCTATTCCGTCGCCATGCTGCCGCCGTTCTGGCAGTCGGTCTCGCTGGTCAATCCCATTCTGTACATGGTCAACGCCTTTCGTTATGGTTTGTTGGGGGTGTCGGATGTCAATCTTTCCGTGGCCTATGCGGCCATCCTTGCCTTCATCGCGGGTTTGTTCGGATTTGCCCTGCACCTGCTCAACAGGGGGCACGGGATTCGGTCGTGAGGTTGCCTTCACGATGTGTGGAGGGGAACCACATCGTTTGGTACACTCAAGGCATTACGCACGCCGTGTTTGAAATAGATCTAAAATGAACCGCCCTTTCCGCTCCAACGATACACGCAGCGCTTGGCGCTGGACGTTATTGCTGTTATCCCTGTGGAGTTATCTTGCGCTACTTATCGTCGGCAGCCTTTATCCCGCAACTGCCTGGCGAGTAACTGACGAGAACTTTCTTGCATTTTTGATTGCCTCGTGGCCACGCTATGCGACGCGCACCGATATTACTACCAACATCCTGGTCTATCTTCCTTTCGGGTTCTTGCTGGCGTCGGCGCTGCATACACGGATGAAGTTGCGTTACGCGGTGTGGTGGGTGGCCCTGGCGGGGCTGCTGTTGAGCCTCTTAATGGAGGTTTTGCAAAATTTTCTGCCTGGTCGCAATGCGTCCAATCTCGACATTCTAACCAACACCGCCGGTGCATGTGCAGGCGCATTGGTAGCAAGGGTGACCGAAGGCCATCGCTGGCCTGGCGTTCTCTTGTTCGCGTGGCGTAAACGGTGGTTTCTGCCAGGCTGGTGGGTCAATTTTGGGATTGCATTGCTCGGGTTGTGGGCGCTATCTCAGCTTAGCTTGCAAACCCCCTCTTTAGTCGCCGGAAATCTTCACACAGGGTTCACCCCCTTCTGGGAAGCGCCGCCTGATCTGTCTCGCGTCCAATTCCAGAAGATACTCATTTTCATGTTTGAAATTGCCGGTCTGGGGCTGTTCGCCGCAACGTTGATCGGCCCCCGTCATCGCAAGATACCTGTATCCGTTGCCGTGTTTGCCGCTGCCGTAGTCTTCAAGTTCTTCGCTGCGGCGCTCTTTCTCAAGTTGCCGGTTCTGGCGCGGCTTCTTTCCGTGGAGGCATTGGCAGGGTTGGGCATGGGGTTGATACTCTTGCTGGTTATCCAGCGCAGGAGCACAAGACAGCCTTACGGCGCGGCCCTTGCCGTTCTGATGTCATTCGTTGCTGTGCAGTTGCTTGACGCGTTTATCATACAGTCGGGGAGGATTGCCTTGCCTGCCTGGCCACTCATCCGAGGCAACCCCCTCAATGTCACGGGACTTGCTTCTCTCATGGCGATGGTATGGCCTATTTTGGCCATCACTCACTTATTGATGGGCCGCTTGCTTTTCCCCTCTCGCTGAAAACCTGCCCGGGTTTAATGCCACTTCTACGTCCCTGATTCTCCCGCGCTATCACCGCTCGCTGGCCCGCAGACCACTTGGTCAGCCACACCGCGATTCTGTATGTCATGGCGGATGCCATGATGGCTATCAAAATGTTGGTGGGATCAGGATGCTCCCCGGAAAGAAATAGTTTCGAGGCTTCCACCACGAATGATACAAGCCCGCCCAAGATCCCTGCGACAATGGCGCTGCCGGCATAAATCCCATGGCGCATCCCCAGCAGCCATCCCCAATATCCAAGCCCTATGGGTGCATATACGGCGGTGGTTTGCAGCAAACTAATCAGGGCCGCCTGCTCTGTGCTGTAATAGTGATAATAGAAGGGCAGGAAATGGACGGTATGCAGTCGATTCAAGCCTTCCTCCATGCTCATCGTCTGGTTGTGGAACCAGCCGATGAGCATGGCCAGCACGCCCAGATAGGGCAACGCCATGATGATAATGATGGTCCGCGCATGAGGTTTAAAATAGCCGAGCGTGCCGTGGCTGATATTGCTAAACAGAAAAGCCCCGGCTGTTACACCCATTGCACGAGTGAGAACAGAAACCCCCTGCGACACGCCGGATCCGAGAAAAATCTGCGCGCCCTCAATGACAAACCCCAGGATGGCGCCGCTGAGCATTGCGATTCCAGTGACGGGGCGGCGCGTGTTTTTGAGCATCTCGCCAATCAATATGCCGAAAGGGATTACCACCACGAATTCCGACGCAAACTTTACCGTGCAGGGCAGGATAGCCACGCAATAATCCGATGAAATAAAGAGGCTGTCCCGCCCCTTCGCAAGCTTGGCCCAAAGCTCATCAAATGACACCACAAAGTCGTAGGGAAAGAAGCAGACTGCAAGGTAGGCGAGGGCGTAAAAAACGAGGCCCGCACGCATGGCGGCGGGGCCACGGGATTTGATCTGCTGCCATAGTGTGGACAGCCGCCGGGAACCCGCACCCCAAAGCGTTATCCCTATAATAATGCCGATCGTCTCGGCAATAATGTCATTCTTGGAAACGGTACGGGCTGGAAAATAAAGCTGGGAAAACTCCACCCCAACGGCCAGCAGCAGACAACCCGCAAATATCACGAGCGCCTTTACCGTCCGGAGAAAAGCGGCCTCACGATTCTGCGTCACCGCAGCAAAGGCAAGCAGGGAGAGCGGAATGTAGAGGACAATATTTGCAACCCAATCGGCTCTGGAGCCGATGCCAAGACGCAAAAAGGGAATATGACGAAACTCATCCCAGGCCTGCGCGAAGGGCTTGGGATGAAACTCCAGTGGCACCAAACTTCCATAGACAACAAATAATGCATACGCCAGCCCCAGCGTAGCAAAGCTGCTGCGATGATGTTGCGGTGCCGCTTGATGTGATCCTCTCATGGCGCCCCTGCGGCCTTGATTGACGAACCCCTCTTGACCGGCCCGCCCCTCGGATCATGTGGTTTTGGAGCCGCCGCCAGCCGCCAGCCCGGATTCGCCCCCTCCCCACCGTAGGCACCACGCAAATTCCCTTTCCGCAGGCGGCCGTTAAAGTCCCGGTTCCACTCAGGAAAAGCATTAAAAACACTCGCAGGCATCGGCTCGCCTTGCATTTTTCCTGACTTGGGGTAAAGGTCCAACTCACCCAACGGGGCGAATGGGTGTGCCAAATATCGTGATGCCGCTTCAAAGCCGTCCACAACATTGGCCTCCTGGATGCCGCCCGCCAACGGGATGCCGGCAAAAATGGCGTTGCCTGCCACGCGCTGGAGTCCCGCCTGTTTATCGGCTCGTGTTTGCACCTTGATCCCTGAGCCGGTGGCGACAACTGTATTGTAGAACACACTCATCGCGCGAGGGATGTCGTTATGGGGCCGGATATTGACGGCGTCTCCGTGGGTATTGACCATCAGGTTATTGTACAGCGCGACATTACCTTCACCCTGAAATAACGCCTCGCCGGGATTTTGATAAAAGAAATTGCTATGGATGAGATACATATCCTCTGACCCGGCACCTTCAAGCGGCCAGTGCCCCACCAGCACATTGGGCCGCGCCATCGGACCCTTCGCGCCACCTTCTTCCTTGATGAAAACATTGTGGCGGATGATGGTTGTGCTTTTGCCTGTGGGGATGCCGGAGGTGTCTGATCGTACCCTCTGATGTTTAATCTGGAGGTTATAGCCCGTGGTATTGGCGATAAAATTGTATTCAATCAAACCATCCACGAATGGATCACTGCCATCAGAATTGCCCAGATACATGCCAGTGCCCGCCCCGCTGATGATATTGCTGCGGATTACCCAACCCCAGGCAGGGCATTTGGTGGATATGCCCACTGTCTGTTGGTTATTGTCGTGGCCTCTGATGATGAGGTTTTCCAGCGTGATGTGGTGAGCCCATTCCGCATGGCCCTCCGCCTTCACACCATCTACCGGCAAACCCTGCCCATTCAGCTCCAGATTGCGAATCGTAACAAAGCCAGCGTCGACGATACTAACGGTATTATGCCCCGGCCTGGCAAGAAAGACCGGATGCGTCCCACCTTTCTGGCCGGAAATAACAATCGGCCGCTCTTTCTCTCCATTGAGATTGTGTACTGGCAAACCCTGTCGATACTCGCCGGGCACCAGCAATAACGTGTCTCCGGGCCTAAGCCCTTTGAGCAGTTCGCGGTAGTTGTCGGGAGTGCCCTCGAATATGTCCGCTTGAACATACCCGGAAAAAACCAGGCTGACGCACAACACCAGCCAAATCGGCACGGTGATGATGCGCGTCATTGCTGATTCCCGCTGGACCGATGCAAGCCAGACAAACAACCAAAACGCATGCGACCCCTCCTGCTGACAAATAGCCCCTTAATTCCCATGCTGCTCTAATTCTCCCTGAAGATTTCGGCATTAGACGATGATATGATAGCTTTAATAAACGTGTGATGGCTGCTTGTTCTTGCAATGGCAACAATTGACAAGGGGCATATGGCAAGAAAAAACTTTAACCGCTGGCAACGAGGCTGGACAGTGTGGGGCAGCATGTTTACCTGCTTGGCAGCGGCCTTTTTCGTCCCGGCATCCCACGCGGGCGGGCTGGAGACGGCCTTGCCCACGACCATCGAACGTATTAAACCCAGCATTGTAGGCATCGGCACGCTACAGATGACGCGCCGCCCCCCTGGAAAATTTATGGGTACCGGTTTTGTGGTGGGAGACGGCAGCTATGTACTGACCAATGCGCACGTCATCGCCCGGAATCTCTCATCGGAAGCCAAGGAAACGCTGGCCCTGTTTGTCGGCGAGCGCAACTCCACCAGTTCGCGCGAACTGACCATCGTCGCCGAGGATCAGGAACATGACCTGAGCCTGCTGAAAATATCCGGCGCACCACTGATCCCACTCAAGCTGGGCGATTCCGACCGGGTGCGGGAAGGCGAACTCTATGCGTTCACCGGATTCCCCATCGGTGCCGTGCTAGGACTGCATCCCGTAAGCCACCGCGGGCTGATCTCGGCGATTACTCCGGTTGCCACCCCCGGCGATGGCTCCAATCAACTCAACCCCAGGATGATCAAGCGCCTGCAGTCACCTTATGATGTCTTCCAGCTCGATGCCACAGCCTACCCAGGCAGCAGCGGCAGCCCCCTTTATCACCCGGACAGCGGAGAGGTAATTGGCGTCGTTAACTCGGTGTTTGTCAAGGAAACCAAGGAAACCGTCATTGAAAAACCCAGCGGCATCAGTTACGCCATCCCGATCAATTTCGCAGTGGATTTACTGAGAAGGGCTGGGGTTAGCACCGCAACAAAATAGCAGCGCGGTGACATTGCATACCCGTAAAGGGCGCAATGCCTTCATGGTGATTACGGTGAAAGGGGCAATGTCACGGGGATTCGCTGGTCGAGGGTTGAAATATGTGACACAGACATGTATATTAGAATTTACTAATAAACTAAAGGATGCCGCCATGACCATCAATCGTACTGTCCGTATCATCGCCGGTTTTTTTATCCTGCTGTCCCTGGCGCTGGGCGCTGAAGCCAGCCCGCTGTTTCATAACGTGAATTGGCTGTGGTTCACGGCGTTTGTCGGGGCGAATTTGTTCCAGAGCGGCATCACCAACTGGTGTCTGATGGACATAATCCTCACGAAGCTGGGCGTGCCCGCCACGGCCTCTTGCTCATCGGGCCGCAAGACTGCATAAGGGACCTCTGAATAAATCAGAGGTCCCTCGGCACACGGACGTGCACTGAAAATTCCAGGATGGCATTATTCAGCGCTTCCATCAATTCACTTGCGCCGCGCGAGATAGCTCATGATGAATTCAACAATCTCGACGCGGTTATAGGCCTCCTGCACGTCGCCGCCCCAAACAGTGATCCCGTGCCCGCGTATCATCAGCGCGGGGACACGAGGCGCAGCGGCCTGGAAGCGCTGATCGATAGCCGCCGCTATGCGCGTAACATCAAGCAGATTATCGAACAGCGGCAATGCGACATCGGGATGCTGCTCCCATACGCCCAGCCCTTTCAGCATTTCCAATGGCGGCAACAGCACTTCCTGCGCGGCGGAAGGAAGATCTTCGCACGCCAGGCAGGCGTCCACGGTATGCACATGCAGACAAGCGCGCGCATCGGGAAAATGTTGATAGATCGCTTGATGGATAGAACACTCGGCGGAGGGTTTAGCGTTCGCGCTTAACCGCTCAACAACCTCTCCGCCCTGAATACGCATGCGCAGAAAATCTGTTTCTTCCAGGCGCCCCTTGGGCAGGCCGCTGGCGGTGATCCAAAAGCTGTCGTCATCCGCACGGACGCTAAGATTACCCGCCGTGCCGGCCATCCAGCCGCGCGCATGAAAGTCGCGCGCAATCTCGACAAGGGCTGCGCGTGGCGCAAGCTGGTCCAAGGTTATTGCCAAAAGACGCTCTCCTTACCGCTCAGCCAGCGAATTGCAAAGCACGCCCGGTATAAACGGGTGTCCAGCCGCTCGTGTCGATAAAGTAACGCACCGCCTTGATGCGCCTGGAATCACCTAGAATGAACCAGTGTTCCGTGTTGGCGGGGACATTGATGTAATCGCCTGCCGTCACTTCAAGCATGAACTGCTTGTCATCGGGCTCGACAAAACCGAAGTACCCCTTGCCCGCAAGGATGTAACGCACCTCGTCGTCGGTGTGGTAGTGGATCTTTTCAAACCTGGCGAGCATCTCGGCAAGGCCGGGGATGTTTTCATGGATCACGATCATGTCGCGCGTGACATAACCCGCCTCGCGCTTTAGTTCCTCAAAGCGATCATCCACAACAGCGAGTAATTCCTGTTTTTCAGCGTCATCCAGCACCGCCTTTTCCATCAACGCCAGGCTGCGCGCCTGGGCAGGCGCGGGCCAGTGGCGTAGCGTGATGCCTATCGTCGCAAGCTTGGCCTGGATAGCGGGCAAATCCCGCGCGTCGGTTTGGTCGGGAAAGATCATGCGCGCCATGCTTCGCTCCTTAACTTCACAAAATACATACAACTTGGATTTTTGGGCTTATCGTCTTCTGGGCCTGTGGTCTTGCCTGGCGCCTGAGCTGCTGCGCCCCCTCTGACCAGTGGGGGCGGGTCGGCTACGCATACGGTCTCCTGCGGCGGCGGGCGTTACAGATGTAGCCAGCACGTCATCACTGAGGCGGCCTACCGGGACTTTGTGGCCGATGTATTCTTCGATCTCGGGTATCGAAAAGGCGTATTCCTCACAGGCAAAGCTGATCGCATCGCCGCTTGCGCCGGCACGCGCGGTGCGGCCGATGCGATGCACATAATCCTCGGCATCCTGCGGGAGATCGAAGTTGAACACATGGCTGACCTCGGAAATATGCAGACCGCGCGCCGCGACATCGGTGGCGACCAGCACGGGCAGCTCGCCTTGCTGAAATTGCGCGAGCAACGACATGCGCTTGTTCTGCGGCACATCGCCCGACAATATGGCGGCTTTGAAGCCATTGCTCTCAAGATGAGCCCACACCTGGTCGGCCGCGCGCTTGGTGTTGACGAAAACAATGGTGCGCTTGGGATCCATATGTTTTAGCAGACCGATCAGCGCAGGGATTTTTTCTTCGCTGGCGGTGTGGTAGATAATCTGCGAGACATTGTCGGCCGTCACCTTGTCGCTCTCGATTTTCACGAGCTGGGGGTTGTTCATGTGCTCGTAGGCAAGCTCGGTGACACGCAGCGACAGGGTCGCCGAAAACAACATGCTGAGACGCTTTTCGGGCCTGGGCAACTGGCGCAGCAGGAAGCGGATGTCCTTGATGAAGCCAAGATCGAGCATACGGTCGGCCTCATCCAGCACCGCCACCTGCACCGCCTTCAAGTCAAATACACCTTGCTTGAAGTAATCAATGATACGACCCGGCGTGCCAATCAGGATATCCACGCCCTCCTCGAACATAGCGCGTTGCGCTTCGTAGCCTGTGCCGCCGTAGACCAATCCTAGTGTGAGGCCGGCATGACTGCCCAAGAGGAGTGCATCCTTGTGTATCTGTATCGCCAATTCGCGGGTCGGCGCCAATATCACGGCGCGCGGCTGATTGGCGCGCCGTGTTGGAGAGGCGGGCACCGTCAGCAGGCGATTCATCACCGCCAGCAGGAAAGCGGCCGTCTTACCAGTGCCGGTTTGCGCCTGCCCCGCGACATCCTTGCCCGTCAGCGCCAGCGGCAGGGTTGCGGCCTGGATCGGTGTGCAACGGGAAAAACCCGCGTCGTCGATTCCTTGCCGCAAAGAATGGGGAAAATCAAAGCTGGAAAATGAGATATCTGACAAATGATCGTTCATAAATCAAAGAATAACAGAATTACCAGACGATTGGACTTGAAATATACGGCGGATTAGGCTTGAATGTGAGAAAATAAACTTTAATATAAAACAAACCTCATAATCACAGAGGGCTGTATAACAATAACCCGGCCCTCAAATTCACATCCATCAATCGGAGATGCACCAACGTGAGCAACAACATCATTTATGTCACCGACGCCACCTTCGACAACGAGGTACTGAAAAGCGATACGCCGGTACTGGTCGACTTCTGGGCTGAATGGTGCGGCCCCTGCAAGATGATCGCCCCGATTCTGGACGAAATCGCAACAGAATATGCAGACAACATTAAAGTCGCCAAACTCAACATTGATGAAAACCCCGCAACGCCTTCTCAATATGGCATACGCGGCATCCCCACTCTGATGCTGTTTAAAAATGGCAATGTTGAAGCCACCAAGGTGGGCGCCGTTTCCAAATCGCAATTGACCGCGTTTATTGACAGTAACCTTTAATTCGCATCGCGCGCCCGTGAGTCCCTCGCAATTTAATCCGCGAGGGGCTGGACGCGGCGCAATTTTAGTGGTAGCTTTACGGAAAAGATCGGAAGA
>CAMTYI010000170.1:0-10195 GCA_947085925.1 uncultured Gammaproteobacteria bacterium
CTTCCGGCTACGAGCACAAACTCAAGCTGTTCCTGGAATACGCCCCTCATCTCAGTGAGAAGGAAGTGCCTGACCCTTATTATGGCGGACTCACCGGTTTCGAGCGTGTGCTGGACCTGATTGAAGCGGCGGCCGAGGGGTTGGTAACAGAGGTGAGAAGACCTCGACGTTGAGGGCTGGACTTTTCGTGTCCTGTGATGATGCTGGGTAATCTGTAGGAAAGGGCCTCCTTGCCTCGTTTTTATGTTGCTATGCGATGGGGGTAATCGTCAGTGAGGGCGACTGCAGGACTTATGAGGCGCGGCGGGCGAGCCTGCGGGTGAACAGCACGCCAAGGAGGCCCAAACCTAACAGCAGGTGCGTGGTGGGTTCGGGGACGTGTACGGTGGGTGTCTGCCCGGCGTCGTAATTCCCAAAGGCGAATCCGCTGTCGCTCTGTCCCGGTGACGCATTCAAGCTCTGTAAATGCGCTCCCATTTGACCGGAGCCGGCGTCGTTGCTAATGGCAAGCGGAGCTTTGAGAAAGTCGTCTATCGTGAAAAACCCCGTCGATAGAATCATATTGAATGTCAGGCTCTGACTGTTGGTGACGGCAACTCTGTTCTTGCCCTTGGCGGTATTCAGGGCTTCGAATTGAAAGGTCGTGCCCCCCGCTCCTTGCACTACTACCCTCGAAGAATTAATTGCCCACCCCGTCGGATTGAATCCAGTGAAGCTGAGTTTACTCGTATCTACAGTGCTGGCGAGGTTAAAGTAAAACTCATCCAACTTTATCTTTTGGTGCAGGGGCGAGTTTATGTCCACAACCCATGAGGCGGTATTTTTCGTGGCATCGTTTACGGTGATGGTTACATCGACAAACAAATTGTCAGGGTTTTGAGTGCGGACATCCCCGGTAAGCTGGCCCGTGATAACAAACGCCTGGGCGGACGTGATTGGCAGGGAGAACATGGCGGCGCTTATCGTGATGAACATGCCGACTGCGCGTGTAATGGAGGGTTTCATTTTTTCACCTTGAGGTCGAAGTATAGTTATCGCCCTCTTGGCTGACATGGTTTCCCTTTTCTTCATTTAAAGCATAATTCGTGCCATCATTTTATAACTATTTGTTATTAAATAATATATTTAAATTTATCGCTCCCCGCCATTCCGTAACGAATATAATATGTAAAATATTTCGACACCTTTGTACGGTGGGTCCATTGCTGATGGTTTTATTTAAAGATATTAAAAACAAATGGTTGAGAATTTTTTTCGCTTATAACCCATTTGTTGGGTTGTGAAAGAGGCTAAAGAGGGGTGATGAAATTGTAAAGTTTTTCGACAAAATGGCGTGTCGTTATATTATTTATTTGATTTTAAATGATTATTTATTTACACGTAAACAACGTCGACCATCCTGGGGGATGGTCGACGTTGTTTTGTAGTAGAGGTGGTGGCGGGATTTTTTACCTTAAAACTTGTATGGACTTGTATGGAAGTAGTCGTCTTGTTTCCTGTGGCGTCCTCCGCAACTGCGCTAATAATATTCCACCGGTTCAAGGCCTACCCCGTTTTTCATCTGTAGAACAGGGTGCTGGAGGTGGTGACGCTTCTTACGGCGGCCAGTGAATTTGACGATGAACCAATTTTTTATTATTGCCATTAGTAGTATTTAGGAAAAAATCTCAGGACTGTAGTGATTTAAGGTGGAAGTTATGGCTGTTCGAAAAGTTTTACGTATGGGTGATCCGCTGTTATGGCGTGTTGCTGAACCTGTTGCCGATTTTCACGATTCGGCGTTGCAAACGTTGATTGATGACATGTTCGACACCATGGAGGCCATGAATGGCGCGGGTTTGGCCGCGCCGCAGATTGGCGTGAATTTTCGCGTGGTGATTTTCAGTGTTGAGAATAATCCGCGTTATTCCCATGCGGAGTCTGTACCTACCACTGTATTGATCAACCCCGTGATTGAGCTGTTAAGCGATGCGCTGGAGGAGGGCTGGGAAGGCTGTCTGAGCGTACCGGGTATGCGCGGACTCGTGCCCCGTCATAGCCACATCCGCTATTCCGGTTTTGACCAGCACGGCAGACACTTTCAGCGCGAGGTGAGCGGTTTTCATGCGCGCGTGGTTCAGCACGAATGCGACCATCTGGATGGCGTCTTGTATCCCCTGCGGATCAAGGATATGCACAATTTCGGGTTTCAAAAGGAGTTGTTTGGCGAGGAGGCCGATGGGGAGTAGGGCGTTTCACTTGTTAGCAAGCGAAACGCCAAACACCTTATTTCATTTCGCAATGAAAAGTGAAATTTTGTAGGGTGCGTCCCACGCACCATAATCATTGGTGCGTGGGACGCACCCTACAAAATCATTGTCGTTTTTGACGCAAACTGGAACTAACCCAACGCAATCACCAGATAAGCAATATATAGCCCGCCATTGATCAACACATGCCAGACTTTCAACTGTCCGCGCATGATCATGAGGCGTAGCCACAGCGCACCTAAAAATGCGATCACAATGCCTGCCAATACCTCCGGGCGCGGTGTCCAGGGCGTGAGCATGATGCCGATAGCCGGCAGTAGCGTCCCTTGGAAGACCATGGCGCCGGTGATGTTGCCGAAGGCCATGGTGTCTTTGTGACGGCGTATCCAGAGGATGCTGTTGAACTTTTCCGGTAATTCGGTGGCGATGGGGATGATCATCAACGATAGCATCAGCGCCGATATCCCTATGATTGCCGATGCCTCTTCCACGCCGCCGATGAAGCCTTTGGCACCAGCTATCAACAGGCCCAGGCCCATGCCAAGTTGCAGCACGATGGTGGTCATGTTGGTGGGTATGCCGATGCGGCTGAGCAACATGGGTGAGTGGGCTTCCGTGGCGTGGCCATCCTGCACCAGTTTTGACGAGGCGCGCAGGGTCATCAAGATGTAGACGAAGTAAGTCAGCACCAGCGACAGGGCCACAAAGGCACGCAGGTAGCTCATGTCGTGTGGAATGAACATCGCAATCGCGGCCAGCATGAACGCGAACAGAAAAAAGTCCAGGTCGCGTCTGAAGCCGGTTTTCTCTGGCGTGAAATGCCCGCTAATGCCGCGTTTGCGGAAAGTGAAGAACGCCAGCAATGAAACGGATAGCGTAGCCAGCATCAGCGGCGCGCCGAGGATTGCGCCTACGCCGATTTCCTCATTCACATGTTGATTGTCGGTGCCTGCGAAAATGGCCAACAGTGGTACCATGGTTTCCGGCATTGCAGTGCCCACGGCGGCGAATAAAGAGCCGGTGACGCCCTCGGATATTTTCAGTTTTTCGCCCAGGTGTTCCAGTGCGTTGGTGAATATTTCGGCGGCAATCAGTATGACGACGAGCATCAAAAACAATGTTACAAATACACTCATTAAAAGTTTTTCCTCAAAAATATTTTCTGATAATTGTCCAAAAACAGTAGCTTTCTCCCTCGCCTTTTCCTGCTGGGAAGGCGAGGGGCAACTGAATAACATCATGATTGTCAGATTGCGTTAGCTTTCTGCATTCCCTCTCCCGCAGGGTGGGAGATTGATTGATGTTTTTTGCTCTTATCGGGCAAGACGCTTTCTTTCCAGCACCACAAAACTGTGATGATAGGGATTGGCCTCATCCGGTTTGCAATCGGTATGTTCGACTTCGCTCCATTGTGCGTGGTCAAACGCCGGAAACCAGGCGTCTCCGGCAAAGTTTTCATGAATCAGTGTCAGATAGAGCCGTTGCGCGTGTGGCAGCAGTTGCTCATAGAATGACGCGCCGCCGATCACCATGATTTCCTCGCTGCTTGTCGCGGCGGCGAGGGCCTCATCGACGGTGTGGGTGACGACGCAGCCCGGTGCCTGATAATCGCGGTCATGGGTGATGATGATGTTGGTGCGCCCCGGCAGCGGTTTACCGATGGACTCATAGGTTTTGCGGCCCATGAGGATCGGCTTGCCCATCGTGATCTTTTTGAAATGTTTCAGGTCGGCGGGCAGGCGCCACGGCAGGGCGTTGTTGATGCCGATGACACGGTTGTTGCCCATTGCGGCTATGAGAGAAATGATCATCCACCTAGACCGCCACGGGTGCCTTGATGGCGGGGTGCGACTGGTAACCCACTAATTCGAAATCCTCATACTTGAAATCGAAAATCGAGGTGATCTCGGGATTGAGCTTCATCTGCGGCAGGGGATAAGGTTCGCGCGTGAGTTGCAGATCCACCTGTTCGAGATGATTCGAATAGAGATGGCAATCCCCGCCTGTCCAGATGAATTCGCCGGGCTGCAAGCCGGTGACCTGTGCGACCATCAGGGTGAGCAGGGCATAGGAGGCTATGTTGAACGGCACGCCCAAAAAGATATCGGCGCTACGTTGATAAAGTTGGCACGACAAGCGGCCTTCGGCGACGTAAAACTGGAAAAAGGCATGGCAGGGCGGCAGGGCCATGCTGTCGATTTCGCCGACATTCCATGCGCTGACGATGAGGCGGCGTGAGTCGGGATGGGTCTTGATCTGTGCGATGACCTGGCTGATCTGGTCGATATGGCGGCCATCGGGCGTGGGCCAGGAGCGCCATTGATAGCCGTAGACGGGGCCTAGCTCGCCGTTTTCATCGGCCCACTCATTCCAGATGCTTACACCATTTTCTTTGAGATAGCGGATGTTGGTGTCGCCGCGCAGAAACCACAGCAGTTCGTGGATGATGGACTTCAGGTGGAGCTTTTTGGTGGTGACCACCGGGAAGTCGTGGCGCAGGTCGAAACGCATCTGATGGCCGAACACGCTCAGCGTGCCGGTGCCGGTGCGGTCTTCCTTGCGCACGCCGTGTGTTTTTACATGGCGCATGAGGTCCAGATATTGCCGCATGTCACAAGCCCTTGCTTTGAAGTTTCAGGTTTTTCGTGTAGGCCCACCACAGCAGGCCACCGCCCGCCAGTATCATGGGGGTGGAGAGCACTTGCCCCATCGTCAACCAGCCGAAGGCGAGGTAGCCCAGTTGCGCATCGGGTTCGCGCACGAATTCTGCTACAAAGCGGAACAGGCCGTAAAAGACCAGAAACATGCCGGAGACGGCCATTGCTGGACGGGGTTTTCGGGAAAAAAACCATAAAATCAGGAAGAGCACTATGCCTTCAAGGAAGGCCTGATAAAGCTGGGAAGGGTGGCGCGGCAACGGCCCGCCAAAGGGGAAGATCATGGCCCACGGCGCATCGCTGACTTTGCCCCATAGTTCGCCGTTGATGAAGTTGCCGATGCGTCCCGCGCCCAGGCCGATGGGTACCAGCGGCGCGAGAAAGTCGGTTACCTGGAAAAAGGTTTTGCCGGTTTTACGGCCCAACAGCCACATTGCCACGAACACGCCCAGCATCCCGCCGTGAAACGACATGCCGCCTTCCCAAACCTTGAGCATTTTCAGCGGCGCATCAAGATAGACGGGCAGGTCATAAAACAGGATATAGCCGATGCGCCCGCCCAGCACCGCGCCCAGCGCCCCATAAAACACCATGTCGCTGACCTGTTCGGCGGTCCATCCCGAGCCGGGGAGGCTGGCGCGCAACCGGCCCAGCCACCAGGCTGCGCCGAATCCCAGCAGGTACATCAGGCCATACCAGTGGACCTTGAGCGGGCCGAGGCTGATGGCGATGGGGTCGATGTTTGGATACGTTAACATATGAAGCGATTATACCATTCTAAGAGCAGCGGTTGGTCGCTGGCAGTTACTTCACGCGCTCGGTAATACCCGCCCAATAAACGCCTTGAGGTAATTGGTCTCCGGGATTGCCGGATGCACGGGATGATCCGGCCCTTGATGGCCCTGTTCGATAATTTGCAAGTTGCGGTCGATATGACGCGAGGCGCGTAACATGGCATCCATCAAGGCAGGGCGCGGCAGGTGGAATGAGCAGGAGGCCGAGATGATGATGCCATCCTTGCCGAGCACCTGCATGGCTTGCTGGTTGATGCGCTGATAGGCCTCCAGACCGGCGCGCATGTCCTTTTTTCGTTTGATGAAGGCGGGCGGATCGAGAATGACGACATCGAATTTCTCACGATCAGCGCGCAGGGCTTTGAGTGCCTCGAAGGCGTCGCCATGCATACCTTTGACACGTTCGGCGGCACCGTTGAGCGCGGCATTGTGCTGTGCGGCGGCAAGGGCGGCCTCGGAGCTGTCGATACATGTCACCTCGCTGGCGCCCGCTACGGCGGCCTGCACACCCCAGCCGCCGATATAGCTGAATACGTCAAGCACGCGCTTACCGCGCACATATTGCTGCATGCGCGCGCGATTGAGGCGGTGATCGTAGAACCAGCCGGTCTTTTGTCCCGCAAGTAGCGGCGCAACGAATCGCACGCTATTTTCCTCCAATGTCACCGTTTCGGGAGCGGTGCCGAGGACGGTTTCCACATAGCTGTCCAATCCTTCCATGGCGCGGCTGCTGGTGTCGTTGCGCAGCACGATGCACGAGGGTTTGATCACCTGGTCCAGTGCCGCCACGACCTCGTCTTTGCACCGTTCCATGCCCGCAGTCGTGATTTGCGCCACCAGTACGTCGCCAAAGCGATCCACCACCAAGCCGGGGAGGCCATCGCTGTCACCGAATGCCAGGCGATAATAGGGTTTGTCGAACAGCGCTTCGCGCAGCGATAGCGCCATATTGAGGCGATGTACCAGCAGTGACTTGTTCAATACCCGCTCTGGATCACGGCTGACCAGCCGCGCGCAGATCAGCGAATGCGGATTTACATAGCCATTGCCGATCACTTCCCCCCGGTGATCCTGGATTTCGATCAACTGGCCTGCCTCGAAGGCGGTGAGCGGTGTCTTGCCGGTGTCCACCTCGTTGCTGAATACCCATAAATGCCCGGCGCGCAGGCGACGATCTTCGTTTTTTTTGAGGCGGAGAGGGGGGAGCGTCATGGTGGGTATGTGTCTTATGTGCGTGGAAAGAGTGGCATTTTACTCTGATCGATGGCGCTGGGATGAAGTTATTTTGTAGATCATATCTTGACGATATATATCATGTTGATATATATTTTCGTAAAATTTGCTACGGAGAATTGTGATGGACGTAAAAACGCTATGTCTGGGGGCGCTGAGTTTGGGCGACGCTACGGGATATGACATCAAAAAGCTTTTTGATGAGGCATTCAGCCATTTTTTTGCGGCGGGGTACGGTTCTATCTATCCGGCCCTGGAAAAATTGGCCGAAGAAGGCAAGGTGTCCTATGACCGCAAGCAGCAGGAAAAGCGCCCTGATAAAAAGGTGTTCAGCCTCACGCCAGTTGGCCGCGAAGAATTTATCCACGCGCTGGAAACTACTCCCCCAAGAGAAAAAGTCCGCTCGGAATTTCTGGTGCTGATGTTTTTCGCGCATCTCTTGCCGCCGCAGCGGTTGGCCGAGGTTCTGCAAGAATTTCTTGATGAAAATAATAAAAATCTCAAGGTTCTGGAAGATCTTGAAAGGGGGGGGTGTCCACCAGGAATTAAATTTACGATCCACTATGGTTTGGCGACGACGCGGGCGGCGATTGAGTGCATCGAGCAAAGCCGCGATGCGCTGCTGCACGAGGTGTATTCAACCCAGGTTATCCAGTAGCCACTTTATGCCATCACTCTGGTCAGTTCCATTTAAAACGTGGCTGCTTCTTTTGGCGGGCCCGGTTTTTTTCCTTGTTGCTATTGCGGGCATGTCTGCCTTTCTGAGTCTCCGAGGCATGGACGCAGCTTTAGTTGCCCAGCGGGTCCCGCTCTTTATGCCGCAGATTCTTCTAGGGGTGCTTCTCGGTCTCGGAGTTCTTGTCTTTTTTGTGGTTCAGCTCGACCTTATTTGGGTTATACCCAAAACAACGAAAACCTTCGGCGATCTCGCTATCGGTATGTTGGTGGGAGCGCTCATTGCCTTTACTTATTTCCATTGGTTGGCCCCAGCCGTTGAAATCCTTCAACGTAGCGTGGGCGACTACGTTCCTCCAGGCTCCGTGCTACCAGCCATTTCCGGCAGCATCGGCGTTTTCTTTATTGTCAACGTGTTGTTGGCTCCGTTGGTCGAGGAGACGCTTTACCGTGGTTATGCCATTCCGCTCCTTACTACACATCTTGGTGCTGCTTGGGCGGTGGCGCTAACCTGCTTATTATTTGGGTTGTTACATTGGCCTGGAGGCGTTTGGTATATGTTACTGACCGGCATAGTCGCAGGGGGTGCATTTTCTGGCCTATTCGTGTGGCGCGATGGGATATTGGCTCCTTTTGCGGCACATTTAACGTTGAATGTGATTGAGTTTATTTATGCGTGGCGTAGCCATGGCATTTCTGCGTAGTAGCTATCCATGAAAATTGTCATATAGCGAATGAGAGCAATCCAACTCTTGTGTGTTACAACTGTAGTACCTGAGGAGAAATAAATAATGTCGAAAATTAATACCCACAGAATGGCCGCCCAAATCGAAGGCGATTTCGTGGTTTTTCTCATAGGGATGCGTGTCAATAAATTCTGGAAGATCCATAAATGGCTGCCAGTAGCCATGGCGATGACTCCAATGCTTAAGGAGTTGCTGGGCAATCCAGAGAGTGGATTGCTGGGTATGCAGTATCATTTCGGTTTCCGCGATAGCATGTTGGTGCAGTACTGGCGCAGCTTCGAGCACCTTGAGGCCTATGCCCGGGCGAAGGACAAATCACATTTTCCGGCATGGGTGGAATTTAACAGGAAGATCGGCAGCAAGGGTGATGTAGGAATCTGGCACGAAACATATAAAGTCAGCGCGGGGCAATATGAAACGGTATACAACAACATGCCTGCCTATGGCCTTGGAACGGCGGGAAGTCTCGTCCTCGCTACGGGCAAGCGCGAAACGGCAAAAGGTCGTATGGGGAGTCCGGTATGAAGCAGGATCGTCCATCTATGTTTGTCTAATGGAACTCCGGGATTATTTTTCGTGGCGCATAGGATACGGATGCAACACATCCAGCGGCACGCTATGCCCGGCACTCTGTACGATGCGCGCGTGTTCGCGGCGGAATTCGCGGGCGTTGGACAGGCCGCAGGCGTGGGCCAGTTTATCTACTTCCGCACCCATCCAGCGTGCGTAATTCGCCACGCGTGTGGCTTTATCCTCTACTACCAAGCCTCGTTGCAATTTTTTGTTGTGCGTGGTGATGCCGGTGGGGCAGGTGTTTTGATGGCATTGCAGGGATTGTATGCAGCCCAGCGCGAACATGAAGCCGCGTGCCGTTACCGTGAAATCCGCGCCCATGCACAACGCCCAGGCGACTTTGGCGGAGGTCACCAGTTTGCCGGAGGCGATTACGCGAATGCGTTCGCGCAGGCCGCTTTCGATCAGCGTATCCACCAGCATCGGCAGCGCTTCGTTGAGCGGCAGGCCGACGTGATCCGCCAATACCTGTGGCGCGGCGCCGGAACCACCGTCACCACCGTCAAGCGTAATAAAGTCCGGCGCGCTGTCCATGCCTCGGCGCACAATGGCTTCGCATAAGCTGCGAATTGCTGCGTCCGAGCCAAGTACCGTCTTGATGCCTACCGGCAGGCCGGTCACCGCACGGATGCGCGCGATCATGTTCAGCAGGTCGTCATCATTCTTGATGTCGGGATGGCGGTTGGGGCTGTCTGAAGGTTGGCCCATGGGGATGCCGCGAATCTGGGCTATTTCCTCTGTTACCTTGATGGCGGGCAGTACGCCGCCGCGTCCCGGTTTGGCACCTTGGGCCAGTTTGATTTCAAAGGCCCTGACGTGTTGCGCCACTTCGCGCAGGCGCGCGTCGCTCAGGTGTCCTTGCGCGTCACGCACGCCGTATTTGGCTGTGCCAATCTGAAAGATCAGATCACCACCACCCTCAAGGTGATACGGGGAAAGCCCGCCTTCGCCGGTATTCATCCAGATGCCGGCTTCTGCCGCACCGCGCGACAGCGCGCGCACCGCCGGGGCGGAGACGGCGCCGTAGCTCATGCCGGAGAGGTTGACGATTTTGGTTGCAATGAAGGGCCGTTCGCAGTGCGGGCCGATCACCAGTGGTGGCGCGGTTTTACGTTCATCTTCCAGCACTGCATAGGGTGCGTTGACGAAGATCAGCGAGCCGGGTTCGCGCAGGTCGTTGGTGGAGCCAAAGCCGATGATGCCGCCGAGATTTTTCGAGGTGCGGTAGATCCAGGTGCGTGCGGCGCGGTTGAAGGGCATTTCCTGCC
>CAMTYI010000171.1:0-16818 GCA_947085925.1 uncultured Gammaproteobacteria bacterium
GGCGCCTTTAGGTTCAACATTACTCTGACGCAAACAAATCCATGCCGCCACCTTCGTCGATCATCTCCAGGGCGCGGCCACCGCCACGCGCCACGCAAGTGAGCGGGTCTTCGGCGATGACCACGGGCAAGCCCGTTTCTTCTGTCAGCAGGCGATCAAGGTCACGCAATAATGCGCCACCCCCGGTGAGCACCATGCCGCGCTCGGCGATGTCCGAACCCAGATCTGGTGGCGTTTGCTCCAGCGCGGTACGCACTGCGCCGACGATGCCTGCCAACGGCTCCTGCAATGCTTCCAGGATCTCGTTGCTGTTGAGTGTGAAGCTGCGCGGCACACCTTCGGAAAGATTGCGTCCCTTGACCTCGATCTCGCGGATTTCCTTGCCGGGGTAGGCGGAGCCAATCTCGATCTTGATGCGCTCTGCCGTGGATTCGCCGATCAGCGTGCCATAGTTGCGGCGCACATAGTTGATAATCGCGTCGTCCAGCCGGTCGCCGCCGATGCGCACCGAGGCCGCATAGACGATGCCGTTGAGAGAAATAATGGCCACCTCGGTGGTGCCACCGCCGATATCCAGCACCATCGAACCGCTCGCCTCGCCCACCGGCATGCCCGCGCCGATCGCTGCCGCCATCGGCTCTTCGATGAGATAAACCTCGCGCGCACCTGCACCGGCGGCGGATTCCTTGATAGCCCGCCGCTCCACCTGGGTCGAGCCGCACGGCACGCAGATCAGCACGCGCGGGCTGGGGCGGAAAAAGCGCGCCTCATGCACCTTGTGGATAAAATGCTGCAACATCTTTTCGGTCACCGTGAAATCGGCGATCACGCCGTCCTTCAGGGGGCGAATGGCGGTGATGTTACCCGGCGTGCGACCAATCATCAGCTTGGCCTCGGCGCCGACTGCAGCGATGGTCTTGGGGCTGCCCGGTCCGCGATCCTGGCGAATCGCAACCACCGAAGGCTCGTTTAATACGATCCCCTGACCGCGCACATAAATGAGGGTATTGGCAGTGCCAAGGTCTATCGAAAGGTCGCTGGAGAACAGTCCGCGTAAGCGCTTAAACATAGGTATGAGTCATTCCATGATGGAGTTGAAGAGAGGCTGGCGAGATACATGCAACAATAACGCCATAATTTATCAACCGGGAGGGTTTTGAGCAAGCCGGTAAGTGTGGTAAGTTTCGCACTTACACTGTAGAACCGCAATGCGGAGAACGCTTTTATGGCACTGAATAAATCCGACGTAGAAAAAATCGCGCACCTGGCGCGCCTGGAAATCAACGAGGCGGACATCCCGCTCTACGCCAATAATTTGACGAACATCCTCAGCTTCGTCGAGCAAATGAGCGCCATCGACACCACCGGCGTCGAACCCATGGCGCACCCCCTGGCCGCCAGCCAACGCCTGCGCCCCGATATTGTCACCGAAACCAACCAGCGCGAACTGTTCCAGTCCATCGCGCCACAGGTCGAAGCGGGATTGTATCTGGTGCCTAAGGTAATTGAGTAGGCAGGTCGCAAAAAAGCCACGCTTTATCAGCAACCTGCTGGACAATTCATAGTTTAAATCTTTAATATGGGCCCGGGCTGCGGCCCAAGGCGCATGCTGCATGTTGATCGTTAAGGACGAAAGGAAGCTCCTGATGGCAAACCACAGGGAAAAATATATAACCAAAAAAGGCTTCTGTCTCCATGAAAACAAACATGACCCTGTTTACCAAAAAGCTTCCGGCGTCCCTCGGGATGGTGTTTGCACTGGCGGGTGGCTTGCCGCTTTCGGGATGTATCTCGGGCAGCGATAACGTAGATGTGACCCTCAATGTGGCCCAGCCTACCGGCACCATCACAGGCAAGCTGATTGACGGCGCCACGCGCCAACCCATCACAAATGCGGATGTCGCGCTTATCGTCAACGGCGAAAAACGCATCGCCAAAAGCAGCGCGTCCGCCGACCCTGATCTTGCCGGAATATTCGTTTTCAGCGGCGTTCCCGGTGGGACTCATGCCCTTAAGATCACCACTACTGGCTATGCTGCGTTCGAGTATTTTGTCGATATGCCATCGTCCTATGACAACACTCCGGTAACTGCCAATATTGGGATGGTTGCGCTAGGGAAAGCCTTTGACCTGAAGGTTGTCACCACCACCGATGGAACGCTTATTGCCGGGGCTACCATCTTTGTAGAATCGGTGTATTACAGCTTTGCGCCTGGTTGTGAAGGAAAAACAGTTACTCCGAATGGAATTCGCCAATCTGTAATTTTTAGCTCATCAAGTGGGCCTCATATGACCTCTGCCGTCACTGACGCCAACGGTATAGCAACCCTAAAGGGACTTAACCAGTGCAGCCAGTACGTTGTCATTGCGCCGGCTTACGATGCAAACAAGGATGGTATATACGACTACAAAACCGCTGCGATTTTGTACGATGGAGCAATCAATAGCGATAAAGCCCTTTCCCTACCCATGCAGCCAGTACTGCGTGATGATGCTATAGCGATCGTGGCAACTAGCGTGGATCGTCGGTCAAGAGTGCAATTTTATGGTTACAACGAAGCCATCTCCCGCGAGGCATCTGGCGCCGCATATGACACACGCTCTTCGGGAGCAAACGCCCCGCTCAAGGTGGTATTCAACTATCCAGTCTCGCTTTCCGGTAGCATGACTGCGAGTTATGCCGACAATCTGGTCGACACAACCCCTCTGGATCTGGTGGCCTCACTCGATTCGACAGGCACAGTGCTTACGGTTACCCCTCCGGCTGGAGGCTTCCCGAAAAACAGGGTGGTAACTATAAATGGCCAGATAACAGCGCAGGTGAATGGTGTTACATCCAATTTCGGTGGATTACCCATTTACGTTGCTGACGACACGGCCACTGGCATTGGGCCGACCATCGCGCTCTCTGTGGACAATTACAATGGCACGACCACATCCAGCAGGTCCGCTTACCTTGAATTCCCGGAATATGTAACCGGCACTATACGCCTGATCTCTCGTACCTCAGGAAGCGTAACAGTCGCGCTGAGTGGGGCCCCCATTTCTATCTGGCCGAGCAACTGGTCGGGAACAACCGGCTCCGCAGCTATGGTTTATACCCAGGGCACCTGTTCATCTTGCGGTACCGGGGACGGCGTCCTCTACCGTGTCAATACCGGCGAATACCTTGCCGATGGCGACAAAATCAAGGTTGCCGTCGATGTCGTGGACGCAGAGGGAAATCGCCTTGCCAAAGAATTTGAATTAACCGTCGAGTGATCTCCTTCCCCATATCCAAATCAATCCCCCCGTATGGGGGGATTTTTTTTGAAGGCGTCCCCCTGCGTTGGGCAAGCGTTGTGTTTCTGTTCGCCTTGCAAATAGCGTCTTCAAGCCCGTGCCGTGCTAGCGATTGGAGCATCACGCCGTTCATCGATGTGGGCGGCGTTTCCGACGGCGGCAGATCACCCTCCCTGTATGAAAAGGTCGGCCTGCAATTCAGCAAACCGCTTTCAAAGGGCATCGCCCTGGAAGCTGCGGGCGCCTACTCCCGTTACTCGATTACCTATTTTGGTCTACCCTACACGACATTCCAAAGCGGGGCAGGCACTGTCAAAGCCGCACGCTTCCCCTTGCGCGAAGACAAGCTTGACTATTTTGCGGCAGCCTCCTTCCCTGCATGGAGCAAAAAAGGGCTGGAGATTGATCTGCGGGCGGGATATCGGGGGGTATCGCTGCTGAACGACCTCTCCACTTTCCATATGGGTGGCCCGTTGCTCGGTATCGAGGGGAGGGCATTATTATCCCGTGGGGAGCTGCGTCTGCGCGGGGATGCGGCGCCAAACCTCTTCAGCTCGGTCGAAAATCACCGCAAAGATCTTGCCGCTCTCAATGGCTCGAAAAGTGTTTCTTTGTTTGGGGAGCCTGTCTGGGTGCTCAATTACAGTGTCGAGGGATGGATGCCGACGCAAAAAGGCCGCAAAATCGGGATTGGATACAAAGGGGAAACCCTGTTCTTTCAGCGCACCGAGCGTTTTTATCACGGGATTTTTCTGGCGGTGACTTTTTAGTATACCGAGCCCCCATCATGACCGGCCTGCTTTGAGTCCCCAGCACAGGGGCAGGTTTGAATAATCAACGTAACGTGTGATAATTGCGTAAAGGTCCTTCCACGGAATCAGAGCTGAAATTTCATACCGCCACCGCACGCCATGTGGCATAACTTGTTGACCCAGGAAAATGCACAACAAAACCATCGCTGAACTGTCCGCTGACCTGCACGCAGGCAAATATTCCAGTGAAGATCTGACACGCGCCTTTCTTGCGCGCATCGAGCAGTTCAACCCGCAGCTTAACGCCCTCGTCACCGTGACCGCCGAACAGGCTCTTGCCGATGCGCGCGTCGCCGATGCACGACTAAAGGCGGGCACTGCCGGACCGCTCACCGGCATTCCGCTCGTGCAGAAGGACATCTTCTGCACCAAGGGTGTCAAGACCAGTTGCGGCTCCAGAATGCTGGACAACTTCATTGCCCCCTACGACGCCACCACCGTTATCAAATTGAAAAACGCGGGCATGGTGATGGTCGGCAAGTCCAACATGGATGAGTTCGCCATGGGGTCAAGCAACGAGACGAGCTATTACGGTCCGGTGAAAAATCCATGGGACACCGCCGCCGTGCCTGGCGGCTCCAGCGGTGGCTCTGCCGCAGCGGTTGCGGCGCGACTGGCGCCAGTCGCCACCGGCACTGACACTGGCGGCTCGATCCGCCAGCCCGCCGCGCTGTGCGGCATCACCGGCATCAAGCCCACCTATGGGCGGGTGTCGCGTTACGGCATGATCGCATTTGCCTCCAGTCTCGATCAGGGCGGGCCGATGGCACGCACCGCCGAGGATTGCGCGCTGGTGCTCGGGGCCATGGCCGGTTTTGACGAGCGTGATTCCACCAGCGTGGACATGCCGGTGCCTGACTATCGCGCCACGCTCAATGACTCGATTCAGGGATTGAAAATCGGCCTGCCCAAGGAATATTTCGGTGAAGGCCTCGACGCCCAGGTCGCGCAAGTGATCGACGACGCCATCAAGCAATACCGCGCGCTGGGCGCGGAGGTGGTGGAGATCAGCCTGCCCAACACCCAGCTTGCGGTGCCTACCTATTACGTGGTCGCGCCCGCCGAATGCTCGTCCAATCTGTCGCGTTTCGACGGCGTGCGCTTCGGCTACCGTTGCGAAAACCCGCACGACCTGCTCGACCTCTACAAGCGCTCACGCGGCGAAGGCTTCGGCCCCGAGGTCAAACGCCGCATCATGATCGGCACCTACGCGCTGTCCGCCGGTTACTACGATGCCTACTACATCAAGGCCCAGCAGTTGCGGCGTCTGATCAGCGATGACTTTATCCAGGCATTCAAACAGGTGGACGTGATCATGGGCCCCACCTCGCCGACGGTGGCGTTCAATATCGGCGAAAAGGTCGCCGACCCGGTCACCATGTATCTGTCAGACATCTACACCATAGCCGTCAACCTCGCCGGCCTGCCCGGCATGTCCATCCCGGCGGGCTTTGTCGGCAAGCGTCCGGTGGGCTTGCAGCTCATCGGCAATTATTTCGCCGAGGCACGATTGCTCAACGTCGCGCATAAATATCAGCAGGCGACGGATTGGCATGATCGCGTGCCACAGGGGTTTGAATAAGAGCATGAAGCTTGGGCTGCGGTACGAGGCCCAGCGGTGTTTCGTAAAATGTTGGGCTTTGCAGTCGCTCAGTCCAACCTGCGTTGAGATTACATTGAGGAATGAGAATGGAATGGGAAGTCGTCATCGGTCTTGAAATTCACGCGCAGCTTGCCACCAAGACCAAGATTTTCTCCGGTGCCGCCACCGCCTATGGCGCGGAACCCAATACGCAGGCCTGTGTGGTGGACCTGGGCTTGCCCGGTGTGCTGCCGGTGTTGAACGGTGAAGTGGCGCGCATGGCGGTCAAGTTCGGCCTGGCGACTGGCGCTAAAATCACGCCGCGCTCGGTGTTCGCGCGCAAAAATTATTTCTATCCCGACTTGCCCAAGGGCTATCAAATCAGTCAATACGAGCTGCCCATCGTTGGCCGGGGTTCGATTCAAATTGAACTCGACGATGGCGTTACCAAAACCATCGGCATCACCCGCGCCCACCTGGAAGAAGACGCTGGCAAGTCGCTGCATGAAGACTTTCACGGCCTGACCGGCATCGACCTCAATCGCGCCGGCACACCACTGTTGGAGATTGTCTCCGAACCGGACATGCGTTCGGCCAAAGAGGCCGTGGCCTACATGAAGAAAATCCACTCGCTGGTACGCTATCTGGAAATCTGTGATGGCAACATGCAGGAAGGCTCGTTCCGCTGCGACGCCAACGTGTCGATGCGTCCCAAGGGGCGTGAAAAATTCGGCACCCGCGCCGAAATCAAGAACATCAACTCCTTCCGCTTCGTGGAAAAAGCCATCAATTACGAAATCGAGCGGCAGATTGAGCTGCTCGAAAGCGGCGGCACGGTCGTGCAGGAGACCCGCCTGTACGATGCCGACAAGGACGAGACCCGCTCCATGCGCAGCAAGGAAGAGGCCTTCGATTACCGCTATTTCCCCGATCCCGACCTGCTGCCTCTGGATGTGGACGAGGCATTCATCGCAGAAGTACGCCGCACCTTGCCCGAACTGCCGGATGAAAAGCGCGAACGTTTCGTTTACCAATACGGCCTCACACCCTACGACGCCAGCGTCCTCACTGCCAGCCGCGAACTGGCGGACTTTTTCGAGGCGGTAGAGAAGGCCTCGGATGGCGAGGCCAAGCAGTCCGCCAACTGGGTGATGGGCGACCTCTCCGCCGCCCTCAACAAAGCGAATCTGGACATCGCCAACAGCCCTGTCACCGCGCAAATGCTGGGCGGCATGATCCAGCGTATCGCCGACGACACCATCTCCGGCAAAATCGCCAAGGAAGTGTTCGAAGCGATGTGGAATGGCGAGGGCGATGCCGACGCCATCATCGAGAAGAAAGGACTCAAGCAGGTAACCGACACCGGCGCCATCGAGCAGGCTATCGATGCAGTGATCGCGAACAATCCCAAGCAGCTTGAACAATACCGCAGCGGCCAGGAGAAACTGTTCGGCTTCTTCGTCGGCCAAGCGATGAAAGCCACCCAAGGCAAGGCCAACCCGGCAATGCTCAATGATCTGTTAAAGAAAAAGCTTTCTTCTTGAGCAAGCGCCAGCAAGCAGGCGTTCTTTTCCACCGGGGGGCGCTCTTTTAGGGTTTGTTCAAGGTCTTGATCAAATTAAATGGGCAGGTGGCCCCTTTAGAGGGGCCACCCCAATGCTGTTCACGATCTCGATCAAGGGATGCAGCGCATGCCCGTAAAGGGCACAATGAGGCGAAAACGGGCGAAAAAGCGGAGTTTACACGGAGTAAATGAGCATTTTGAGTCCGTTTCCAACGCCGCGATGCGCCCTTCAGCGAGATCGTGAACAGTTTCTTAACACACTTAACCCTCCCGTTTGCATATACTCCTTCGACGAAAAGAACAACCAAGGGAATTTGCCCGTTGCGCAAGGAACGCTTTTCTATTTTACATTAATGGACTAAAGTAAAATGATTAAAAAAACTATTTTAAGTTCACACGATGTGAAAAAACGATGGAAAGGGCGCTGCAAGGCCATTATGTAACGGTATCCACGGTCGGCGAGAAAGCCCAGGCTTTCGTGCCCGCTGCGCTACCGCCATTCCCCTCCATTGACTGGACGCCCGCTTTGCGCGGCAAGTTCGATCAGGCTCTGCTGGCGCTGGGGCGGCTCGATAGCGTTTCCACCCTGTTGCCGGACACTTCGCTCTATGTACGTGCGCAAAGAGGCGGTGCTTTCCTCAATGATCGATGGGACGCAGTCTTCGCTGTCAGACTTACTGCTGTTTGAACTCGATCAGGAGCCAGGTGTACCGCTGGACGATGTTCAGGAGGTCAGCAACTACGTCGCCGCCTTAGATCATGGCCTGTCCCGGTTGGGTGAAGGCGATGGAAACCGCCCAACAGTTGCTCGCGCGCTCAAGCGAAGACAGCGTTAACATCAGTGGGCTCGGGCGGGCATCTGCTTCTACCTTACAGATTCATCGAGCCTTGATGGCGCACCCCATTGCAACGGCGGGATGGCTGGTTCAGAACACCGGCATCACACCGGCCACGGTCAATAAGTGCCTTGCCCACCTGCAACACCTTGGCATCGTCAGAGAGCTAACATCCCAAAAGCGCAACCGATTGTTCAGCTATCACCGCTATGTGGATATCATGAACCTGGGCACCGAACTGCCCATCGAGTAGCCGGGGATGACCCTCTTGTTTCTGGCTATCCGGAGCCAGCCAGAGAAAGCATCTGCTCCGGGACTGGGATGTGCCCCAAGGGTAGGCTTCGCGCTCCCAAAAGGGTTCGCGAAAAATGGCGACACTCTCATTCATGTAGGTTGGAACATTTTTCCGGATTAGCACTCCAACGATGGGAGTGCTAATATTGGCGCCTACTTTGGGATTTATTGAGATAGATCAAATCATGGGACCGGAAAAACTGCTATATACACACCATAACTCTAAAATGGAGAGGGGGGTACAGCAATGAGTAAAACCATGCAGTTGGATTTAGTGTTGCCGCCAGTAGGCAGTATTGAGGCCTACACCCAAGTGGTGGCGCGCATACCTATATTGACCGCAGAAGCTGAGCACGAACTCGCCCTGCGCCTGCGCAATGATAATGATCTGGATGCCGCCCGGCATCTGGTGATGTCGCACCTGCGCTTTGTAGTGCATGTCGCGCGCGGTTACAGTGGTTATGGCCTGGCGCAGGCGGATCTTATCCAGGAAGGCAACATCGGCCTGATGAAGGCGGTCAAACATTTTGACCCCACCATGAATGTGCGTCTGGTGTCGTTCGCCGTACACTGGGTGCGCGCCGAAATGCACGAATTCATCCTGCGCAACTGGCGCATCGTGCGGGTGGCGACCACCAAGGCACAGCGCAAGCTGTTCTTCAATCTGCGCAGCTCCAAGAAGCACCTCGGCTGGTTCAGCAGTGAGGAGGTTGACGCGCTCGCCAAGAAATTGGACGTGAGTCCGGAAGTGGTGCGCGAAATGGAAATGCGCATGAACGGTTACGACGCCTCCTTCGACCCCTATAGCGAGGCTGATGATGCTGAATCCCCCAACATAGCCCCTGCGACCTATCTGGCGGATGTGCAGGCCGACCCTTCGCTGATGCTGGAAAACAGCGATTGGGAGTCGAATGGAACAGAACGTTTGCGTAACGCCCTCACTGCGCTGGACAAGCGCAGCCAGGATATCCTTCAGCGCCGCTGGCTAGCGGATGAGAAAGCCACCCTGCATGATCTGGCCGACAAATACCAGGTCTCTGCTGAGCGCATCCGCCAACTTGAAAAGAGCGCCATGAAAAAGCTCAAGCAGGCGCTGGAAGCTTAATCCTAAAAAGCGGCAGCCGGTCGCGGGGGGGGGTTACACGCCCGCCACCGCGCGGCGACCTGAGATACAACTCCCTTTACCCTCTATATCGCTCACGCCAGCGGTCCAGCTAAAACGCCTCAACCAACATCCTGATAAACTACGGCTTTATTTTCGGCGCAACGTTCATGTTATGGCCTCATTGCCTGCTCGCATTAAGCGGAAACCATCACCTCGAATGCCCACCCCAAATACCATAGAGATAATATTATCATGTGCGGAATTTCGATCATCTACCACAGCACCGGCCAGGCGCCCGCCCAGACCAGCATTGAAGCAATGAATCGCGCCTTGCGCCATCGTGGCCCGGATGGTGGAGGGGTGTTGACGCGTGAGGGCGTCGGATTGGGGCATCGTCGCCTGAGCATTGTCGATGTTGCAGGCGGCGCACAACCCATGACCACCAGCGACGGGAGGCTGGCCATCGTCTTTAACGGAGAAATCTACAACTACGAGGCTTTACGCACCGAGCTGGAAAGCAGCGGAGCGGCCTTCAGCACACGCTCCGATACGGAAGTGATTCTGCATCTATACAAGCGCCTCGGAGCAGCCTGCGTGGAGCGCCTGCGTGGCATGTTCAGCTTCGCGGTGCATGATACCGAAAGCGGCACGCTGTTCCTGGCGCGCGACCGCCTGGGCATCAAACCGCTGTTTTATCACTGGGACGGGGTAACCCTGGTGGCTGCGTCGGAGTGCAAGGCGCTATTCGCCTCCGGGCTGGTGCAGGCGCGCCTGTGCGCCCAATCGGTAGCGAATTACTTCACTTATCAATTCGCTGTCGCTCCACACACCCTGTTTGAGGGGGTCTATGAGCTTCCGCCAGGGCATCATTTAACCCTCATGCCGGGAGAGAAACCAAACATCGCTTGCTATTGGGATCTGGATTTCCCGCTTGACAACGAGCATGAAAGCCGCGATGAAGGCTACTGGCAGGACAAATTCCGCCTCGCTCTCGATGATGCCGCCGCCAGCCACACCATAGGGGACGTGCCCATTGGGGCGTATCTGTCAGGCGGCATAGACTCTTCCGCGATGACGCATCTGCTTACCCAGCATTATCCCCATCCGGCGCAGACTTTCTCCATTCACTTTACCAACCCGCAGCACGACGAGTCTGAACAATACCACACCATTGCCACACACCTGCACGTCAAAAACAGCGAGCTCACCATGGAAGACGAGCGCCCGCAAGGTTACCTCGCGGAGCTGGTGCAATGCCTCTATCATCTGGAGCAACCACAGCGCATGGCGGTGGATATTCCTCACTTTATGCTATCCGCGCTAGTGCGTGATCAACACTACAAAGTGGTTTATACCGGGGATGGTGCGGATGAAATCCTCGCCGGTTACGACTGCTTCCGTCAGGACAAGATGCGCACCTGGTCCAACGAACAACAACACAGCGACGAGCAACGCCGCGAGATATATTTAAACGAATACACCCAGTATTTTTCGCACGACCAGATGCTTTTGCTGGCCCGGTTGCACACCCAGCAGAATCAACAACAAGTGATCGAACGCTTCGGTTTCTATCCTGCCTGGTATGACTTTTGGCAGATCATGAACGGCATGACCGATAGCCTGTTTACGCCCGCATTTCAGGACGCCTGCCGTGGTCCCGATCAGATGGACGGCTTGCTGGAACACATTAAGCCGCGCGTCCAAGGCCGCCATCCGCTGAACCAATCGCTTTACCTGGAAACCAAGACTCGCTTGCCCAACTGGATATTATGGAAGAGTGACCGGCTAAGCATGGCGCACGGTGTGGAAGCACGCGTCCCGTTCATGGATCATCTTTTGGTGGAGCTTGCGGCGCATATACCTCCCGAACTAAAGCTGAACGGCATGGATGAAAAATATATTCTGAAAAAACTGATGACGCCTCATTTGCCGGAATTACCAACACAATACAAAAAACGGGGCTTCTACACGCCGATACGCGAATGGTTTTTTACACCCGAGCGCTATCCCGAACTTACCCCGTATTTATCGGAGCAGGCATTGGAACGGGCGGGGATCTTTTCTCCCGCTGCGGTCAATGATCTCTATCAACGGCTTGCCGCCTGCCCGCCTCCAGCGAATATGAATGACTATTACCAAGTCATGCGCCTGGAGTGGACGTTGATGACGGTGTTTAGTGTGCAGGCACTGTACAGATTATTTGTGCTGCGCGAGACGGAATACATACATACTTGATCAGAAAAACCCCCATACTTTACCGCCCCATACTGTCAGACATATTAAAATTAAATTTTAATCAGAAAAATCATTGGATTAATAATTTTCGATTAAAATAACACACCAAAAAATGGAATTTTTTGTCGCCAACCAGCAACATAATATAATTAAATTATGAATTTTTTATGAACTCGCTTGACCTCCGAAAAGATTAAGGCTTATGCTTGAGTCGTCCCGAGCAATTGGGATAGTTGGGAAGCACGTTTATAACTTAGGTCAGGAGGTTTTTATGGGCGGTATGGGCGGTGGTATGGGTGGTGGTCGTGGCGGCATGGGCGGCGGAATGTAATCCGACGTTTTTGCAGTTGCGGTATCACGCCTGATAGCCAGAATGGCTATTGGCGTTTTCAGCCGAAAGGCTGGTTTTCCGAAAAGCGGGGGATCTGTTCACACAGGTTTCCCGCTTTTTTATTACACATAAAATATGACCTGGTCAATCTACACCTCTTCCCAAGCGTTATGGCCCACTTATAGGCAACTCTTTCAGTATGCGCATACTGATCGCTGGTTATTGATTGTTGCCGCCACCATTGTTTTGGGGATTACCATCACAAACACCGCCATGATCTGGCTGCTTGGATTGCCTTTCGATATGTTGCAAAAAGGGCAATTTGATGAACTAGGCCATATTCTTTTGTTGTTTGCCGGCGTTATCCTGCTTAATCAATCGTGCCACTTCGGTGCAGCTTTTTTTCTGGGGTGGCTGGGGATGCGTTTTGCGGGGCGTTTGCGCAATGCGCTGCTCCATCACCTGTTGACGCTTTCTTATGCGTCAGCAGAACGCTTTAGCAAAGGGGATGTGCTCGCCCGGTTAAGCAGCGACGTGGGCAAGGTGCAGGAACTTTTTGTCGATGTTCCGTTGTTCATGATTTCGCATCTCTTGACGCTCATTTTTTATGTTGTAATGCTGTTCTGGATTGATGTTCGTCTTGCACTATTAGCGCTGTTTTTTACCCCGCTTTTTTTGTTGCATCAGCGTTTTTTCTCTTCTCGACAACGGAAAATTTCACAGAATTTCTACGGTAAAAACGGCGATCTGCTGTCTTTTGAAGAAGATACGCTGAGCAACTTGCGCGGCGTAAGTTCGTTTGGTGCCGAGGCGCTGATTGGCCGTATGCATCAAAAGATTTTCAGCGATTTTATGCAATGGGGGGTGCGTGACAAAAGGTTGTCAGCGGCCTTCGATGCCAGCTTTGCCATATTGATCTACTTGACGGGCGTTGCCATCGTCTTTATCGGCATCAACGGCATCCGCGAGGGAACAATTACTGTTGGGCAGTTAGTGAGTTTCCTGCTTTATCTGGGCTATCTTTCCGTGCCGGTGCGCGGCCTTACCCATCTGCCTTTTCAATGTCAGGGCGGTGCGGCCGCCGCACAACGGCTTATTGAGGTTTTTGACAATCGTGCGGAAGTGGCAGATGCACATAACGCCCGGCCTCTGTCGATCACCCACGGCGAAATAGTATGTTCCAATCTTCATTTCGTCTATCCTCAAGGCAAGCCCGTCTTCAATGGATTTGATTTGGTGATACATCCTGGCGAGACCGTAGCCCTCGTCGGACCGAGCGGGGCAGGAAAGTCGACACTTGCCAAGCTGTTGATGCGGTTTTATGACCCGCAAGAGGGGTCTATCACCATAGATGGGCAATCGTTGCGTGAGATAACACTGGCGTCGTTGCGCAGCAATGTGGCTGTGGTGTGGCAGGAGCCGTTTCTGGTGAATGACACGGTCCGCGCCAATCTGCTGATTGCGCGGCCCGACGCGACGGCAGATGCAATGATAGAGGCCTGCCGCTCCGCCCAGATTTGGGAAGTTATCGTGGGATTGAAGAATGGTCTGGACACTGTGATTGGCACAGGTGGCGTGGATCTCTCTGCGGGTCAACGCCAGAGGTTGTCGATTGCCCAGGCCTTTTTGCGCGCCGCACCCATTCTAATTCTGGATGAGGCCTCATCTGCCCTGGACAGCGAGACGGAGCAACGCCTGGTCGATGCCATTGAACGCCTGCGCCAGGGGCGCACCACGTTGATTATAGCGCACCGTTATTCATCCATACGCTCGGCGGATCGGGTGGTATATTTTAACGGCGATGGCGGCATCACTGTGGGACACCACGACGAATTAGTAAAAACCCACGAAGGTTATCAACGCGCGGTGCAGTGGCAAAGTGGATCTGCCCAATAACGCTTGCCCCCTATTCACTCCAGTCACCCAGCCTCCAACGCGCCGAGCAGCCCCTTCAGTTGTTGACGCAACTTGAAATGTGGGACACTCGCATGACATTTATGAAGACCACCGGAAGGCGGTCGATCCGCAGAGGGTTATCGGAGAAAAAAGCATGGGAATTGTGTTTGACATCCAGAGTATCCCGCCCACAGCCACCGACATAGCCGCCGCGCGTGAGCGTCTTTTGCAGGAGAAAGCTGTCCTCGATCGCCTCGACTGGAAACTTTTTTTTGCGATGATCATGGTCATGATCGCGCTGTTGATTCTGGCGCTGACGGTGGGGCGTCCGCTCCTTGAGCTGGGAAACAGCAGCCCCACCATTGTGACAGCCCTCGTCCTGTTTACCCCGTACATCGTTTTCTGGGTGTTCGCCATATACGGCAACATTCGCCAGAAATTGGTTGACGGACCGAGGAAGGAAGTGAATAACGCCATTGCGTCTTTGGCCGAACTTGCCCCTGATGAGATCGTAAGGATAACAGCCTGGGGCGAGCAAAATGCCGTTATTGCGTCCTATCAAGCACGGGCCACCATTCAAGGAAGGCCGTTTGTTCAGGGGGAGACGGATGCCATGAAACACTGGCTCGACGCTCAGTAGAGCTTTTCAGAAGACGTATCCAGCAAGCGCGAAAACAGCGCACCATAATAATGCAAAAATAGCAAGGGACGCACCGCTACGGGGCGTCGAGGCGCCGTAGCGGATCAAAGAAATAATTCAATATATTGAATTTTATATCAAAAAATATCATGGCACAACGCTTGCTGACTGAGCTGGGAATAGTCTCTGTACAACAACAAAGGGGGCATCGCCATGATACACGGTCGTAACGCTGTTTTGTCTGTCGCTGTTTCTGTTCTCACCCTGTCAGCACTTTCGGCCCCTGTTCTGGCCGGACCCACACTCAAAATCGATGAAACAAAATGGATCAGTATCGGCGCTGGACTGCGCAGCAGCTTCATCTCCGAGGACAAGGCTGCGCCGAACGGCTCGGATCGTTCCCTCGATTTCGCGGTAGACAGTGCGCGCCTTTACCTTAATGGGCAAGTGCATAAGGACATCAAGCTGACCTTCAATACCGAAAAAGACTCGGGCAACAACAGCGCCGCACGGGTGCTCGACGCCATTGTCCGGATCGAGCCGTCAGATGTGTTCAACGTGTGGCTCGGGCGCTTCCTGCCGCCCAGCGACCGCTCCAACCTCTCTGGTCCGTACTACATTGCCACTTGGGATTTCCCCATTGTGCAGAACTATCCCGCCTTGTTTGCCGGACGCGATGATGGTGCTGCGGTATGGGGACAGACGGGCGGCGGCATGTTCAAATATCAGGTTGGTACTTTTCAGGGACGCAACGGTGTTGGCACATCGAACAGGGGGGACAATCTGCTTTACACCGGCCGCCTGACGCTCAACCTGTGGGACCCGGAGCCGGGTTATTACAACAGCAGCACTTATTATGGCGAAAAGCAGATTCTTGCCTTTGGCTTGGCGGCGATGACGCAGAAGAACGGCGCCGGGACAGCCACCACACCCGGTGACTTCTCGGGCTGGAATTTCGACGCGCTCATGGAGAAGAGTCTTGGTGTCGGCACGCTGTCGCTGGAGGGCGCGTATTACAGCTATGACAAGAGCAAAGTGACCGATGCCGCCCTGTTTCAGGGTAATGGCTATATGGCCCGTGCTGGTTATCTCTTCAACACCAAGGTCGGCATCGGCAAGCTCATGCCGCAGGTGCGCTTCCAGAGCCTGGATCTCGATGGCGCCACGCAGAAACGCAATCGCTACGATCTCGAATTGCATTATGTGATCGACGGCCACAACGCCCGCGTCACTGCCGCATACACCGATGACAACATGGGCGCGGCACGCGATACCAACATCTTCAAGATTGGCGTGCAGCTTCAGATTTGAGCGGCTGATGAAATACGGAATCCCTCGGCGCTGCTCAGGGGTTCCGCGCATTTAATAAGCGTTTCCACGATTAACCCAAGGGGGATAACATGAAGTCGTCTTGTTTGCTGGGTATTGCTGTAGGCCGTCATTTCACCCGCTCCATCTTCACAACCGCCGTTGTCACCGCAGGCATCGCATTTGCGACTGCGACACAAGCCGCAGACACCATCAAAGTCGGCATTCTGCATTCTTTGTCCGGCACCATGGCGATTAGCGAAACCTCGCTAAAAGATGTGGCGTTGATGACTATCGAGGAAATCAACGCCAAGGGCGGTGTGCTGGGTAAAAAACTGGAAGCGGTGGTGGTGGACCCTGCTTCCAATTGGCCGTTGTTTGCCGAGAAATCACGCGAGCTGTTGCAGAAGGAAAAAGTGGCGGTGGTGTTCGGTTGCTGGACTTCGGTATCACGCAAGTCGGTGTTGCCGGTGTTTGAGGAACTGAACGGACTGCTCTTCTATCCGGTGCAATATGAGGGAGAAGAACTGTCGCAAAACGTGTTCTACACCGGCGCTGCGCCCAACCAGCAGGCGATTCCGGCGGTGGAATACCTGATGAGCAAGGACGGCGGTGCAGCCAAGCGCTTCTTCCTGCTCGGCACGGACTATGTGTATCCGCGCACCACCAACAAGATTCTGCGCGCCTTCCTGAAGTCCAAGGGCGTGAAAGAGGGCGACATCAAGGAGACCTATACGCCATTCGGCCACAGTGATTATCAGACCATTGTGGCGGACGTAAAGAAGTTCGCGGCGGGTGGCAAGACGGCGGTAATTTCCACCATTAACGGCGACTCCAACGTGCCCTTCTACAAAGAGCTGTCCAACCAGGGCGTGAAGGCCACGGATATTCCTGTGGTGGCGTTCTCGGTCGGCGAGGAAGAGTTGCGCGGCA
>CAMTYI010000172.1:0-33796 GCA_947085925.1 uncultured Gammaproteobacteria bacterium
AGATTCCCAGCATGGGGTGTTCGATCAAGTGGAAAACGGAGGCGTAAGCGCTTAATGGCTATACGTTCCTACCAGAATGTTCGCCCAGCCATTGCTACGGGTGCGTTTGTGGATGATGCCGCGCTGGTTATCGGCGATGTGGCCATCGGTGAAGATGCGTCACTATGGCCAATGGTGGTGGCGCGCGGCGATGTGCATCGCATCGTGATCGGCGCGCGTAGTAATATCCAGGACGGCTCAGTGCTGCATGTCACCCAGCCCAACCGCTTTACCCCGGGCGGACATCCGACCATCATCGGCAATGATGTCACGGTTGGCCACCGCGTTATCCTGCACGGCTGCACAGTCGAGGATCTCGCCCTGATCGGCATGGGCTCGACGGTACTGGACGGCGCCATTATCCGTTCGCGCGTGCTGCTGGGCGCAGGCAGTCTGGTGCCGCCCGGCAAGGAGCTGGAAAGCGGCTATCTGTGGCTGGGCAGCCCGGTGAAAAAGGTGCGTCCGCTCACGGAGGACGAACTGGCCTATTTCGAATACTCGGCTGCGCATTATGTGGCGCTTAAAAACCGGCACCAGCAGGGCTAACCTTCAGGGTTCAGTATGTTTCCTGAGACTCTTCCTCTTGCGAGCTTGCCGCTGCTTTCTTTTTGTCACGCAGGCCGAGGGCGACCAACGCCCCTACAACGCCGCCGAAAGCGAATGATATCACTACAGTTTCAGCCAGTAATTCAAACATGATACGTTCCATCCTCTAAGAGTCCCCGCTTCTGGTGTCTACGGCCTAGCGATATACCGGCAAGCGGGTTGTCCGGTGTTCCTGAGGGGCAAAGCAAGGCGGCGATCAGGGTGTGCTGGCTGTTCCTAATAACTTCACAATAGTTGATGCAGGGACTATGCCAATGCTTGGGGCGCTACACCTCCTGCATTCCGGTATACTGGCGTCCGTGAAAGCAAATTCCTTGTCAATTCGCGCATTATGGTCCCAACCTCGCGTACAACGTTTGGTCGGGATTGTTGTCTTTGGCGCCTTCTTGGTGTTCGTGGAAGTCTATTTCGGCTGGGGGCGTCTGCTCGCGCCATGGGGGACGTTGCCGCCCAGCCAAATACTTGCCGCCGTGGTTTTGGCATTCGTCAGTTATTGGACGCGAGCAATGCGTTTATACGACTATTTTCGCCCGCCACGGATGGCGGTCGCTTCCGGCATCGTGCCTCCCGCGACACTTGTGCATCCCTGCACGGCGGAAGTGCCGGAAACGCACGACTCCAAGGATGGAGGAGGTAGAGCATTGCCTGGAGCAAATGCCGAGGAGCAGTTTTCCGGCCGCGACGAGATGCAGGGTGCATTCGGGCTGTATTTCAAGGTGATGTTGCAGCATAATTTGCTCAATAACTTGCTGCCGATGCGCACTGGCGAGATCAGTTTCCCTGTGCTGATGGCGCGCCATTTTGGTGTGCCTGCGGTGCGTTCGGTACCCGCGCTGTTCTGGTTTCGCCTGCTGGACTTGCACACCTTGGGGGCGTGCGCCCTGGTGGCGGGATTTATGTGGGATATTCCGCTGATGTTGGCCCTGCTATTGGCGTGGATGGTATTGCCCATCCTGCTGTTCTGGGGGAGCGGCCGCTGGCAGCGCCTTTTGCATGATCAGCCGGGCCGTATCAAGGAGCTCCTGAAGAAGGCGCTGGCGAGCCTGCCTCAGACCTCGCGTGCCTTCTGGCGTGCCTGGGCGTGGACGGTGATCACCTGGGTAGTCAAGCTGGGCGTGTTTGCCTGGGTGTTGTCGCTGTTTATGGACGTATCAGGTGCCGGGGCGTTAATGGGGGCGATTGCGGGAGACCTCACCAGTGTGCTGCCCATCCATGGCGTGGCGGGCATGGGCACCTACGAGGCGGGGGTGGTTGCCGGGTTGTTGCCGTATGGCGTCACGGCGCAACATGCGCTGCCGGCGGCAGTCAATCTGCACCTGTTTTTGCTGGGGTCGACACTGATCGGCGGTGCATTCAGCCTATTGATGGGTGGCAAAAAGGCCCATGGATGAGGCGCTGTTGCTATGGATCAACCAGGGCTGGGCGCATCCCTGGCTGGATATTTTTTTTCGCTGGATATCCGAACGCGCTAGTTTTGCCTTTCCGCTGGCCGGGCTGCTGCTGTTGTTTTTTGCGCGGCGTTTCGGCAAGGATGGCGTCAAGCTCTGGTTGGTGTTGTTGGTGGTGGTGGGTCTGGGTGATGTCTTGGGTAATCTCATCAAACATCTGGCTGAACAGCCGCGCCCGTGTTTCTCGATCCATGAACTGGTGCGCCAACCGGGCCGCGCGCCTGGCGTTGCCTGCGGTGATAATTTGAGCGGAATGCCCTCTAATCATGCGCTGAATTTCTTCGCGGCGGCAGCCTTTTTGAGTTTCATGATGCGTTCGCGGGCGTGGCTTGCTGGAACGTTCACGGTCGCTTTGCTGGTGGGGGTTTCCCGCATTTATCTGGGTGTGCATTATCCCAGTCAGGTGCTCGTCGGAGCCGCTATCGGCGCCACAATAGGCTGTCTCGGCGCGTGGATTGGGTTAAACTACGCCGTTTTTATACAACATATTCGATCCGCCACGCGAAGGCTACATGACAAGCGCTCCCAATGATATCCACTGAACAAGTTACCCTGCCACTCAGCCAGCCGCACCGCCTCTCGCTGGTGATCCCCATGTACAACGAGGAGCTTAATGTCGCGTCGATGGCGGCGCGCGTGCATGAGGCGCTGCGGGGGTATTCACACCCTTGGGAGCTGATTCTGGTGAATGACGGCAGCGCCGACAGCACAGACCAGCAGATGCGCAAGGCTCAGCAGCAGTATGGCACGCATGTGCGGGTGGTGAATTTACAGCGCAATTTTGGCCAGACTGCCGCCATGCAGGCGGGCATCGACGCGGCACGCGGCGATGTGATCGCCATGATGGACGGTGACTTGCAAAATGACCCCATCGACATCCCGCGCATGGTGAACCGCCTGCTGGACGAAGATCTGGACCTGGTTGCCGGGTGGCGCAAAAATCGCAAGGACGGCTTGTGGCTGCGCAAGATTCCTTCCCGCATCGCCAATCGCTTGATCCGCCGCATCACGCAAGTCCACTTGCACGATTACGGTTGCAGCTTGAAGGTGTTCCGCGCCGATCTTCTCAAAACGGTGCGTTTGTACGGTGAAATGCACCGCTTCATCCCGGCCTGGCTTGCGGCGAGTACCGCGCCATCCCGTATCAAGGAGGAAGTGGTGCATCACCATGCGCGGCAGTTCGGCGAGTCGAAATACGGCATTTCCCGCACCTTCCGTGTCATGCTTGATCTGCTGTCGGTGTATTTCTTCATGCGTTACAAAAGCCGCCCCGGCCACTTCTTCGGCCAGTTTGGTTTCATCTTCGGCGCACTGGGCGCGCTGATCCTGGGCTATCTGTTTATTGTCAAAGTTTTCCTGGGAGAGGACATCGGTACGCGGCCCTTGCTCATGGCAGGCATATTGTTCATGGTCGTGGCCGTGCAGTTCTTCACCACCGGCGTGCTGAGCGAGCTGATTGCGCGTACCTATTTTGAATCCAGCAACACACGCTCCTATGTCGTGCGCAATGCACAGGTTGTAGCCAGCGCCTCCGATGCGGACTGGATGCGCCCCGTCTGATCATGCCGCCTGATCAGCAACGCGACTTCAAGGATGCGTGGCTGCTTGCTGCGCTGGTCTTCGCGCTGATTGGCTTCAAGGCCTGGCTGACACGGGCCGCTGGTTTTGACCTCCATTATGACGAGGCCCAGTATTGGGAGTGGTCGCAGCAGCTCGACTGGAGTTACTACTCCAAGGGGCCGCTGGTCGCATGGCTGATCGCCTTGTCCGAAGCCTTGGTTGGTCACGGTGAATGGCAGACGCGATTGTTCGGCTGGCTGGCCCACGGTGTGCTGCTGGCGCTGGTCTTTGCCTTTGCCCGCGATGTCTGGGGGAGTCGTGCCGCGGCATGGTGGGCAGTGCTGCTCGCGCTGTGTACGCCGCTGTATTTCACCCTTGGCCTGGTGATGACTACCGACGTTTTCCTGTTTGTATGCTGGACGTGGGGGCTGTGGGCCGCGTACTGCGCCTTGTTCAAGGATCGGCCTCGCGCCTGGTATGGGTTGGGGGCGGCGGTGGGCATTGGCGCGCTCACCAAGCTCAGTATTGGCCTGCTGCCGTTTTTCATCGGCCTGATGGTGTTGCTCAGGCCGCAGCTCTGGCGGCATTTAAAAAGCCCGCATCTGTGGCTGGCATTACTCGTGATGCTGGTGTTGATGAGCCCGGTGCTGCTGTGGAATGCCAGCCACGATTGGGTCATGTTCCGCCATGAAATGGGGCACGTAAAGAGCGAGGGATGGTCGGCGACATACATTGCCGATTTCCTCGGCGGGCAGGTGCTGGCGCTGTCGCCCATCGTCGTACTGCTTGCGCTCGGCGTGTTATGGCGTCCGCCAGTGGCGGAGGACCAGCGTTTTCTCTGGTGGTTGTCGCTGTGCTGGATTGGTTTTTTTGTTGTCAAGGCGCTCAGCGCGAAGGTGCAATTAAATTGGTCTGCTCCCAGCTATATCGGCCTGTTGATCTTGTTCGCAGGGCATATTCCCGCCTTCTCACGGATCAAGCGCCGTGTGCTTTATTTCGGCATGGGAGTAGGTGCCGCGCTCACAGTTGCCGCCTACTTTCCCTCCACCTTCGGTTTGCCGGAACCCTTTAAAAATGCAAAGTCATGGCGGCAACCTATTGAAAAAATCGGCATGCAGGTTGGGGAAACCGACTTTATTCTGACAAACTCTTACGATCTGGCGGCCGAACTGGCTTATTATTGGCCGCAGCGTATCCCGGTGTATGTGGCGGGGAACGCCGGGCGGCGCTTTAATCAGCATGACCTGTGGCCCAGTATTGACCGCGAGGCGGGGCGCAATGGTGTCTACATCAATACTAACCCATCACTTCCCGCCGAGCTTGCGCAGGCGTTTGAGCGTTGTTCTTCCCTCCCTCCCGTCGAGGCGCGAGCGGTGGATGGGAGGGTGCTGCGCACGTTTTATACTAGCGTATGCAGTGGCTATCGCCCGATTGTCTGGCCGAAACCTTCGTTCTATTGAGAGGTCTTCGGGTTTCTGGGATTATGAAAAAATCATGGCGGTTATCCATCGGGTCCGGGGAATGGTAATGATCAAACCCACTTTGGCAATGACATTGTTTCTGGCCATTTCACTGAACGCTGCGGCAGATTTTAATGCCGGTGTTGAAGCCTATGAGGCAAATGACTATACGCAGGCGTTCAAGGAATTTTCTATGGCTGCGTTGGAGGGGAACGCCAGGGCGCAAGGGTTGATTGCCAGCATGTATGCCAGTGGTATTGGGGTAATCAAGGATGGAAGACAGGCGGTGCGCTGGTATCACAAGGCGGCCGAGGCAGGCGATGCCCAATCCCAGCTTGTCCTGGGTGTGATGTACGCGAATGGCCGTGGCGTCTCCAAGGATGATCTCCAGGCCTTGCGCTGGTATAAAAAATCCGCCGAGCAAGGGCTTGCCGACGCGCAGTACAACCTTGGTGTTATTTATGCCAGGGGACGGGCTGTGCCGCAGGATGAGGTGGAGGCCGTGAAGTGGTATCTCAAAGCCGCCGAACAGGGAACTGCCGAGGCGCAATATAACCTTGGCAGCAGATATGCCGAAGGCCGCGGTGTGTCCAGGGATGATGCGGAGGCTGTCTATTGGTACCAAAACGCCGCCGAGCAAGGGTTGGCGGCGGCCCAAAATAATCTGGGCAGCATGTATGCAAGCGGTCGCGGCGTTCCCAAGGATGATGCACAGGCTGTTCAGTGGTACCGCAAGGCAGCCGAACAGGGTGTTGCCGCTGCCCAAATCAATCTCGGCAACATGTACGCCGATGGTCGGGGCGTTCCCAAGGATGAAGCGCAGGCCTTGAGTTGGTATCGCAAGGCTGCGGAGTAAGAGTTCGAGCTATGCCGTCTCGAAATGGCAGACATAATCCAGTAGGTCATCCACTTCGATTTCGAAATGCGAATTGGCCGGAACATCAAAACTCTGGCCGGCTTCGTAATCGGTCCATGCCTGATCGTCGGCGAGTTTGACGCGGCAGCGGCCCTGGGTGATCTCCATTACCTCCGGCGCCTGGGTGCTGAAGCGGTAGGTGCCGGGCAGCATCACGCCCAATGTTTTCATCTCGCCCTCGGGTGTGATGATCGAGCGGCTGGTGACCTTGCCGCCGTGGTAGACGTTGGCCTTTTTGGTAACTTCGACGTTTTTGAAGCTGGTCATAATTCTGTCCTTATTTAAGTTTTGCGCAACCGCGCAGCAATACGCATGCGCAGCGCATTCAGTTTGATAAACCCGGCCGCATCGGCCTGATTGTAGGCGCCCGCGTCGTCCTCGAATGTGGCGATAGTGGGATCAAATAGCGAGTCGCTGTCGGACTTGCGGCCCACCACGCTGACATTACCCTTGTAAAGTTTGACCCGCACCACGCCGTTGACGCTGGCCTGCGAGGCGTCGATCATCTGTTGCAGCAGCTTGCGCTCCGGACTCCACCAGTAGCCGGTGTAGATCAGGCTGGCGTAGCGCGGCATCAGTTCATCCTTGAGATGGGCCACTTCGCGGTCCAACGTGATGGACTCGATGGCGCGATGCGCCTTGAGCATGATGGTGCCTCCGGGTGTCTCGTAGCAGCCGCGCGACTTCATGCCGACGTAGCGGTTCTCGACGATATCGAGGCGGCCAATACCATGTTCATTTCCCATGCGATTCAGCGTGACCAGCACCGTGGCCGGGCTCATGCCCTCGCCGTTGATGGCGACGATATCGCCGCACGCATAGGTTAATTCAACATAAACAGGCTTGTCCGGCGCCTTTTCGGGGGCCACTGACCAGCGCCACATATCCTCTTCGGCCTCGGCCCACGGATCTTCCAGGACGCCGCCCTCATAGGATATATGTAGCAAGTTGGCGTCCATGGAATACGGTGATTTCTTGCCGCGTTTCATTTCAACCGGGATACCGTGCTTTTCCGCATAGGCGAGCAGTTTTTCGCGCGAGGTGAGATCCCATTCGCGCCACGGTGCGATAACGCGTACATCGGGCTTGAGTGCGTAATAACCAAGCTCGAAACGCACCTGATCGTTGCCCTTGCCAGTTGCGCCGTGGGAGACGGCATCGGCGCTGGTCTGCCTGGCGATTTCAATCTGACGTTTGGCGATCAGGGGCCGTGCGATGGAGGTGCCGAGCAGATACTCGCCTTCGTAAATAGCGTTGGCGCGGAACATGGGGAACACGAAATCGCGCGCGAACTCTTCGCGCAGGTCATCAATATAAATCTCTTTGACGCCCATCTGCAGCGCCTTGGCGCGTGCCGGCTCCAGTTCCTCGCCCTGGCCGATATCGGCGGTGAATGTCACCACCTCGCAGCCATAGGTATCCTGCAACCATTTGAGAATGACGGAGGTATCGAGTCCTCCGGAATAGGCGAGTACAACCTTTTTGACATCAGACATGTAATGATCCCCGGCTTTGTTCAGCGCATCACGGCAAATAACGGTAAGCCCGAAATTATACCCGAAGTGTATGTCATATATGTATGGTCAAATAAAGTCGTGGTTGATAACGCATCCATAACGGGCGAGTAACGGGCAAGAAAAACGGCTATAATTCCCCGGATATTTCATCATTGGCTAAACGTATAAGGACTGCGATTGTATGGCACAAAAAAGCATATTGGTCACTGGCGGCGCGGGTTATATAGGCAGCCATGTGGTGCGTCAACTGGGTGAGGCTGGCGAGCGCGTCATCGTGCTGGACAATCTTTACAGCGGCTTTGCCGATGCCGTGCTACACGGTGAACTCGTCGTCGGCGACACTGGCGACTACGCACTGGTTTCACATCTGCTGCGTGAACATGATATTGATTCCGTGCTTCATTTTGCGGCGCACACCGTGGTGCCTGAATCAGTCAGCAATCCCCTCAAGTACTATGGCAACAACACCTGTAGCACGCGCAATCTGTTGCAATGCTGCGCCGAGGCGGGCGTCAAACATTTCATCTTTTCTTCCACTGCCGCCGTGTATGGCATCCCGGACGGCCCTCTCGCCGGCGAAGACAGCCCCAATGCGCCCATCAATCCCTATGGCACCTCGAAACTGATGAGCGAATGGATGCTCCGCGACCTCAGCGCCGCAAGCGATCTGCGCCATGTAGTGCTGCGTTACTTCAACGTCGCCGGTTCCGATCCGCAGGGTCGCATCGGCCAGTCCACCCGCGACGCCACCCTGCTGGTCAAGGTCGCCTGCGAAGCCGCCGTGGGTAAGCGTCCCTCAGTCTCAATCTTCGGTACCGATTATCCCACCCCGGATGGTACCGGCGTGCGCGATTACATTCACGTCGAAGACCTCGCCTCCGCTCACATCAGGGCGCTCGATTACCTGCGTAATGGCGGCACGTCCACCACCCTTAACTGCGGCTACGGTCATGGTTACAGCGTGCGCGAAGTGCTTGACGCTGTGCAGCGCATCCACGGCCAGCCATTGACCATCCACGAGATGCCTCGCCGTGCCGGCGACCCGCCGATGCTCGTGGCCAAGGCGGAACGCGTCCGCGAAATACTGGGTTGGCAGCCTCAATATGATGATCTGGACGTGATCGTCAAGACATCGCTGGAATGGGAGAAGAAACTGCGGTAGTGAGGTGTTTGATTCTGTTTCTGTAACTACTCAGTATCGTAGGGTGCGTAGGACCACCCTACATGATTCTTGATGTTTTGAAATAGGATGAGCGATTCCACCCGCTTCAATCAAACGAATAATGCTTTTTCACTGCGCTACGTATCTCCCAGGTGCATGACATACCGGCGGGGAAGGTGACCAGGTCACCCTTGCCCATCGTGACTGGCGTGCCGCCGTCAGGGGTGACTACCACATCGCCTTCCAGAAAGTAACAGGTTTCATTGCAGTCGTAAATCCAGGGAAAGGTGGAGATTTCCTTGGTCCAGATGGGCCAGAAAAACACTTCCATTTCACGCAGATGTTCTTGCGAAGGATTATGCGTCACGTTGATATTGGTCATTTGCCTTCCTCGAATAGGCGCTGCTTGAGGCGGAACAGGGTGGAGATATCCTCGTCGCCATGGCCCGCCTCCATAAGCCGTTGATAATGGATGAGTGTCATCTCGACCACGGGCAATTGGGCGTGCAGGTCCGCAGCCATTTGTTTGCAAATTGCCAAATCCTTGGCGTGCAAGGCTACTCTGAAACCTGGCGCGAAGTTCCCCAGCGTCATGCTTGGCCCGCGCCGGGAGAGAAACCAGTTGGCCGCTGCGCCGCCACTCACGGCTTCGATGACCTTCTCCAGGGGGAGGTCCAATGCCTGGGCAAAGGCGAGGGCTTCAGTCACTGCCTGATTGATGCCCGCCGCCATGATTTGATTAACCGCTTTGGCGGATTGCCCGCTGCCAGTGGGGCCGATATGTATGATACGTTGCGCGATGGCTTCGAGTGCGAGGCGCGCCCGTTCCAGTAGTGCTGCGTCGCCACCCACCATCATCGACAGCGTGCCGTTCCTGGCGCCCTCCACGCCGCCCGTCACGGGCGCATCAAGAAAGTGTGCGCCTACCTGCGCGAGCTGTTGCGCTGCACGGCGCGCGGTATCGGCGCTGACGGTGGAGGTGTCCACCACAATATTGCCGGGCGAAAGCCCTGGCGCCAGCGCGGTGATGACCTCCAGCAGATCAGTGTCGGCGGAGACGCTGGTGACTATCAGTTCACAGCGCGAGGCGAGATCGGACGCGTTGTCCGCGACCGGTATGCCGGTCTGGGCGGCCAGCTCCAGCGCTTTGGCCCGCGAGCGGTTCCACGCTGTAGTGAGATACCCCGCCTTGTGCAGGTTGATGGCGATGGGCATGCCCATCGCGCCGAGTCCGATTATGCCCGCTTTCATTGTGGTGATTTCCTGCATTGGCTTGGCAGTATTGTAGCGGCGAGACGCAGGTTTGTAATGATGATTCACAATTCTTATCATTGATGGTATTTTGAAGCAGTGCGATTGGCTGCCAAGGGGATACCATGTTGAACTCAAAACGCGTACTCTCTTTACTGCTCATTTTTTTTGCCTGGCTTCAGGCGGGATGTACTGGAGGGGAGCAGTCCGGCTCGCAGGCTAAGGTGCAGCAGGCGGGCAATTTTTTTCTGTCGGTGAACACCAATCCCATGCCACCGGAAGTGGGCAGCAGTGCGGAGATCATCGCTACAGTGAAGCAAGATGGTCAACCCGCGAAAGATTGCCGGGTACGTTTCCGGCAGCATATGCCTGGCATGGAGATGAGTAGCGACAAGACCTATTTCGACATGGTGCAAGACGGCGCATCGGGCGTTTACCGGGCGCGCGGTGGTGAGTTCTCAATGGGCGGGGAGTGGGTCGTCGAGATTGCACTCGATTGCAACGGGACATCTCAGACCGTCAAATTCCCTTATCGTCTGGAGTGGCCGCAGTAATGCCATTAGTTAATAATATCCTGTCCACAGGCACGACGGGCAGGGAAAGATTAGCGATGCGGATTGACGGAAGAAATAGGGCTTGCTATAAGAGGTAATCGGCTCGTCTGTCTTTTGGTAGCAACAGGGCGGTGGGTTGTTTACGGGGTGAGGGCGTCATAATTCTAAAATATTAAGGGTTAAATGTATGGCGATAATGAATAAAGTGGGTGGGTTGTTTGCATTGTTTTCTCTGGCATTTTTTGCGCAGGGCGCATGGGCTGCAGGCGCGCTTATCGGCGATCCTGTTGCCGGGCAGGAAAAGTCGGCAATGTGTCAGGGCTGTCACGGCGGCACGGGTAACAGTGAGAGCGCCGAGTTTCCTCGGCTCGCTGGTCAATATGCTGGTTATATTGTAAAACAAATCAAGGACTTCAAATCTGGTGTGCGGGCCAATAACGAGACCATGGCGGGCATGGCAGCCAGTGTAGAATCTGTTCAGGATATGAAGGACATCGCCAGCTATTTCGCGCAGCAGGCGATGGTGAAAGAGCCTCTTGCCAAGGTGAATAAGAAGCTGGTCGATAAGGGCGAGGATATCTTCAAAAACGGCAGACCTGAAAAAGATCTCTATGCCTGTGTCAACTGCCACGGTGAGCGCGGCAAGGGTAAATCGCCTACGGTTTCTGTTTTTCCGGTGATCGGTGGTCAGCATCGTGACTATATCATCAAGGAGCTGAAGGATTTCCAGGCAGGTACGCGTGCCAACGACCCCGGCGCAATGATGTCTGAAATCGCCAAAAAGCTTAGTGCGGATGAGGTTGAGGCGGTAGCGGAGTACCTGTCCCAGCAATTGCCGTAATCAAACCAATTTCGTAATAGTGTAAAAAGGCGGGCTTAGGCCCGCCTTTTTATTTGGTGGATCTGATCGCGGAGGGGTGAATTGAGGAACGGACTGGATCCGGGGGCAATGCCTGGCGTTGTTTGACCCAGAGTCTATAGCCTAGCAACACGGCGAGGATTGTGGCATAGATGAGCGGTTCCCGCAGATCGGCCTTGACCAGCCATAGGTAATGAATCACGCCACCAATGGCGATGGCATACACGGATTTGTGCAGTTGCTGCCAGCGTTTGCCGCCTAGCCGTTTCATCATGGCATTGGTGGAGGTGGCCGCCAGCGGAATGAGCAGAAGAAAGCTGGCAAAGCCCACAGTGACATATTTGTGTTTGATCACGTCTTTGATGATCTCGTTCACGTCGAAGGATTGGTCAATCCCGATGTAGATGATGAAGTGTAGGCAGGCATAAAAAAAAGCGAACAGGCCAAGCATGCGGCGCAGCCGCATCAGCCAGTTCCAACCGAACAGCCGCCGCGCGGGGGTGATGGCAAGCGTGATCAGCAGAAAGCGTAGGGTCCAGTCGCCAGTGCGGCGGATGATTTTCTCGATGGGATTGGCGCCCAGATGATTGTTCAGGGCATCCCACGCCAGCAGTGCCAGTGGTATCAGGCATATTAGAAAGATGGCGGGCTTGATAACCCGCTGGAGCCATTCGGTTTGTGTCATGTGCATGGATAGGCTCTAAAAATATTTATTCAAATCCATGTGTGCGTACAGGTGTGCCACTTGCTCGGTATAGCCGTTGAACATCAGCGTTTTGCGTTTGAATAATTCGCCGATGCGACGTTCGCGTGACTGACTCCAGCGCGGATGGTCGACTTCGGGGTTAACATTGGCATAAAAGCCGTATTCTGCGGGGCCTGCCGTCATCCAGGCAGTAACCGGCGGCTTTTCGAGGAAACGAATTTTAACGATGGACTTGATGTTCTTGAAGCCGTATTTCCAGGGCACCACCAGGCGTAGAGGCGCGCCGTTCTGGTTGGGCAGGGTTTCCCCATAAAGCCCCACCGCCAACATCGTCAATGGGTGCATGGCCTCGTCGATGCGCAGGCCTTCGACATAGGGCCACTTCAGGACGGCGCGGCGCTGGCCGGGCATCTGTGCCGGGTCGTGCAGGGTGGTGAATTCCACATATTTCGCCTTTGATGTGGGTTCGAAACGCTTGATGATGTCCGCCAGCGGTATGCCTACCCAGGGGATCACCATTGACCACGCCTCGACGCAACGCAGCCGGTAGATGCGTTCTTCCAGAGTGTGCGGCTTGATGAAATCCTCTAGCTGGTAAACCGCAGGTTTATTGACTTCCCCCTCCACGGTGACTGTCCATGGCTTAGTGCGGAAATTTTTCGCCATGATGGCAGGTTGCTCTTTTTCTGTGCCGAACTCATAAAAATTGTTGTAGCTTGTGACATCACCATAGGGCGTTAGTTCCTCGCTGGTACCGAAGGGACCTTTGCGTACGCCCGGCAGCTTTGTCCCTGCGGATGCGTCATTGGACGCGAGCAAGGCTGGCATCAATGCCGCCGCCGCTGTAGCGCCAAGCGTGTTTCGTATAAATTCTCGCCGTGTCAGATAAATTGTTTGATCCGTGATTTCAGAGGGGCGAATATCGTCGGGCTTTTTTATGAGCATGGGGATTCCTCGTGTGTGGATGGCAGTTTGACCATTATTTTTGGAGGATAGCAGCGCTTTATCACGGTTTTATCACGATGTTTTTAGTGTGCGATTGCAATTGTAACTCGAATTGTGGTAATAGAAGACCTACTATATTAGTCGGAAATTTCTGTGATAGGTTGGTTATCGGTCAACGCGTTGTTTGGTCAAGGGCATATTTGGTTTAGGGGGGGCTGGAGATGGGGCTTCAAATGAAAACTGTCACGATGCTTTTATTTTTATTGGCGCTTGGCGCCACACCAGCCTTTTCCGGTGAGGGCACGCCCAGGGATAATAAGACTGAGTTCGTTTACACGGCCAATCAGATCTCACACAATGTTTCAGCCTACAAAATTGACCCTGCCACCGGGGCGTTGAAAGAAGTTTCAGGTTCACCGTTTGCATCGGGCAAGTTTCCCATCTCGGTTACCGTTGATCACGCGGGTCATTTTGCCTATGTGGTGAACCAGGGTTCCAACAGTGTTTCGACATATAAGATTGACCCTGTCACCGGGGCGCTGAAAGAGATTGCTGGTTCGCCATTCAAAGTGGGTGCGCATCCGCTGGCAGTTGCTATCGATCCGGCCGGAAAGTTTGCCTATGTTACGGCGCGTGATTCCAGCAGTGTTTCGACTTTCAAGGTTAATTCCAGTACGGGTGCGTTGACACTCACAGGGCATTCTGCCGCCACGCAGGGGAATCCTCTGTCGGTCACCATTGATCCGAAAGGCAGGTTTGCTTATGTGGCAAATTATGATTCGAATACGGTGTCGGCTTATAAAATTGATCCCAAAGCTGGGACTCTAACCGTTGCGGGGCCGCCGACGGCATCAGATATTCATCCTATTTTCGCTACGGTCGATCCTGTCGGCAAGTTTGTTTACGTCACGAATTACGGTTCTACGACGGTATCGGTGTATACGATTAATGCGGAGAGTGGGGGGTTGGTGCCGGTGGTGGGGTCGCCCTTTAAAACAGGGCCGCGACCCTATTCGGTGAGCATCGATCCGGCGGATCATTTTGCCTATGTGGTGAGCTGGAGCGGCAACACCGTGACAGCCCATGCGATCGATCCCAGGACGGGCGCACTGTCCCCTGGTGCTGGCTCGTCCTCCGTCGCTACAGAGTGGTATCCCTATGCCGTTTCTGTCGCCCCTTCAGGGCGTTTTGCCTATGTGGCCAATAACGGCGACAATGATGTGTCGGCCTATGCTATCAATCCCAAAACCGGCGCGCTGACGTTGGTGGCAGGCTCGCCGTTTTTGTCAGGGAAGGGTCCTTATTCCCTGACCACTACTGCGGTATCTCATTGAAATATGTTGAAAAGTCTCTTATATGCCAGAGGCTTTTCTATAACGGAGCCTTATTCTATCTTCCCCTCCCGCGCCGCCTTTAACACCAGTGCATCGAATTCTTCCGCTGTCATAAGCTTCTGTTCGGACACGATGTCGCGCACCGGGCGGCCGGTTTTTTCCGAGGCCTTGGCGACCTCAGCGGCGGCGGCGTAGCCGATGCGGGTGTTGAGCAGGGTGGCCAAGCCGACGCTGTTGTGCAGAAATTCCTTGCAGCGCTCGCGGTCTACGCGCAGGCCCTTGAGATTGAATTCGGTGGTTGCGTTGACGGCATTGGTCAGCCAGTCCATGGCGTCGAACAGCGCCGAGCCCAGCGCCGGCATCATCACATTCAGCTCCAACTGCCCGGCCTGTGTCATGGCGGCGATAGCAGCATCCTGCCCCAGCACCTGATAGCACACCTGATTGAGCATCTCGAACATCACCGGATTAACCTTGCCCGGCATGATGCTGGAGCCGGGCTGGACCGGTGGCAACAGGATTTCGCCCAGACCGGTGCGCGGGCCGGAGGCCAGCAGACGCATGTCGTTGGCGATACGAATCAACTCCAGCGTGAGGTCGCGGATCGCCGATGACAGCGTTTGCAGGTCATGCATGGATTGCATCTGTGCCACCAGATCATCCGCCGCGCGGATCGGCTCGCCGGTCAAGCGCGCAAGCTCAGCCGCCACGTTGACCGCATAGTCTGGCGCGGTGTTAAGACCCGTTCCCACCGCACTGCCGCCCAGGCCGGTCTCGCACAAAGGCTGACGGGCCTGCTCCAGACGCTGGCAACAGCGGCGCAACGTCCAGGCATAGGCATTGAATTCACGCCCCACGGTGGTGGGTACGGCGTCCTGCAAATGGGTGCGCCCGCTCTTGACCGTGTCGGCCTCATTGGCGCCGATGCGCGCGTACTCGTCTGCCATCATCCGCACGGCTTTGATCAGGCGCGGCAGCTTGGTCAGCGCGGCGAGGCGGATGGCGGTGGGGATGGTGTCGTTGGTGCTTTGGCCCATGTTGACATGATCGTTGGGGTTGACCGGCTTATACGCGCCGCGCACGCCACCCAGCGCCACATTGGCAAGATTGGCGATGACCTCGTTGCTGTTCATGTTATGGCTGGTGCCTGCGCCCGCCTGAAAACGATCCACCACAAACTGGTCAAGGTATTCGCCGCCAAGGATCTTGTCGCATGCCGTAATGATAGCGGAGGCCAGGGTATCGTCCAGCCATCCTGCTTGTTGATTGGCCGCAGCGGCAGCGCGCTTGATGCGCACATGGGCGGCAACGAAGTCGCGGTCCGGCCTGCGCCCGCTGATGGGGAAATTGGCAACCGCACGAGCCGTCTGGATGCCATACCAGGCATCGGCGTGTACGGCCATTTCGCCCAAGCTGTCTTTTTCTGTGCGGCAGGTGGTATCGTTGCTCATGGGTTTTCCTTGATATTTTGTTTGTCACAGAGGACTCAGCGCTTTCTGCGGATTATAACGTTACTTGGTTCAAGATGGTTTTTTCTGTATGACGATTTGTATGAATTGCCTGGTATCAGGCCGAGTGCAGGGCGTCGCCTTCCGCGCTGCTGCGCGCAGGCATGCCCTGGCGTTGGGCGTCACGGGCAGGGCGCGCAACTTGCCAGATGGGCGCGTTGAAGTGTTGGCCTGTGGTGAAGCGGAGCAGGTGGAAAAATTGCGTGATTGGCTATGGAACGGCCCGCCGCTGGCGTATGTCACGGATGTGGTGTGCGCGCCCGTCGAGGTGCCTGAAATCACCGGCTTCGAGATTGAATAACTGCCAACCACAAAAGAGGGTTAAGCCTCAAAGAGAAGTCCCCGCCTTTCCAGAAAAGGCTTGATGTTGAAAATTTTAAATGTGAAATCTCATCTGTTGGTCATGTTCGCAACAATTCTTGTGGCGGGCTCATTTTTGGCTTCAGAAAAGCTCGCCGGTATTATTAATCCATTTTCCCTGACATTACTTCGTTTTATGGGCGCCGCGTTAATATTGCTTCCTATCATATCTTTTAATCCGCGATGGAGAAGAAGCATATTGCCGACTCTGCCAAGAGCCATGATTATAAGTCTGTTTTTTTCTGTATTTTTCATCTGTTTCTTTGAATCGTTGAATACAACGACAGCGTTAAATACAGGAACGTTGTATACATTAGTGCCGTTTATCACGGCTCTTCTATGTATGCTTGTCTTCAGGGAAAGAATCACTGTCAAACATGTCGCTGTCTATCTTTTGGGAGTAGCAGGAACTTCATGGGTAATTTTCAGTGGCCAGCTCGATTTGTTTTTATCATTCTCCCTGAATAAAGGCGATTTGATATTCATGGCAGGTGTATTTTCCATGTGTTGTTACTCCATATCCATGAAATTTCTGTATCGAAATGATGAAATGGTTGTGCTGGTTTTTTGTATTCTCGTAGGTGGTTCACTCTGGATGGCGCTTGCATTGCTTTTTTCAGGCCAGACACTTCAATGGGGTTTGTTGCAGGGACAGTCAATTTATTACATGGCTTATCTTGTTATAGGTGCAACACTTGCGACAGTTTACATCTATCAAAAAACCACTATAGTTCTTGGTCCTGCTCGGGTAAATGCCTATATTTACTTGAATCCGGCATTGGTGGCAGTGCTATTGTTTTTGATTGATGGGGCATCAATTCCCATGGCTGTTGTTCCAGGTATTTTAATTTCATCAATTGCAACGGTTATTCTTCAGAAAAACCGTGTTCAAGTTCAAGAAAAAACAGTGGAATAGTAGGACGCACCCACATAATTTTTGATAAAAACAGCATTAGCCGAGAGAAATTTACTATGTCAGAAATGTTGGAACGTACCCAGGTCATGCTCGCCAAACATCACCGCCACGGTGAAAATTTTGCCCAATTGATGAAGGATACCTTTGCGGGCCGTTTCAACGAGGAATTCTGGGTGGCGTGGGGGAAGTGGATGGAGCCGGTGCTGTCTACACCGCCCGTGGTGCTCGATCTTGGCAGTGGGCCGGGATTGTTCCTGCGCGCGCTTGCCGAGCGCTATCCGGGGGTGCGTGCCATCGGGGTGGAATGCGCGCCCTATATGCTGGAGGCGATGGGGGAGTTACCCTCGGGTTGTGAGGTGATTCCCGCCGATTTGCATGATCCACATTTGCCGTTGGCAGATGGCTCCATAGATGTCGCCATCGCTTCGGTGGCGTTGCACGAACTCAACCAGCCGGTGCGCGTGCTGCGCGAGGTGCGGCGTTGTCTCAAGCAGGGTGGCCGTTTTTATGTGCTTGATTGGGTGCGCGCGCCACTGGATTTGTACGTCCGCAACGAGGCATCGGAGCAGAGGGTGTTCGATCCCGCCACGCCGCTGGACGAACTGGAGGACATTTTCACCCACTTCATCGAGCACAACCGTTTTTCCCGCGATGATCTGGCTTATCTGCTGGAATGCAGCGGTTTTGCAGTGCTGGATAATACGCCACTCAGGGACGGGCGGTTTGCGCGGCTGGTGGCGGAGAAAAAATGACGGCTATTCTTCCTTGAATATTTGATACACTTGACCCACAATTGGACTTATTCTATTTCTATCATTCAAACGTAAGGAGGCACAAAATGGCTGTTTTAGTTGGCAAACCCGCGCCGGATTTCACTGCAACCGCAGTGATGGGCAACAATGAAATGAATGAAAGCTTTAACTTGCTCTCGCACGTCAAAGGCAAGTATGCCGTGGTGTTTTTCTATCCTCTGGATTTTACGTTTGTGTGCCCCTCGGAGATTCTGGCTTTTGATCATCGTTACCAGGATTTCAAGGATCGCAACACCGAGATTATTGCGGTCAGCGTAGACTCCCAGTTCAGCCATCTGGCATGGAAAAACACGCCGGTCAACAATGGCGGCCTGGGGCAGGTGAAGTTCCCCATGGTGGCGGATCTTACCAAGTCTATCGCCCGTGATTACGACGTGCTGATCAATGACGCCGTGGCGTTGCGCGGTACATTCCTTATCGACCGTAACGGCGTTGTGCGCCATCAGGTGGTCAATGACCTGCCGTTGGGGCGGAACGTGGACGAGGCTATTCGTATGGTGGACGCTCTGCAATTCTTCGAAGAACATGGTGAAGTGTGCCCGGCTGGCTGGCAGAAAGGTAAGCCCGGCATGAAGGCGAGCACGGAAGGGGTTGCCGAGTATCTGGCTGCTCATGCTGCGGATCTTTAATGCCAATGTTGTAGTTTATTGATGTTCAAGAAAAGGCGTTGAGTTGCTGCGCAACGCTTGGTGGGTTACGCGTAAAACGCTAACCCACCCTACATTTCTGGCGCCTAATCTGCCCTGCTTTTCAGTCCACACGTCACCCGGTCTAGCCCTGCCACATCCTGATGGCCTTGTGCTTGCTGATACCCCAGACTCAATAGCAGTTTCATCACCTCCGCACCCTGATCAAACCCATGCTCCAGCAGTAGCCAGCCGCCGGGGGTGAGGTGCTGCCGCGCCTGATCGGCGATAAGCCGAATATCGTCCAGCCCATCCGGGCCAGAGGCCAGGGCGGTGAGGGGTTCGAAGCGGATTTCGCTGGTGTTCAGTCGGGTATCTGTGCTGGCGACATAGGGCGGATTTGCAGTTATCAGATTAAAAACGTCTTCCTTGAAGGGTTCCAGCCAGTTGCCTTCATGGAATCCCACGTTGCGAATGCCTAGCGCTATAGCATTGCGGCGCGCCACTTCCAGCGCCGCTGTGGAACGGTCGGTGGCGATGATGCGGCAGGTGGGGCGCTCGCTGGCAATGGCCAGTGCGATGGCGCCCGAGCCGGTGCCGAGATCAAGAATGCGCCATGCGGCATCGACGGGGATGCGTTGCAGCGCGAGTTCGACCAGCAGCTCCGTTTCCGGGCGGGGGATGAGGGTGGCTGGCGTGACTTCCAGCCCCATTGACCAGAATTCACGGTGGCCGGTGAGATAGGCGACAGGCTCACCTGCGGTGCGGCGTTCGATGAGGGCATTGAAGTACGCCTGTTGCTCGGGCTGGAGTTGCCGGTCGGGCCAGGCATGGAGATGGCTGCGGTTACGTTGCAGCGTGAAAGCGAGCAGTGTTTCGGCATCGAGCCGGGCCGTGTCGTGCAGGGCGGTAAGGTGCAGGGTGGCCTGGTGCAGTGCCTCGGCGATTGTCATGGGTTTGCTTGTCATGGTCAGTAAATGTGTTTATATTGTAGCGTGTTGTATCTCACCTTGGTTTAATCCGTCCGAATGATCCTGAGATTACGTTCCATTTTGCTCGCTAAACACGGCGCCATATTCCTGGTGCTGGCGTTGCTGTTTGCGCAATTCGGGCTGATCGCGCACGAGATCGACCATCAGTTTCACAAGCCCAGCACAGCCTGCGAGATGTGTCTTACGGCGCATCATCTGGGTAGCACGCCAATCGTCAAGAGTACGCCTCTGGTGGTGTCGCGCGTGGCAGGCAATATTGCTTTGCCGACGAACGCCGCCACACCAGATCAACGCTTCGTTGCCAATTTCTCCGCTCGTGCTCCTCCCCAATCTCTCCACGCCTGAAAAATAACCAAACCGCCAACGTCCCTTAGGGCAGCTTGGCATGTGTTTTTGCCGTGTGCGCGTTGCGCTGCGGTGTACTTATCGTGTGGAGAAAATAATGATCAAGAAACAATTTGCCGTCATCGGTATGGCGGCTGTCCTGTCTCAGCCTGTTATTGCCCAGGAAGAAACCCAGCAACGAGCAGGTGACGAGATGCGTCGGCCGTGGCAAACGCAACGGCCCATCGTCACCAGCAATGCCTTCAATCCTGCAGTCAGTCTGATTTTGTATGGTGCATACAGCCGTTTTACCAAAAGTTATCAGGAAGATATTCATGGATTTGCTCCGGCTGGTGACGCCCATGGAGCGACCAGAGAGGGTTTGTCGCTCCAGGGGAGCGAGCTGATCTTGTCGAGCAATGTGGATAACAAATTCTATGGTTCGTTAATCCTCAGACTGGAAGATGGCAAAGCCGAAGTCGAGGAGGCCTTTTTTCAGACCCTTGGCTTGCCCCAGGGTTTGACCGTCAAGGGTGGACGTTTCCTGTCGGGCATCGGTTATCTCAATGAGCAGCATCCGCATTTTTGGGATTTTGTCGATATCGCTCTGCCGTATCGCGCCATGCTTGGGGGGAATTATGGCGATGACGGTGTGCAATTGCGCTGGGTTGCGCCTACCCCGCTGTTTGTGGAGTTTGGCGCCGAGGCGTTGCGCGGCGAGAACTTTCCGGCCTCCGGCGCGGCGAAGCGAGGTGTAGGCGCGCGTAGCGCCTTCGTCAATCTCGGCGATGATGTCGGGTTTAGCCATAGCTGGCGCGCGGGCGTGGCGCGACTGGAAGCCGACGCGCAGGGGAGGGCGTTCGAGGACCATGCCCACAATGAATACAGCTTTACCGGCAAAGCACCTCTGAACGTGGCCAATTTTGTCTGGAAGTGGGCGCCGCTGCGTAATCCCGCTGTGACCAATTTCAAATTCCAGGCGGAGTATTTACAGCGCGACGAGAGCGGTGCATATGCCTTCGGTTTGCCCGTGCAAGATGTGCGTTATGGGGCTAAACAGTCGGGTTGGTATGCCCAGGCGGTTTATCAGTTCATGCCACGCTGGCGGGTGGGTGCGCGTTATGACGAGCTCAAGGGCGGTATGCCGCCTATAGAGCTGGCAGGCACGATTCTCGACCCTGAAGGCCACAAGCCGCAGCGCGCCAGTGTGATGCTCGATTTTTCCAACAGCGCGTTCAGTCGCTTGCGCGTGCAATTTAGCCATAATCAGACCGCGCCCAAGGATGCCAACGAGATTCACCTTCAATACATCATGAGCCTGGGGGCGCACGGCGCGCATAAATTTTAAGGGGTAGACGCAGGGTGAGCCACACGCATCGCCGCATGAATGGTGCGTGTGACGCACCCTACGAAATTCCCAGGAGTTGTTGTCATGAAAAGAGCATTTTTGTACCTATTAGCGGCCTCGTTGCTGCTTTTCAGTATTTCTGCGCCAGCGGCGCTACGAGTGTTTGCCTGCGAACCGGAATGGGGGGCGCTGGCTGCCGAGCTTGGTGGCACGGCGGTGAGCGTTTATACGGCAACGACAGGCATGCAGGACCCGCACCTCGTCGAGGCCCGCCCCAGCCTCATTGCCCAGATGCGCAAGGCAGATCTGGTGGTATGCACCGGCGGTGATCTGGAGCAGGGATGGTTGCCGTTGCTGTTCCAGCAGGGAGGCAACAGCCGGGTGCACCCCGGCGGATCGGGTTATTTCGAAGCGGCTGCGTTTGTCACCCTGCTGGAAGTGCCAAGTCGGCTGGACAGGGCGGAGGGTGATGTTCACGCGATGGGCAATCCCCACCTCCATCTCGATCCGCGCAATATCGCGCTGGTCGCCGCAGGGCTGGCAAAGCGGCTGGCGCAGGTTGATAGCGCGAATGCGGCACAGTACCAGACGCGTCACGATGACTTCGCCAAGCGTTGGATGCAGGCTATGCGGCGTTGGGAGCAGCAAGGCGCGTCGCTCAAGGGTATTCCTATCGTTACGCAGCACAAGAGCTGGAGTTACCTTAACCAGTGGCTGGGATTGCGGGAGATTGCGACGCTCGAACCCAAGCCGGGTATACCGCCAAGCAGCGCCTACTTGTCGCAAGTGCTGGCGGAGTTGAAGCAGAAACCGGCGAAAATGGTGATCCGCGCCGCTTACCAGGATCCGCGCCCCGCGCGCTGGCTGGCGGAGCGGGCAGGCATCCCGGCGGTGGAGTTACCCTTCACCGTGGGTGGTTCGGGTCAGGCCAAGGATCTGTTCGGGTTGTTTGACGACACGCTGGCCCGCTTGCTCAAGGCCGGGCAATGAACCTGACGAGTCTGGATTGGAGCATCCTCGGGCCAGCGCTAATGGCCGGACTGCTGGTGCTCGCCACGCATGTGCCGCTCGGCAGCCAGGTGCTGGCGCGTGGTATTGTTTTCATCGACCTGGCCATCGCCCAGCTTGCCGGGCTGGGTGTGATCGCCGCGCATGCTCTGGGTTGGGGCGAAGAGCAAGGGTGGCAGACCCAGGCTGTTGCAGTAGGTGCGGCGCTGCTTGGCGCGCTGTTGCTCACCTGGAGCGAAAAACGCTGGCCTGAAATACAGGAGGCGCTGATCGGTGTGCTATTCGTGCTGGCGGCGACGGGCGGGATTTTGCTGATGAGCAGTGATCCGCATGGCGGCGAACACCTCAAGGATTTGCTGGTGGGGCAGATCCTTTGGGTGAGCCTGCCCGATCTCACCCCAATTGCGGTGTTGTATGCCGTGGTATTGGCCGCGTGGTTTGGTCTGCGCAGCCGCCTCGGCGGCTTGGGTTTTTATGCCCTGTTCGCGGTTACCGTCACCGCTTCCGTGCAACTGGTTGGCGTGTATCTGGTGTTCGCCAGCCTGATCATTCCAGCGCTGGCAACGCGCGGCTGTGGCCGCGAATCCTCGCGTCTGGTGCTGGGGTATGGTCTGGGAATCACAGGCTACGCCGTGGGTCTGGCGCTTTCGGCGTTGTTTGATCTGCCTTCAGGCGCGGTTGTGGTATGGCTATTGGCAGTATTGGGCATGCTGGTGGCATGGTGGGTTTCGGCGACCAGTAGGCGTTTGTTCCGTTGACCCTGCAATACAGATGTTTTTGAAGCCGGGCGCTGGTTTTTGCGGACGTTCAGTCCACTGCGCCCGACGTCAAAACCCACCAGCTTTAGCCAGTAGTCGCTCAGTCTTGATTTTGTTTATGGGCCACACCGGAAGCGATTGTACCCGGAGAAGTGCTTATTAAATCAATTCTTTCATTCTTCCGTCCACTGATTGTGTAGGCCATTGACCTGGGCGCATTAGCAATCAAAACAGTTCCTACGGGCACCCTGCTTGAATCAGAGGTCTTAATGACGGTCATGTTGGCGACGAACTCTACAATGCCGGTGCATGGATTCTTCGTATCGGTGATTACCACGCCTCTCGATTGTACTTCGCGCAGAAGAAGCCAGAGCGGCCCTTTACCATCTGCAAAATTGGAAAATTGGAACGCAAGAGTACCTTCCCCATTCAAATTTCCTCTATTGTCAATAAAGAAAGTACCCGTTTGCGTCATGGTCACGGGTCCGGATCGCGTATGGTTGGTCCCGTTGTAAAGAAAGCCATATGAATCGCCCAGGCGGCATGCGCGGCCCGAGTCTGCAAAAACGGGTAATGAATTGAGCGATAGTGCCGAAAGAGATAGGCCCAAAAATAAGCGGGGTAATATATTCATTTTTTCCTCATGAGTTGAAAAAGCGGGGTTAACTAAAGGATTGTGCTTGGTTTTTAACTTTAACAAAATATACAAGGTGATAGCTAATTTGACGTGAAGAAAGTTCATGTCAAATTAGGCTTGCGGTTATCATGGTAGACAACGCCATGTATCAACGCGGTAAGTTGAAGTTGAGTCTGCGAAGCCCAGCATCTCACCGTTCACCAATGCGCCCTTCAGCGAGATCGTGAACAGTTTCTAAGCAAAATCCACCAACACTTCCAAAAAATCCTCGCCGTAATGTTCGAGTTTCTGTTTGCCTATGCCGGGGATGGCGGCGAGTTGTGCCAGTCGTTGCGGGCGCCGCTCCACCATCTCCCGCAGGGTACTGTCGTGGAAAATGACATAGGGCGGCACGCCCTGCTCGCGGGCGAGCTCTGTGCGTTTTGCCTTGAGGGCGTTCCACAATGCTTCTGATTCCGGCGAGTCAAAGCGGTATGCCGCTTTGGATGAAAACGCCGATTGCGAGGCCTTGGGTTTCTTGCCGAGTGATACGGGGTCTTTACGCAAGGCGATTTTTTGTTCGCCGCGCAACAGGGGGCGACTTTCGTCGGTCAGTCGCAGGCCGCCATGCCCTTCCATGTCCACCGCCAGCATCCCCGCTGCCACCAGTTGCCGGAAGATGCCGCTCCATTGTGTTTGGCTGAATTCCTTGCCGATGCCGAAAGTGCTTAGTTTATCGTGACCAAAACGCTGCACCTGGTCGGTGGATTTGCCGAGCAGCACATCGGTCAGGTGCCCCACGCCGAAGCGCTGCCCGGTGCGGTAAACGCAGGATAATCCCATCTGCGCGGCGACGGTGCCGTCCCAGGTCTGCACGGGTTCCAGGCAGTTGTCGCAATTGCCACAGACGGCGCTATATTGTTCGCCAAAATAATTGAGCAGCACCTGGCGGCGGCACAGCGTGGTTTCACACAGGCCGAGCAGGGCGTCGAGCTTTTGCCGCTCCAGCCGCTTGCGTTGCTCATTGGCCTCGCCGCTGTCCACCATTTGGCGCAGGGTGATGACATCGCCCAGCCCGTAGGCCATCCAGGCATTGCTGGGCAGGCCGTCGCGTCCGGCGCGTCCGGTTTCCTGATAATAGCCTTCCATGCTTTTCGGTAGATCCAGATGCGCGACAAATCGCACGTTGGGCTTGTCGATGCCCATGCCGAAAGCCACGGTGGCGACCATGATGATACCCTCTTCGCGCAGAAAACGTTGCTGGTTTTTCTGGCGTGTGTCACTGTCCAGCCCGGCGTGGTAGGGCAGGGCATCCCAGCCGCGTTCCGCCAGCCAGGCAGCGGTTTCTTCAACCCGTTTGCGTGACAGGCAATAGATAATCCCGGCGTCACCGCGATGCTCTGTCTCCAGAAAGACCTGTAGTTGCTGGCGGGTGTTTGCCTTTTGCACGATGCGGTAGCGGATGTTGGGGCGGTCAAAGCTGGAGACGAATTGCTGCGCCTCGGACAACCCCAGGCGCTCGACGATTTCATGACGGGTAGGCGTGTCGGCGGTGGCGGTGAGGGCAATGCGCGGCACGGCAGGGAAGCGTTCGTGCAGCACGGAGAGTTGCAGATATTCGGCGCGAAAATCGTGCCCCCATTGCGAGACGCAGTGCGCCTCGTCAATGGCGAACAGCGCAAGCTCGGCGCGTTCCAGTAATTGCAAAAAGCGCGGCGTCATGAGACGTTCCGGCGCGACATACAGCAGGTCCAGCTCGCCACGCAGTAGTTGCTGTTCGACCTGCGAGGCCGCCTGCCCGGTCAGGCTGGAGTTGAGGAATGCAGCCTTAACGCCGGCCTGCAGGAGGGCATCCACCTGATTCTGCATCAGCGCAATGAGCGGCGATACTACTATCCCCACGCCGCGCCGCACCAGCGCCGGGATCTGGTAACACAACGATTTGCCGCCGCCGGTCGGCATCAACACCAGCGCATCGCCGCCGTTGATTATATGCTCGACAATCGCAGCCTGGTTGCCGCGAAATTCGTTATAGCCAAAAACGGCGTGGAGTGTTTGCAGGGCGGGGGTCATGGTTATCAATGATAACATCACGGGTGGATTCCATGCCGATTCATGACATAATTCACGCATTCAACGAAAGGCATTATAAGCGATGCGATTCACTACCCTCAACGAATGGCTCGCCTGGCAAGAGACGCTCCACCCTGCGGAAATCGAGCTGGGCCTGGAGCGGGTGCGGCCAGTGCTGGAGCGTATGGGCCTGGGGCGCCCCGCGTTTACCGTGGTAACGGTCGGCGGCACCAACGGCAAGGGGTCGAGCGTGGCCATGCTGGAGTCCATCCTTGAAGCCGCCGGATACCGGACTGGCGTATACACCTCGCCGCATCTGCTGCACTATAACGAACGTGTCAAGATCTGCGGTGTGGAGATTCGGGATTCCGCGTTATGCGAGGCGTTTGAGCGCGTCGACCAGGCGCGTCATGGCACCTCGCTGACCTATTTCGAATTCGGCACGCTCGCGGCGCTGGAAATCTTCTCCCGCTCGACGCTCGATGTCGCCATCCTTGAGGTCGGCATGGGTGGTCGCCTGGACGCCGTGAATTTGCTGGACGCCGATGTGGCGTTGGTCACATCCATCGGCATAGATCACGCCGAGTGGCTGGGGAATACCCGCGAGGCGATTGCACGCGAGAAGGCCGGTATCTTTCGCCCGGGACGACCCGCTGTCTGCGGCGATCTCGATCCTCCGGCGACGCTGCTGCAACATGCTGAAACACTGGTGACGCCGTTGTATCGCGCAGGGCGTGATTTCGGTTATACAGTGGAAGGGGCTGCGTGGTCATGGTGGAGTGTGGCACGTCGCCGCACGGCATTGCCCCACCCCGCCTTGCGCGGCGCTTTCCAATTGCAGAACGCGGCGGCGGTGCTGATGGTGCTGGAGTTGCTGGAGGCTCACCTGCCCGTCAGTCAGAATGATGTACGCCATGGCTTGGAAACAGTACACTTGCCCGGGCGTTTTCAGGTGATGTCCGATGGCGGTGTCACACGCATATTCGATGTGGCGCACAACCCCCACGGCGCGCAGGTGCTGGCGGAAACGCTGCGTGCTCATCCCTGCACGGGCCAAACCCACGCGGTGCTGGCGATGCTGGCGGACAAGGATATTGATGGCGTGATCAGCGCCATGTGCGATGTGATTGATGTGTGGCATGTGGCAGGCATCGATGTCAGGCGCGGTGCGTCAGGCGCATACCTTACCGAACGTTTGTTGGCCTCTGGCGTGCAATCCCCCGTACACACTTACGCCGATGTCGCCACGGCGTATACGCAAGCTGTTGCTGGCGCGCAACCGCAGGATCGAGTGCTGGCTTTCGGCTCCTTTTATACTGTAGCAGAGGCAATGAGGCGGGCGGTATAATTAGCGTTATGATGATTCCCGCGTGAAAGCCAGCTCTGATTTTGCCCAAAACCCTCACCTGAAAACGTTCAAGCAGATTGACGAGATGCTGGGTCGTCCCAAAGGGGCGGCGTTTCGCGCCTTCAAGCGTATGCAGTGCCGCTTCATCGAAGGTGAGCATTTTTACTGCATTGATGCTCGGATCGATGCCGATGCTGTTTCGGAATTGCGTCAAGCGGGGAAAATATACACCTCCACGGTCAATGCTGTTTTCATAACCGAATCCGGCCTCCCACTACTTTTAGCAGAACTTGCCGAGTCATAATTCATGGAAAAAAATCAATTGAAGCATCGTTTGATAGGCGCATTGGTGCTGGTGTCGCTGGCTGCCATACTTATTCCGCTGTTCCTTCCTGATAATGAAAAAGAACAAGGACCTGCGCCGATTGCCGCTATTCCTCCCGCGCCTTCCGTGCCGGATCAGGGTTCTGTTGCACAAGCCTTTCCTGCGCCGGGAGATGCGGATGGCAGCGCGCCGGACGAAAATACCCCTGCTATGGATGTTACGACAGACACTGTTGTGGACTCGCTAACCGCAGCGCCTTCCTCAGCGCCACCTCGCGCCGAATCCAAGCCATCGACAGCTTCAATCCCCGCATCCGAATCCTCGAAACCGGTTGAGCACAAACCCGTGAAGCCAAAAGCAGTGGCGCCTAAACCGGCAGAGTCAAAGTCGGTGGCGAAAGTTCATCCCAGCCCGAGTCCTGCCTCCGCTCCTGTCAAATGGGTCGTGCAGCTTGGCAGTTTTTCCAGTGAACAAAACGCGTTGGTGCTGCGTGACAAGCTGCGCGCCAAAGGCTATCCCGCGTTTGTTGAACGTATTGCCGAAGGGGAGGGGGCAGCTATCCGGGTGCGTATCGGCCCCGAACTGTTGAGGTCCAACGCTGAGGCATTGCAGCAGAAGCTGGAGCAGGAGATGAAGTTGAAGAGTATTGTAATGCGGCACGAATAGAGAGCGGCAGGGGGCGACTAAACCAGCTTGCCCCTTGTTCCGCTGCTACGCCAATGATGAAGTCGGCCCCATAGGCTCCATCATGGTTGGTGTTTGGAAATGGAGCCAGATCAAAAAGGCAGTCGCCCCTTCATGCCACGCATCAATTTGGCGATGCCACCGCCCTTGGACATCTGCTTCATCATCCGCTGCATCTGGTCAAACTGCTTGAGCAGGCGGTTGACATCCTGAACCTGCACGCCAGACCCGGCGGCGATGCGGCGTTTGCGTGAGCCTTTGATGACGTCGGGGGAGTGGCGCTCCTGGCGTGTCATCGAGTTGATGATCGCCTCCATGCGCACCACCTCTTTGTCGTTGACCTGATCCTTGACCTTCTGTGGTACGTTGGACATGCCCGGCAGTTTGTCCATCAAGTTCGCCATGCCACCCATTTTGCGCATTTGCTGCATCTGATCGCGGAAATCTTCCAGATCAAAGCCTTTACCCTTTTTGAGCTTGCCTGCGAGTTTTTCCGCCTGCTCGCGGTCGATGCTGCGTTCTACCTCTTCCACCAGGCTCAACACATCGCCCATGCCGAGGATGCGCGAGGCGACACGGTCAGGGTGGAAGGGCTCCAGTGCTGTGGTCTTTTCACCGACGCCGAGGAATTTGATGGGCTTGCCGGTAACGTGCCGGATGGACAGCGCCGCGCCGCCGCGTGCATCACCGTCGGTCTTGGTGAGTACCACGCCGGTCAGTGGCAGAGCCTCATTGAAGGCCTTGGCGGTGTTGATCGCGTCCTGGCCCGTCATGCTGTCAACCACGAACAGCGTCTCGATGGGCTGTAATGCGCCGTGCAGGCGCTTGATCTCGTCCATCATCTCCGCGTCGATGTGCAAACGGCCTGCGGTGTCGATGATCACTACGTCAATGAAACGCTTGCGGGCTTCCTCCACCGCTCCTTGAGCGATTTTGACCGGATCCTGTGAGGGGTCGCTCGGATAGAACACCGCGCCGACCTCTTTGGCCAGTGTTTCGAGCTGATCAATAGCCGCAGGGCGGTAGATGTCGCAGCTTGCCACCAGCACGGTTTTCTTGCGGCGTTCTTTAAGAAAACGCGAGAGTTTGGCGACCGTGGTGGTTTTGCCGGAACCCTGCAAACCGGCCATCAGGATAATCGCGGGCGGCTGCACGCTCAGGTTGATATCCACTGCCTCACCGATGACGGCGACCAGCTCATCATGCACCACCTTGACCAACGCCTGTCCGGGCGTCAGGCTTTGCAAGACCTCATTGCCGACAGCGCGCTCCCGCACATGCTCGATAAATTCGCGCACGACCGGCAGTGCAACATCCGCCTCCAGCAACGCCATGCGCACTTCGCGCAGCGTCTCCTTGATGTTGTCCTCGGTCAGCCGCCCCTGCCCGCGCAAACGCTGCAATACGCCATTTAGCCGTTCTGTCAGATTGTTAAACATGATTTATCCGTTGAGGGTTTTCTGAATTTGTCGAAGGTATGTTATCAGAGGTGATGGGATCATCCCAGCAGTGTCACGCCTCAATTGCCGAGTGCGCCGAAGACTTTTTTTACCCAGTGCCCGGTACGCGCGACGGGATCGGTGCGGATGGCGCGCTCTTCGTCGGCAACCATGAGGAATAAACCGTCCAGTGCCTTTTGCGTGACATAATTCTGTACGGTCGCTTGCTCCTTTCCTATCAGGCCGAGTTTGGATGCTGAACTGGCGACGCGGTTATATTTCCCGGTTACGCCCAGGCGTCCCACTGCTTTGTCCACAATTGGAAGAAAGCGGGTGCGCAGATCCGATTCGGTGGATTTGCGGAAGTATTGAGTTGCTGAATCCTGTGGGCCGGTCAGTATCTGCTTCGCATCTTGCACAGACATCTGTTTGATCGCGGCCATCAACAGGGTTTTTGCCTCCGGCACGGCAGCCTCTGCGGCACGGTTCATTGAGGTGACCAGATCATCAATCGCCTTGCCTTGGCCGAGCGTGCGGAGCATGGGTTCTGCTTTCCGTACTGCATCGGGGAGGGGAATGTGCACCTTGTCGTTGCCGAGAAATCCATCCTGCCGCCCGAGATTGCCCACTGCGTTGCCCGCACCCTGAGTCAGCGCCTCTTTCAAGCCATTCACTACATCGCCGTCGGAAAGTGCAGCGATTCCTGGGTTGTCCGCAGATTGGGACGACTGCGGCGTGGCGAGCCGTTTGAGGTCGCCCAGATCAAATGCGTTGGCTGGGATGCTGATGAAAATCAAGGCAGAAAAACAAAAAATATTGCGCACCCCGTGCGTCCCAAAAATGCCCTGATGCTGTGTAGGTTGTATGTTGTTGTTCATCAAGGGTTGCTCGTGTTAAAGGATGGGATTGAAGGGGTCGATATGATAAGGTATTTCTAAATATTGACTCTGTTTCAGTATCTGCTTTTTGCCATTGTCCGGCAACCCCTGTTGGCTGCATGGCTATGGTGAACTATTGCCACGCCGGCGAGTCCAATTAACCGGGATTGAAACATATTTTTTGGAGTAACCATAATGCTGCGCTGGGCCGTATTAATCGCTGTGCTGCTGTCTGGTTGCGCTTCCATCCCTCATCCGATCAGAGGGAATGTCGCTACCCTTTCTCCGCAACAGGCGTTGCACGAGGGCGTGACAGGCAATCGTGTGCGCTGGGGTGGTGAGATAGTTAAGGTGACGGTGAACAAGGATGATACCTGTTTCGAACTGCTCGCCAAGCCGCTGGGTCGTTCGGCGCGCCCTCTGCGCAGTGATAATTCAGATGGCCGCTTTATTGCCTGTGCGCCCCAGTTTTTCGATCCTGCGGTGTATGCCAAAGGTAGGGAGGTGACCGTGGTAGGCGCTGTGATAGAGCCGGTGAGCGGCAAGATTGGTGAATACGATTATCGCTACCCGCGTGTAACAATTGAACGGATTTTTCTGTGGCCGGAGCGCCCGGATTTTTCTACCATGCCGCCGCTTTATCCTTATCGCCCGTTTTATCCCTACGGCTTTTATGATCCTTTCTGGCCCCCCATGGGCTATCAATATTTTCCATCGCCTTTCATGCACCGCCATTTTTGGTGACAAGTCCTTTATCTCACCATTTCACTACACGCACATTGTAAAGCGTTCTCCCCAGAAACCGCTCGCCGATGGTCTGAAAACGTAGTGGTACATCGGTGACATAAAAGTGATAGTCGGGCGCTGAACGTTGTGGATTCGCCAGGCCCATTTTGTCGAGCAGCTCAGCGGTTTGTTCCGCCATGCTTTCGGCGGAATCGACGAGTTGAATTTTCGGTCCGGCAGCTTCCTGTAGCAGTGGTTTGAGCAAGGGGTAGTGTGTGCATCCGAGCACCAGGGTGTCGATGTTTTGCGCCAGTACGGGCTTGAGATATTCCTGCGCGGTAAGGCGGGTGACCTGGTGATCGAGTCAGCCTTCTTCCACGAGCGGCACGAATAACGGGCAGGCTTGTGAAAACACCCGGATGTCCGGGGCGCGCTGATGTATTGCGCGGGCGTATGCGTTGCTGTTGATGGTGGTGGGAGTGCCGATCACCCCCACATATTTTTTCTGTGTTGTAGCAATGGCGCCCAACGCACCGGCATCAATCACATCCAGTACCGGCACGGGGGAAAGGTCGCGCACCACCTGAGAGGCTACGGCGGCCATGGTGTTGCACGCAATGATGAGCAGCTTGACGTTCTGCTGGAGCAGAAATTCTGTGATCTGTGTTGTGAAATGGCTGATGGTCTCAACCGACTTCACCCCATAGGGCACGCGCGCCGTGTCGCCGAAATAAACGATGTTTTCAAACGGCAGGCGCTCCATGAGGGCGCGCACGACGGTAAGGCCGCCGACGCCGGAGTCGAATACGCCGATGGCGTTGTTTGCATTGGGAGTCATGGCATTCGGTGAGGCAAAATCATGCAAATATACAATCCCTCAAGTATACAGCTTTTAATGGCTCGGGTGACTGTTTTGCCTGGCGCTCATCCCTTCAAAAAATCCACTGATCTGCCGCTATAGAATATGTAGCAACTGGCATTGTCTATCATTATGGATGCCTCGTTGCAAACCGGCTCTCACGGCACAGAAGTAATGTCAGACAGAGAGGTGAGTATGTTAGGCTGGCTGAGAAAAAGATTCGACCGATGGCTTGCTCAGGAGATGGACGCCAACGCCCCTCCGCTGTGTGATTTCGAGCGTTTGCGCCGAGTGGTTCGCCCTGGTGATGTGGTGCTGGTGGAGGGGGGAACCCGTCTTAGCGGTTTCATCAAAAATATCACGCAAAGCCAGTGGACCCATTCCGCGCTCTATGTCGGTTATCTTCATGAGATAGAGGACGAAGGGATACGCTGGCATATACGCAGGTTTTATGACGGTGATCTCAGTGAGCCGTTGCTGATCGAGGGGTTGATTGGTCAAGGCATCATCGTTGCACCTCTGAGCCGTTATCGCAATGCACATCTACGTGTTTGCCAGCCGCGTGGTTTGTCATCCGATGATGCGTATAAGGTGATCGGATTTGCCGTGCGGCATTTGGGTGTCGAGTATGACGTGCGTCAACTTTTTGATCTGGCACGGCTGATGTCTCCTTACAGCATTCTGCCACGGCGTTGGCGGTCCAGTCTGTTTGATATTCGTGCGAATATTTCCCATCGCACCATCTGCTCCACGCTGATTGCGGCGGCGTTTGAATCCGTGAATTTCCCGGTATTGCCGGTGGCGCGCCGCAGTGACGATGGCGGGTTGCGGCTCTATCCACGAAATGTGCGCTTGTGCATACCCCGTGACTTTGATTATTCTCCCTACTTTGATGTTGTGAAGTGTCCCCTGCTGGCGTTGGATGATGTAGGCGTGTATCGCCATCTCCCTTGGGATAACAGCGGGGCGATTTGCAATGACGAAAATGACTGCGTTATGCCCATGGTTCGGGCATCATCCCTGGCGGCCAATGCCAGCGACGATGCCACCGCGCGCAATGGTATGCAATGGCGCAGCCGCCGTGCCCGAAGGCACAGAGTAATAGTGGGAGCGACCAAGACATGATGTCCTTTTTGTTGGTAGCAGGTGTTTTGCTGACCGCTATGGCAGTGGTGTTCAGTGTCCCGGCTTTAAGGCGACCATTAATCAGCAATCGCATATTGCCATGGTTCCGCGCTGCGCTGCCGCCCATGTCGCAAACCGAACGTGATGCAATTGAGGCGGGTACGGTATGGTGGGAGGGAGACCTCTTCAGTGGCCGCCCTGACTGGAACAAGCTGCTTGCCATCCCCGCGCCGAAACTCAGCGCCGAGGAGCAGGCGTTTCTCGACGGTCCGGTGGAAGAGCTGTGCCGCATGCTCAACGATTGGCACATCACCGAGGAATTACACGATCTGCCGCCGCACGTCTGGCAATTCATCAAGGACAAGCGTTTCTTCGGCATGATCATCCCGAAAAAATACGGCGGTCTGGAATTCTCCGCCCTGGTGCATTCCGCCGTGGTGATGAAAATCTCTGCCCGCAGCGTGACGGCGGGCGTGACGGTGATGGTGCCCAATTCCTTGGGCCCGGCGGAGCTGCTGCTGCACTATGGCACGGAGGAACAGAAGAATCATTATCTGCCGCGTCTAGCGCGTGGTGAGGAGGTGCCGTGCTTTGCGCTCACCGGTCCGGAGGCGGGCTCGGATGCCAGCTCTATCCCGGATACAGGCGTGGTGTGCCGTGGCATGTTTCAAGGGAATGATGTCGTTGGCATTCGCCTCAATTGGGATAAGCGCT
>CAMTYI010000173.1:0-5460 GCA_947085925.1 uncultured Gammaproteobacteria bacterium
GCCGCAACTGCATTTGCCGGAAGCGTTGGGGGTGCGCTTTGTATTTCCTCATGCACCGCAGCGGCCAGTAACAATAAACGGCGGCTATCCGATGCGCGCCTGGTATGACATCGCATCCGCCGACATACCCGCTGTCGAAGATAACCTGGGCATACGCGCCTCGGAGAAGGCGATCCACGCACTGATTCAGCGTGAAATTACACGGGGCATCCCTGTTCACAGGATCGTTCTGGCGGGGTTCTCTCAGGGCGGGGCCATTGCGCTGCATACAGGGTTACGTTACCCGCAGCCGCTGGCGGGAATCCTGGCGTTATCCACCTATCTGCCGTTGGCCGCAGAATTGCGCAATGAAGCACATCCCGCCAACGCAAATATACCCATCATGATGACGCATGGCACGGAAGACACCGTCATTCCACTAATATATAGCCAGATATCTCGCAAGGCACTGGAAGATGCAGGTTACCGGGTCGAATGGCGAAGCTACGCCATGCCGCACACACTGTGCGCACAGGAGATTCACGACATGGGCGAGTGGTTGCGCCGTATACTTGCTTGAGCCTGCCCGCCCTGCCGGTCCAGATCATGAAGCGCCTCATTGAGCCTGTCTTCAATCTGCCGTTTATAATTCAGAAAGTGAATGGTTTGCCGCCGCCCCGCCGCCTCGCCAAGCATCGCTGAGGGAAGATTGATATCCGTAATGTAGATGGGGTAGCGCAAGCCGCTTTGCCGCCGCGTCATCACATACCTGGCAACTTCACGAAACAAACCGTTGCCATATTCGAGCGAAGTAAACTCCTCGTCACCACAATAAATGGTAAAGGCCAGCTTACCGTCTTTTACCTGGTCAACAATGATCTGCACGTTATAATAATTTTTCAACCCCTTTTTACGGATGGGATCATTTTTCACCAACACGGCCTTACCCATCGTATCCTTGCCGATCTGATAAAACTCAACACCAATCAAACCACCTGCCCCCTGCCTCTCGCTCGCGCCCAGAAGATGTTGTCGCCTCAATACGGAGTCAAAAAATAAGGTGTATTGATTGATCAACGCCATACTTTCACAATGAAGCATGCGCTGATAGTAAAGCGATCCACGCTCATCAATCACATACACATCCGCGCAATCGCCATCCATACGATAAAAAACCTGGATCATCCCTGGCTTGTTAGCTGCAAAAATCTGCGGGAGAGGTGTGCCATGAAGAGCATGTGGATCAATTTCAACATGACTGAACGACGGCTGTTCCATGGCCAGGATAACCAGCAAATCGTCATGTGATTCAACGCGCTTATAACGTAGCGTGTCATTCTCACGCCATAACAGGTAATAAATATTTTCAACAGACAGGATATAGCGCAGGGTCGCAGCATGGGTGCTGCGATAAAAACAATCGACAATGTTACGAAATAATTCCTCTACTCTTTTTACAATAGTGACACCATGATTGGCAGAAAAGCACTGCATGGCAATAGGAGGCGGCAATACGCCCTTGGAGGGTGGCATCCAGCGCACATAGTCACACAAAAAATTCATCAGCCCATTGAGACCCGCATACCTGAATGTCAGCGCCTCCCTCCAGCTTGTCAGCGTCACCACATCGAATGTCAGAACAAGATTTTCTCCCACACCGCCATAGCTCAACGCATCGGTCTTGTTGCTGGTATAGTGCATGCCCTGGCGTGTGTGTATCGCCATCGGGTCAACACCAAAATTAATAAAAAGAGCTGCCTTTTCCGTTCGCGACACCTTGGAAAGATCATCCATACTCGTTTCCGAAGCCTGGGTGTTTGGGAATAAATGTTGAAGGGAATTGATCAGCAACTTGATCTCACGGAGCGCAAGTCCGCCATCCTTGGCATGCAAGCCAATCACCGTAGCCTCACTCACCATCTCATTGAAGTAGCACCAGACCACAAGATCAACAACGCTGTGTGCTCGTTTGACAGGCTGGAAACCACCCTGTTCGACCTCATTGTACGGCGCTATGAACAGCGCCCAACCATCCTGTTCATCATCTTCTTTTTTATGAACAAAGGTGAGATGGCTCTCCCACATCCCCTGTGAAATACCACGATTAACAATCTCAACCTTACCTGCCTTACGTTCAAAAGCCGCATACAATTTACGGCCAAGGATATTTAAATCCTTTTGATTTATCAGCGCCAACTGGGCATGTTCATGAGCAAAATCAGACAAAAACCGGTAACTATGCGTCAGCTCGCCGGTCAATATTTTTCGCTCTCTGAGCACGCGATTTATTTTCCATGAGGGCCGCGCATCGAGCGTTTCCAGATAAGCGGGGTCCCAATCCCAGGCGTGCGCCAGACTCTTGATGAGATCGCGCCGCCAACTATTATGGCGAGGTGAGTCCGGCACACTGAGCCGCTCGTTGACTTTGAAATAAAAACAGCGCCTGAACAATTCAAGGCGCTCCTTCTCAGCGGTCTTTTTTAGATGTTCTTCAATTTTGAAATACAGCATGATGTAGGGATCAAGCGCGTCAAGGGAAATCTCCCCTTCATAAATGGCCTTTTTGAAACGCTGACAAAGCAAATCACTCGCAGGATATTCATGGGCATAAACCTCCATCAGCAGGAGCTTGAGCACCGATTTATAGGGTGAGTCGATACCCTTGAAAAGCTGCCATAAGGCGGCGCCAAAAAACTCCTCTGCCGGTATTTGAGGAATCCCGCCAAAATCAACATACTCCGTCTCTCGTACAGCGAAAGTATTTTTTAATCCTTCAAGATATCCCTCATACTCATTTTCCTTTTCAGGAGGCACCAGCCACCATGCCGGATAACGCCCCGCCAACAATAATCCTGTGCGATAAAACTCCTCCAGCAGCAAATAATGCTGCGCGCTGCCGCTGCCCTCCTTGGATAACTCACTCTGCTTGCCGGACCTGAACGACGACGGATCCATAAGAAAGAAGTGAACCTCAAGGTCAAGGCTGGCCGCCCACTTTTCGATGGCCTCCGCCTTTTTGCGAAGCTCGTCAAGCAGCTCTTCTTTGATGTTTGCGGGATGGCAAATCCAGATATCGAAGTCGCTTTTCCTGGAATAGGCAATCGTACCGCTGCTGCCCATCAGAAAAAGAGAGAGAATATCGAAGCGTGGCAATGCCTTGCGCTTGTATGAAAAATTCCTGGAAATCTTATTCGCAGACTCAAGGGCGCGCTTGTCCGGAGAATAATCGGAGACCCCCATTGGGGTATTATTGGAAACGAACCCTGGCAGAAGCATATGATTAACATGGAATAACAGGGGCAAAAGGTCGAGAAAATCGCGTTGCCGCTCGCGCAGAGACGACTGCGCACGCTGCAAACGCTCGCGGTTGAGGGCAAGAAAGCGCCGCTTGATGGCGTTTATGTCAGCCAGCCTGGCCCCGAAAGTCATGTTTTTTGCGTCATTGATCACACCCCGAGATAATAGCGGCAGAAGAAATGGAAACATGAAACGCTGGTAGTGCGCATCGGACCCCTAAAGTTTCCCCAACAACGTCCGATATGAATATATTACAGACACGTCTCGTGGCATGATTGTATGGAAATGAACAACCATGGAGAGTTTAGCTATGATAAAGCGTCTTGATTCAGCCATTGCACTGGCTATCCTTGAGGCCGCCCCTTTAGGCATTTTAGTTGTGGATAACAAGGGGCAAGCGTCATCCATCAATAAGTCACTCCAGGGTCTTCTGGGCATAGAGGGTGACCTAGCCTCCCCGACCACATCCAGCTTGTCGCAAGATGTCAGAAAATGCCTGTTCGACCCCGAGGAAATCATGCACCTTCCGGCGACAAGCTCGCAACCGGCACGCTGGCTGAAATGCTGGCGGCAACCGCTGGGCGATGGGCTGGGCAATGTGCATTTTTACGCCGACATTACAGCGCAACAAGAGGCGCAAGAGCGATTGACGGAAGAGTTGGCGCTCTACACACTCAATGACCCGCTCACATCCTTGCCAAATCGCCGCGCGCTATTGCAGAGCCTTGAGCCACAAATCTCACGCAGCCGACGCTACGAAAACCCCCTCGCCGTGATTGCGTTAAAAATCGCCAACCTCGCACAGCTTGACGATATCCACGGAGATTCCAGCGCCGACCGAGCCATGATGACTGTCAGCCAATTCCTCAAGGACCAGATGCGCTGGGTTGACATGATTGGACGCATGGATGCCGACGAATTTCTGCTCATTTTACCGGAAACAGCGGAGGCCGCTGCCATCGAGGTGGCCAACAAGCTCCAGTTGCGCCTCGCAGAAGTAAAAATAACCGGAGCTAACGGGCAACACATCAACCTGGAATCACGCTGCGGGGCAGCAGGCTGGATCAAGGGTGACGACACCAACAAACTTTTGCACCGCGCCTACCAAGCGCTATAAGTTCACCGCCTCTACCAGCTCCAATGTATTCCCGTCGGGATCCCGCACAAACAGTGCGGGGCGCCCCGACCGGGAAAGGGTAAATTGAACGCCCGCCCCTTCCAACGCCACCACCATTCCCGCGATATCATCCACCGCCAACGCCACATGACGATCCCGCCCGCCATGCTCAGGTCGGCCATGCGCGGGATCAGGATTGGGCAGTTCCATAAGATGAATTTGCTGGCCTGATTCCAGTGTATACCACACACCCGAAAAACCCAGATCGGGACGGGATTCATCAAGCCTCAACCCCAGCACACCTTCATAAAACTGCCGCGCATACTCAAGGTTAGAGGCTATCCAGGTGATATGCAAAATGCCCTGAAGTTTTGTCACAAAAATCCTTTTCTAAAAAAACAAAATAATACGCCCGCCTGATTTTTTTCTCCACTTACTAAATCACGTAACAATTCCGTGACTAAAGTCACAGAACCATCACGCCGATAACATATCCGGAAGAGTTGCATGGATTAACCAGCATAAGGAGTCCCAAACCATGAATAAATTTATCGCCATCATTCTGGTATCTGCGTTAGCCCTGTTTTCATGGGGAAATATTGCCCGAGCCGCAGATAATAATGGTGTTGAAATCAAGTTGTTTGCTGAAAAGGAAGTAGAGACCGTCAATTCAAAAGGAAAGAAGGAACTCAAGCGTGTCGAGCCAGCGCTTGTTACGCCAGGTGAAGAAATAATTTACACCCTGTCTTACTCAAATACAGGCAAGGAAACCGCAAAAAATCTTTTCATCACCAATCCCGTCCCGCAACACATGGCATACAAGGCGAACAGCGCAGGAGGAGAAAACACCGCCATTGTGTACTCCCTGGACGGCGGAAAAACCTTCGACAAACCTGAAAACCTGAAAGTGCGCACATCCGATGGAAAGGAAAGAGTTGCCATGGCGGCAAACTACAGCCACATCCGTTGGGTCATTCAACAGCCGCTGTCACCTGGAGCAAAGGGTGAGGTGAGTTTCCGCGCACTGCTGCAATAATTTATTCGTGAGGATTTGATCATGTACATAA
>CAMTYI010000174.1:0-26920 GCA_947085925.1 uncultured Gammaproteobacteria bacterium
CAAAAAATCCAAGATCAGCAAGGAAGACAGCGAGTTATTCCGCAGCACCGTGGGATCTGTCAGGCCGCTACAACACGACAAGATCGATCCGCAGCCGCCGCGTGCCAAGCCTATCCCCAGACAGACCTGGCGGGATGAGCAACAGGTGCAGCATGACATGCTGTCCGACGACATCGATACCGCCGAACTGGAAACCGGCGAGGAAATGCTGTTTACCCGCCCCGGCCTGCAACACAACCTGCTGCGCAAGCTGCGCCGTGGCCAGTTCAACATCGGCAGTCAGCTCGACCTGCATGGCCTGACCGTGCCTGAAGCACGCCAGGCGCTTGCGGATTTTTTACATGCTTGCCAGATACGGCAGATGCACTGCGTGCGCATCATCCACGGCAAAGGACATGGCTCCCCGCATAAACTGCCGGTATTGAAAAATAAAGTGAATAGCTGGCTTCAGCAGCGTGATGAGGTTTTGGCCTTTTGCTCGGCACGCGCTGTTGATGGCGGCACCGGCGCGGTGTATGTGCTGATCAAGCGAAGGCCTTCTTGAAGAAGGGATTACGAGTTAAGTCGATGCAACCTCATAAGTAACTCCGCTTCGCCTCTGACTAAGCCGCATTCAGACATCAGCTCATCGACATTGGCACCTTTCTGGACAAGCCGTATGGCATGCCCATAGGATTGCGACACGGGATCACGTAAATCCAGTTGGTCCTGCCGTTCGGCCAGTCGGCGCAATTGCTGTTCCATGCGTTCGACATGCCCGCCAACACCTGCCGCCCCAGCACATAAGGCACGCAAATCATCTTGCAGCGACAACACTTCGACATCTCGCTGCTTCACACGCAGGCCTAATCGACGCACTTTGAGCCATACTGGAACCTGCACGATAACTGCCAACAGGCCAGCCAAAATCAGAATCATCACGTCACTGTTCATGATGAATCAGTTTGATGACAGGATTGAAAAGTAATAACAAGGATTACGCATAGTCATCAATGTGAGGGGGCTGATCCTCATCCTTTTCTTTTTCATCAGGCATTTTCCCGTCATGGCCTGAACGACCCGGGGAGCGATCAGGCGGCTGCTTTCTGGGATCGACCTTTTCCACAGGCCGCGCTGGCCAGACAGGGTACAAAGGATTGACGTCACCTACCTTGGTCATCACCCAGATTCCTAGCTTACGGTCTGCCGCATCAGACCATCGACATATCTTTCCACTCTTCGTCACTCAATAGCTTATTAAGATCGACAAGTATCAGCAATTGTTCACCACGATTGGAAACACCCTGGATATAACGCGAGCTTTCCTCATTGCCGATATTTGGCGCAGCTTCAATCTCTGATGTACGCAGATAAACGACTTCCGCCACGCTGTCAACGAGGATGCCGATCACATTCTCCATAACCTCAATAATCACAATACGACTGGAGTCATCCAACTCCTTGGACCTTAATCCGAAGCGCCTGCGAGTATCCATCACTGTTACCACATTGCCGCGCAGATTGATAATCCCCAGCACACTGTCTGGCGCACCTGGTACAGGCGCAATTTCGTTGACGCGAAGGACCTCCTGCACCTGCAAGACGTTCACACCGTACATTTCACCTTCCAGGCAAAATGTAACCCACTGTGAAATCGCGTCGTTTTCAGTTTGTTCAGCTTGCCTCATTAAATCATTCCCCATATGTTAATCCGGAATGCCACACTTCACTCTCAAGCATTAATCGTGCCCATCATGAAACATCAATAGTTCATGAGCAATCAAGACAATTCTTGAGAAAATTTGTCCACATCAAGAAGCACACACATGTGCTCAACAACCGTCCCTGCCATCCAGGGACGGTGCGTTCTGTCTGTGCGCCAGCGCACTTTGTTGCTGTCCAGCGTTAGAACCTTAATAACCTCATCGCAGACAAACCCCCATGATGCATTATCAACCAGCACAACACGTCGCGAGGTTTTGTTCTCAACAATATCAGCTTGAGAATGACGGTTTTCAGGCGCCATCAAATAACCAATATCAATTATTTTGACGCTGTTTCCACGATATGGAAGTAATCCAAAAAGCCGTTTTGAATATCCTGGCACAGCCGTAATGGGGTCAACTTCACTGACAATACCGCTCAATCTGCTCAAGGGAGCCGCCATGGTTATCTCACCCAACCTGAATAAAAGACTCTTGAAAGATGATGACGCCCAGTCAGGAAGTTCACTGCTTTTCTGCTGAACTTTCTCCGGATGGGGATTATCCTGTGCAACACTTCCACCCTCCTCCACAATAACAATATCCGCCGATGGCAAACCGGATATGAAATGCGCATCCGGATCAAAATCCGGGACGTCCTGCAACAGGGCATCAAGATAGACCGTAAGTGCTGCTTCTTGCTCTAGAACACACGCTAAACGTCCCTTTTTCATTGAGCTGTTCATAACGATCCCGCCATGCGCAGCGCCTGTTCTCGCACCACTACCCCTGTTGGATTTTCCCCCAAAAGACTGTCCAATAAAGAAGTGTAGGCACCGACCCCTCGCGCATCCGGCGCCATCATGGGCAATGGCATCCCGGCGCGGCTAGCTTCTCGAAACTGGGTGTCAACGGGAATAATCGCCTCGGACAATTCAACGGGATAACGCTCCTGAAGAAATTGCAGGCTTTGCTGTGACGCACGGGTCCGGCGATCAAACATTGTAGGTAGAATGGTATGAGGAACGGGAGTGTTGCGTGATCGCATGATCATTTTTAACGTATGCATCATGCGCTCCAAACCCTTCAGTGCCAGAAACTCGGTTTGCACGGGGATAACAAGATGATCGCATGCAGCCAGTGCGTTCACCATCAGAACACCCAACATGGGTGGACAATCAATCAGCACGTAATCAAACCGTGAGCTGACACGTTTTAGCGTGCGTGACAGTATCAATCCCATCCCCCCCTGCGTTCCAAGCTGGCGATCAAGGGTTGCGATTGCGGTAGAAGATGGCAATAGAAAGAGCCGATCAAATTTAGTCCGTTTTATCACGGATGCGATCATTACATCGGGGTTCTGGAACAGGGAATAAACGCTGTCTTCAATCGTATCAGGATCATATCCTGAATAAGATGTCAGGGAACCGTGCGGGTCCATATCAATCATCAACGTTCTATAGCCGCGCAAAGACAATAATCCGGCAAGAGTAATTGTTGTCGTTGTTTTACCAACACCACCCTTCTGATTCGCTACCGCCCATACTTTCATTTCGCACCTCCTTACTCTAATGGGTATTTCTGGGTGGTGCGCCAAGGGTTGTTGATGACGTTTTAACAGGATGATCGATCACAGCAAAAGCCCCCCTGTCCGTCACCTCTTTGCCTGTAACATCAACCGGCTCACGCGGGGGTTTGTTAGGCTTCCCATGCTCCTCCACTGAAATCTTAGGATCGACATCACGCGCTGTTACCGAGTTCGGCAAGCTAACCAAGGAATCACCCCCATTCCCTGCTGATAACTTACTTCTATCGTAGACTCGCCCTGAAGATTCGTCATTCAGTATCACAATAACGACTTTCCTATTTTTGTTTCGGCCATCCTCCGTTGAGTTATCCGCAACCGGCCTATACTCTCCATAACCGATTGCCGCCATTCTCTCAGGACTGATACCTGAATCCATAAAGACATGGACGACACTTGCAGAACGTGCTGCAGACAGCTCCCAATTTGACGGGAAAGTTAATGTATTGATAGGAAGATTATCGGTAAATCCTTCGACCCTAATTGGATTAGGGAAGTCGCGTAATATTTTTGCAATTTCACTTAAAGTTGGTATGGCTTTCTCTTGCAAACGAGACACACCACTTTGGAACAAAATATTGGTATTAATCTCGACCTCAAGCCAAAAATCACTTCTCCTGACAGAAACCATATTTTTGACAATAAGACCCGCCATGGCTTTCTCAATTTTTTCGGCCATCGCTTTTAATGCGGCAGGGGAACTGGCACGCTCACTATTAATTTTATCCTGCTGATCCATCGTCTTGCGCGGGATAGGCATTGGTGGTCTTCTAATAACATTAGGATCCGTTCTTTGCTCCAACGTTGTATCACGAGGGGATTTTGCCTCTCGCCCCACTTGAACAGGCTCAATACTTTTGGGGGCAGCTCTGAATGCCGCAACCATGGAATCGGACAGTACGCGATACTTTCCCTCATTAACAGAAGATATTGAGTACATAACAACAAAGAATGCAAAAAGCAATGTTATAAAGTCGGCATAAGAAACCAACCATCTCTCGTGGTTTTCATGTTCCTCATGCTTCTTTTTTCTTGCCATAGGAATAAACTATATTCTAGTGTAAATAACCATGAAGCTTAGTCTCGATATTTCTCGGGTTCTCACCTTCCGCAATAGATATAATTCCTTCGATAATCATTTCCCTGAATTGTGTCTGATCATGAATAACAGCTTTTAGCTTATTTGCCATGGGTAGCATAAAAAGATTTGCCAATCCTACACCATAGATTGTTGCAACAAACGCAGTGGCAATACCTCCACCTAATTTGCTTGGATCGGAAAGATTATTCATCACATGAATCAGCCCCATAACAGCGCCAATGATGCCAACTGTGGGGCAATAGCCGCCCATTCCCTCATAAACCTTCGCTGCCTGGGTATCGCTATGTTCCTTGGATGAAAGCTCTACTTCCAGTATTCCTCTTATCGCGTCGGGTTCGCTGCCATCAACAAGCAACTGCATCCCCTTCTTTGCGAATGGATCGGTTTCCGCCTCAATCAATGGTTCCAGACCCAATAAACCCTCTTTTCGAGCAACGTTGCTCCATCCGACAATTTTTTCAATGATTTCTTTCTGAGCAATTTTTGGAGGAAAGAAAACCCATAGCGCAATCTTGAGAGATCTCATGAATGTGGGCATTGGTGTTTGAATCATGACGGCCCCCACAGTGCCGCCAAAGACTATTATGAATGCGGTAAGCTGAAGCAAGGATCCAATGTGTCCGCCTTCCATGGCGTTTCCGCCCAGAATGGATCCAAAAGCCAGAACAATGCCGGCAAAAGTTAAAATATCCACACGCTAATTCCTGTGCGCAAGGTTGTTGCCAATATCCTGGAGCGACATAATTTGATCCGCCAGCCCCGCTTCCACAATTGCCATGGGCATACCATAGACCACGCAACTTTGCTCATCCTGGGCCCACACAACCGACCCTCCCTGCTTTAGCAGACGTACACCCTCACGACCATCCGCGCCCATGCCGGTCATAACCACAGCCAATACTTGCCCAGGGAAAATTTTGGAGGCGGACGAGAATGTGACATCGACGCTCGGCTTGTAAGTCTGGCCTTGTTCGCTATCATGAATACGAACACACACCTTCCCCGAGTACTGCTCAAGAAGCATCTGCTTTCCTCCGGGAGCCAATAATGCAACTCCCGCTTCCAGAAAATCACCGTCCACAGCCTCTTTCACCTTGATTGCACACAACTTATCCAAACGTTGAGCAAATGCGGGAGTAAAACTGGCTGGCATATGCTGCACAAGCAATAATGGAACCGGAAAATTGGCAGGCAATTTTGATAATACTTGCTGAAGCGCAACAGGCCCTCCGGTTGAAGTTCCTATAGCAACCAATTTGTAGTTTCCGGGATATTTTTTTGCAGAAACAGTTAACGCTGATCTCGACGAAACATTTTCGTCTTTGGCGCGGCCAGTCTTTGGCGTTTCTGGTAAAAAAGATACTTTCTTCAATGACCCTTGGCGCAGAACCATTCCCCTCGCTCCGACTGCACGAACACGGGCGCATAACAGACGTTTTGCTTCTTCACGATCCTGAGAGAGATCTTCAAATTTCTTGGGGAGAAAATCCACGGCTCCCGCATCCAATGCCTCAAGTGTTGCTTGTGCTCCATCGGTAGTAAGTGATGAAAACATCAGCACCGGGGTTGGGTTAGACGCCATGATGCAACGTACAGCAGTAATTCCATCCATCACCGGCATCTCAATATCCATGGTAATAACATCAGGATTAAGCTGGATGGCCTTTTCAATGGCTTCCACCCCGTTTGAAGCCGTCCCAACAACTTCAATATGAGCGTCGCCGGCTAGAATCTCTGTCACCCGCCTGCGGAAAAAACCGGAGTCATCGACAACCAACACACGAACTTTCATCATGAACTCCTACCGATACTATGCTGGAAGATTTTCTCCATGCTTACGAAATAAATAAGGCTATTTATCTATGACCATAAACATCCATAAGTCCGGGGAAGTCGAGAATAAGCGCAATACGACCGTTCCCGGTAATTGTTGCGCCTGATAATCCCCTCGTACCATGCAACAATGCCCCCAAAGGTTTTATTACTACTTCTTCCTGTCCAATGAGACTTTCTACAACACACCCGATGCGCCGTGATCCAACACTGACTACAACGACATACCCTTTTGAGCGGTGATCATAAGAATCAACGTCTTTCACCAACCAGTCATGCAAGTAAAATAATGGGATTGCCTTGTTCCTCACAATCACAACCAATTGACCATCAACCGTGTTGGTGCGCGCCTCATCAAGGTTAAATATCTCGCTGACATTCACCAGCGGCATTGCAAATATTTGCTGACCAAGCATTACCATCAATGTCGGCATAATCGCCAGTGTCAATGGCACCTTGATAATAAAACGACTTCCTTTTCCTAAAGTTGATTCAATTTCAACAACACCATTAAGTTGCGCAATACGGGTTTTCACCACATCCATTCCAACACCACGTCCGGACACATCCGAAATCTGTGTCTTGGTGGAAAATCCCGGAAGAAAAATCAAGTTGTAACAGGCGCTATCATCAAGACGGGCCGCCGCCTCGAAATCCAGCAATCCTTTTTCTACCGCTTTGCGACGCAATACTTCGGCATCCATGCCGGCACCGTCCTCTTCTATTGACAGTGTGATGTGATCCCCTTCCTGCTGGGCAGAAAGAATCACCGTGCCCGCGCGCGGCTTGCCAGCCGCCAACCGTACATCAGGGGATTCAATACCGTGATCAACGGCATTGCGAACAAGATGGACCAAGGGATCCGCAAGGGCTTCTACCAGGTTTTTGTCGAGATCGGTCTCCTCACCATGAAGTTCCAACATCACTTCTTTATTCAGGCTGCGCGCCAAATCGCGGACAACCCTCGGAAAACGGCCAAACACCTTCTTTATCGGCTGCATGCGTGTCTTCATGACAGCATTCTGAAGATCTGAAGTAACCAGATCGAGATTCCCTACTACTTGAGCCATTTCCTCATTAACCATGGATGACTTGAGAGTGGCGAGCCTATTACGCACCAGCACCAACTCTCCCACCAGGTTCATAATGTCATCCAGGCGCTTCGTATCGACACGTACCGTCGTATCCGCAGGTGGCTGCGCTGCATCCTTTCCCGCAACGGATGGCTGGCTTGCCACTGGCTTGTCCTCCGTCTTGGTCGGTTGAATCTCTACGGAACGGGATTCACTTACGGTAGGGGTTACAGGGTTACTCTGTGGTTTGTCCTGTGACTTTTCTGGAGTACCATTGAGCTTATCAAGCAACGCCTCGAATTCTTCGTCCGTAATCATATCGGGTGAAGGCAACGTACTCGATGAAGATGGAATCTCTATAGTGTTCTTTGGTGGGGAGCTAGTGTGAGTGCCTTGCCCATGCAATTGATCCAGAAGAGCCTCGAATTCATCATCTGAAATATCATCACCGCCAGCGGCTACTATCGTTTGTCCTGACGAATCTGCGAGCAAGGCGGCTTCAACGACAGCATCCATCACGACTTTTGCGATTGGCTCCGCAATAGGCTCAGGCACCCCTGCAAATGTGCCCGGCATGTCGTTTACGGCTGAGCTATCACTCTGTGGTTGCGCCAGAATATCCAGATTTTTGAGCAATGAAGGATCTGCTGGCGAGGGATCCTCACCAGATCGAACTTGGTCCATCATGACTTTAACAAGGTCAAGGACAGTTAAAATAACGTCCATGAGCTGGGCATCAACCAGACGCTTTCCCTGCCGGAGGGTATTGAAAACATCTTCGGCACGATGGCACACGGCAACTAATGCGGTCAGATTTAGAAATCCGGCGCCACCTTTGACCGTATGAAACCCTCTAAACACCGCATTCAGAAGATCACTGTCACGTGGGCGCTTTTCAAGATCTACAAGTTGTTCGCCCAGCTTCTCAAGAATTTCGCCGGCCTCAACCAGAAAATCCTGAAGAATGTCATCATCCGTATCAATCGCCATCTTTCGACACCTCAGAATCCAAGACTGGAGAGCAAATCGTCAACATCATCCTGACCTGACACTCTGTCCTTATGGCTTTCACATCCAGGGATGCGTGGTCCATCACCTTCTATAGAGCTTTTAGTTGCACCTGGTTTCTCTACTGCCACCATTCTTTGGCCTGAAATACGAACAAGCTCAACCAGGCCACTCTCAACTTCCTGTACCATATTAATAACCCGGCGGATAATTTGCCCTGTCAGATCCTGGAAATCCTGAGCCATCATCACATCGGACAAATGCTCATGAAGATACTCGGCGTTGCGTGCCGTCCACACCATGAATTCCCCAATTTCTCCGCTCAATTCTCTAAACTCATTTACCGGCATTTGACGCTGCCTGAAACGATCCCATTTCATCTCAAGAGTTGATGACTTCTCCTTTAATTGTTCAGAGATAGGAAGGGCTTTTTCAACAGCATTAAGCGTTCTGTTCGCGGATTGCTCAGTCATTGTTATGACATAGTTAAGCCTTTCCTTGGCGTCAGGGATATCACTTTCAGCCAAAGACAAAATGCGCGAATCAACCTGGAAGCTGTTTAATGTCTCATGGAGCTGCCTGGTCAGCTTGCCGACCTCCTGAAAAAGAGATGACTCACGTAATTTTGTGATTTCATCAATAAGACGATCTGTTTCATCCTCATTGCCTTTTTCAATGGACTCGGCAAGGGCACGGGCCATAACCAGGCATTTATCCATAGGGTTGTCAATCTCGCTCATCACTAATCCTTGTTGGTATTATCATTAAATAAATCGATAAAATCATTTAGACGATTCAATTCTCTCGAATATTTTGTCTATTTTTTCTTTCAAGGTTGCTGCCGTAAATGGCTTTACAACATAACCATTAACTCCAGCCTGTGCTGCCTCGACTATTTGTTCGCGCTTTGCCTCTGCAGTGACCATCAGAACGGGAAGCGTTGCCAGCTTTGGGTCAGCGCGCACCGCTTTGAGCAGGTCTATTCCCTGCATTCCAGGCATATTCCAATCTGTAATAAGAAAATCAAAACCGCCTGCCTGTAACATAGGCAGCGCCGTTTTACCATCATCGGCTTCACTGGTATTATTAAAACCAAGATCGCGCATCAAATTTTTTATAATGCGCCTCATTGTAGAAAAATCATCCACAATGAGAATTTTCATGTTCTTGTCCAAAGCAACCTCCAATCCTAGCTAAAAGTTAGACTAATGATTTCTCTAACCATTGATCTTTCTTTTGAACAATTTCCTTAACTTTCCGATCTCCATTGGCTGAGACGGGCCTGTAAACGGATCAATGCCTGACTATGAATCTGGCTCACTCGCGACTCACTTACGCCAAGCACGGCCCCAATCTCACGCAAATTGAGTTCTTCGTCATAATAAAGAGCCATGACAAGGCGCTCTCTTTCCGGCAATCCAGTAACCGCCTCTGATAAACTTTTCTTGAAATCCTCCCTTTGCAATCCTTCGAGTATGCCCGGGTTTTTATCGGCAAACTGTGAAGCCACTGCCTCATCATCCACCCCCATATCCTCGAAACTCATTACCAGATAGCCACTCGCATCCTGAAGCATCTGGTGATATTCATCGAGGGATATCTCAAGAATTTCCGCCACCTCGCTGTCGCGGGCATCACGACCTTTGATGTTTTCTATGGTCCGCACGGCTTCAGCCACTTTTCTTGCCTTACGATGCACGGAACGTGGCGCCCAGTCATTTTTACGGATTTCATCCAGCATCGCACCACGAATACGAATGCCGGCATATGTCTCGAAACTTGCTCCCTGCGTCGCATCATAATTACGCGACGCTTCCAAAAGACCGATCATGCCCGCTTGTATCAGGTCATCGGCTTGCACACTGGGTGGTAGGCGGCTCATCAGGTGATAGGCTATCCGCTTTACCAGGGGAGCGTGTTGTGCGACCGTGTCACCTTTGTCATCGGTGTGCATGCGGGTATACATAGCGAGTCCGTTCATAACGACATCATCCTATAGTTTTGATTGGTCTGAATCAGCCGCTCGACGAAAAACTCGAGATGCCCCCCGGCTGTTACCGTCACAGGCCAATTATCGGCCTTTAATGCCAGTTTCTTGAATGCCATGGCAGATTTGCTGCGCGGGTACGCATCGACTACCGGACGTTGTTTTTGGACTGCTTTTCGCAAATAGTCGTCATAGGGGACGACCCCCATAAAATCAACTGTAGCATCAAGATAGCGATCCACAACCTTGACTATTTTGTTATACACATCACGCCCCTCCTGAATGCTATGCACCATATTGGCGAGGATACGAAAACGATGCATGCCATAATCACGATTAAGAAGCTTTATCAAAGCGTAGGCATCGGTCAGAGATGCCGGCTCATCACACACCACTACGATAACTTCCTGCGCTGCCCGGCTGAAGCTGACGACACTTTCTGAAATACCGGCAGCAGTGTCGATCAACAATACATCCAGGGTTTGGCTCAACTCACTGAAGGCACGAATGACGCCGGCATGCTGTGCGGCGCTAAGCTCCGCCATGCTTTTCAAGCCGGAAGATGCGGGCACGATAGATAACCCGTTCAATGCAGGAAGAATGACTTCTTCCAGAGTACGTTCGCCACTGATGACATGAGAAAGATTGTAAACGGGGTGCAGCCCCAGCAATACATCAACATTTGCCAGCCCCATATCCGCATCCATCAGCAACACGGACTTTCCTTCGTTGGCCATGGCAAGGCCAAGATTCACGGATACATTGGTTTTACCTACGCCGCCTTTGCCACTGGTAACCGCGATAACACGCACGGGCCTGTGATGCGCCATGCGGCGCAACCCCTCGGCCTGATCCCCGATTAAATCACGATGCACTTCAGACGTGAGCATGTCTTGCTACCTTTTCGACCGGCACTGATAACGCCTCATCCTCAAGTGAGGACGCCGCTTGCTGCATGATAGCCACGCTGCGGCTCACCAAGGTATGAGCACGAGCATTATGCAAATCTTCCGGAACACGCTGACCATCGCTGATGTAGGCAACGGGCAAATCGTGCTGAATGGTGACACTCAATGCGCTGCCAAGGCTGGTCGCTTCGTCCAGCTTGGTGAAGATGCAGCCATCCAGAGTCATACCCTGAAATGCGCGAATGGTTTCATCCAATCCCGACAGTCGTGTGGTGGTGGATAACACCAAGTAGGTTTTAATGCGCGGCATACGGCTACTACCACCATTGAGAACAGCAAATTGCGCGGACAGCCGCACATCACGCTGACCCATACCGGCGGTATCTATCAATATGAGCCGCCGATCACTCAGTTCCGCCAGTATCTGTTGCAACTCATTTTTGTCAGCGGCAACCCGCACGGGAACATTCAATATCCTTCCGTAAGACTTCAGGTGCTCATGTGCGCCGATACGGTAGTTATCGGTTGTTACCAATGCAACATGGCGCGAACCATGCCGCAAGGCATAATGCGCTGCCAGTTTGGCCACTGTTGTGGTCTTGCCGACACCCGTCGGACCCACCAAGGCAACGATGCCGCCCTGGCTAAGAATGTCATCATCCGTTACCTTTACTTGATGAGCCAACACCCCCAGCGCTCGCCGCCATAACAACTCGATCTGCGGTGCCTGTGTGATTTCCAGTGGAATCTCATCCACTACCTGGCGGCACAGAGTCGCGCTCAGCCCCATTCTCATGAGGCGCTGAAACAATTCAGCCTGTTGAGGATGACGCCGTGCGAGGTCGCCCCACGCAAGACCGGATAATTGATTTTCCAGCAAGCCTCGCAAGTTTCTTAGTTCACTCCACATCTCATCCAGCGCAGGTTTTGGCGAAACGGATGAGACAACTCTCTCGTTGCTATCTTTTTTGAAAGAGTCTTTAATAGCCTGTTCCGGCATAAAATCCAGACTCATCCCTTCATCCTCATCATCCTGCTCCGAGGACAATGCGGCGGCAGCTTCATAAAATGTTTTTTGCGTTTTTATGGCAGAAAATCGTTTATCCGGCGCACCGCCATCCAGATCCACAGTAGCGTGAAATTGATTGGGAACACGGGACACATTCGCCCCTGTAGAGAACAGATCGGCATTGTTCACCATAGCTTCGTCGTAGTCTATGGCAGAGACTATTTCTACACCGCCGTCGACACGCCGGTTGGAAAGTATTACCGCATCCGGCCCAAGCTCCTCGCGTACTTTACGTATCGCCTGGCGTATGTCGGGGGCGAAAAAGCGTTTCATTTTCATTCCACGTGCCTTTTATTATAAGATCGGCGGCCGCGAATTCTTTCGCACTCACCAGCCGTATTGCCCTAGGGCGCAAATCAATTCGGCCCTGCATTACTTACCTACACTCGCCACGATTCTGATCTGCTTGCTGTCAGGTATCTCGTTGTACGACAGCACATGTAAACCAGGAATCGAGTGTTTTACCAAGCGAGACAAGGGCAGTCGCAATGGCATTGACACCAACAACACCGCAGGCTGCCCTGCAAGCTCCTGACGTTGTGCGCTTTGTTCAAGCGCCGAATGCATCCTTTCTGCCAGTCCCGGTTCTAAACCCATTCCTGCTGAACCGGGCGTTTGCAATGAGTTTTGCAATATCTGTTCCAAATCAGGATCCAGCGTAATAACTGCAAGCTCAGGAGCCACCCCATTGATTTGTTGAACAATTAATCTACTCAATGCGACACGCGCGGCGGCGGTCAATACGGCGGGATCCTGACTTTTTGGCATGTGTCCTGCCAATGTTTCGGCAATCGTTCGTATATCGCGGATCGGAATATGTTCTTCCAAAAGGTTTTGCAACACTTTCAGCACCACACCCAATGGCAGCGTATTCGGCACCAAATCCTCAACCAGCTTGGGAGCGGTTTTGGCGAGGTTATTGAGGATCTGTTGTACTTCCTCGCGCCCCAGCAATTCCTGCGCGTGACCTTGCAAAATTTGACTGAGATGCGTCGCCACAACGGTGCCGGCATCAACCACGGTATACCCCAATGTCTGGGCATGATCACGTTGCGATGAATCTATCCATACAGCCTCCAATCCAAAGGCCGGGTCTTTTCCGGGCGTCCCCTGCAACGTGCCGAAAACTTGTCCTGGATTGATTGCAAGATCGCGCTCCGGGTGGATCTCCGCCTCGCCGATAGTAGCCCCTAGCAACGTGATGCGATACGCATTCGGTGCGAGGTCGAGATTGTCGCGAATATGTACCGGCGGCACGAGGAAGCCGAGATCCTGTGTTAATTTTTTTCGCACGCCCTTGATGCGCCCCATGAGCTGGCCGCCCTGATTCTTGTCTACCATTGGAATCAACCGATAACCTACTTCAAGACCGATGGGGTCCACAGGTACGACATCGTCCCAACTCAAATCTCGTGACTCGGGCGCATTTTCGATCAGTTTTTCCGCAGCTACCGGCAGCAATTGCGCGGTTTTTTGGCGCTGCGCGATCATATAAGCCATCGCTCCCGCCGCCGCCGCCAACGATAGGAACGCGACATTGGGCATCCCCGGCACCAACCCTATGGATCCGATAACAGCCGCTGTCACAGCCAATGCGCGCGGGCTATCGAACAATTGCTTCAAAATCTGCTTGCCCATATCCTGGGCACTGGATACGCGCGTCACCATGATCGCAGCGGCAACTGACAATAGCAGCGCCGGGATCTGTGTCACCAATCCATCACCAATGGTCAGCAGGGTGTAATTGTGCAGCGCCTCGCTGAATGGCATGCCGTGCTGAAGTATGCCAATAAAAAATCCACCGATAACATTCACAAAGAGAATCAATATCCCGGCGATGGCATCACCGCGCACGAATTTGCTGGCGCCATCCATGGAGCCATAAAAATCCGCCTCCTGAACCACTTCGACGCGGCGCGCCCTGGCTTCATCCTGCGTGATCAGGCCAGCGTTGAGATCAGCATCTATTGCCATTTGTTTTCCTGGCATGGCGTCCAGGGTAAAGCGTGCGCTTACTTCTGAAATGCGCCCGGCGCCCTTGGTGACAACGATAAAATTAATGATCACCAAAATGGCAAACACAACCAGGCCCACCGCGTAATTCCCCCCCACCACGAAGTCGCCGAATGCTTCGATGACGTGGCCCGCCGCGCCGGTCCCGGTATGCCCTTCCATCAATATCACGCGTGTGGAGGCAATATTCAGCGCAAGCCTCAGCAGCGTAGCCAGCAGCAATACAGTAGGAAATGCCGCGAAATCCAGCGGCTTCTGCACATACACCCCTGTCAGCAACACGACCAGTGAAAGAGCGATGCTGAATGTGAAAAATGTATCGAGCAGAATAGGTGGCAACGGAACTACCATCATTGCCAGAAGCATCATCAGAAACAGCGGAACACCTAATCCGCGACGGCTGAAGTCGCGCAGGCTTTGCAAAATCATGGTCTGGTTCATTGGTCGTTAATCCGTATTCAAAAAACTATTTCAGAAAACAGTATGATTTTAGTGTCGTATCACTCATCGCGCCGCAATTCATCCGGTATCGGCAGTTCCGCCATCGTTAGCGGCGTTTCATCATATTGAACGTCAGAGTGTTGACGCTGTTTCAACTGATAGACATACGCCAGCACTTGCGCCACCGCCAAATACAGTCCGGCGGGGATGGCATGATTCAGTTCAGTACTGTGATGCAGCGCGCGTGCCAGAGGGGGCGCGGAGAGTATTGGTATACGGTGTGTGGCTGCGACAGTGCGTATTTGTAGCGCAATGAGATCGGCACCTTTGGCCACCACAACAGGTGAGCGCATCTTGTCCGGATCATAACGTAGCGCCACGGCATAGTGAGTCGGGTTGGTAACGATGACATCAGCTTTCGGAACTTCCGCCATCATGCGGCGGCGCGCCATTTCGCGCTGCTGACTTCGAATGCGTCCCTTGACCTCTGGATTTCCGTCCGTCTCCTTGAATTCTTCCCTGATTTCCTGATGGGTCATCTTGAGTTTTCGGGAATGGTTCCAAAGCTGGAACGGCACATCGACCGCTGCAATCAGCACCATCGTTCCGCTTAACGCAAGAAATGACCATCCCAACAGACTCGCCACATGGCCCAAGGCATTAGGTAAAGGCTCATAACCCAGACCGACAAAATCTCCTGCCATTTTCCATAACAGAACAACGGCAGCTATGCCCAGCACCATGAACTTTGCCAACGCCTTAATCAACTCCATTAAGCCATGAGGGCCGAAAATGCGTTTCAGGCCTGACAGAGGACTTAGCTTTTCCCATTTAAACCCCAGTGCCTCGCTGCTGAATGACCAGCCGCCCAATACAAGCGGCGCGAGCAATGCGACCACTATCATCAGAACAAGGAAAGGCGCCAAAGCGATCAGGGCATCCGCCGCGGATTGCTCAAGAAGCTGCAACATGGCGCCAGGATTAAATACATTTTCGCGGCTGATGCGAAAATTGTGTCGCATTGAGTCGAGCAGCCCAGAGGTTATCCGGCCACCCAGCACCAGGAATCCACCGGCGGCTGCCAGCAACATTACTGTCGAGTTGAGATCCAGAGAACGGGCGATTTGCCCTTTCTTTCGCGCCTCCTGGAGACGCTTTTCAGTAGCCTGTTCGGTACGTTCCTGGCCGCTGTCTTGCTCGGCCATGACTTATGTTCCGTCCGTGGCAAGTTTCTGCATCAGCGCAAAGACTTCACTCATGAGGTTACTTAATTGAGGAGAAATAACCGGCAACGTCACGAGCATGACAACGATGCCTAGCAATAACGTAATCGGGAATCCAATAGCAAAGATATTCAGTTGAGGAGAAGCGCGCGTCATGACGCCGAAGGCTATGTTCGCCACCAGTAACGCGGTAACGGCAGGCAAGGAAATAAGCACCGCACCGGAAAACATCTGACCACCCCAGATAACGAGATCCCACACACTGCTCATTGCCAATCCATTCGGACCTACAGGCAGGGTACGAAAACTATCGGCGAGCACTTCAAGTAACACCAAATGGCCGTTGAGTGCGAGAAAAATCAGCGTCACAAGAACCTGATAAAATTGGCTCACCACTGGCACCTGAACGCCATTCAGCGGGTCCACCATTGAAGCAAAACCTAACCCCATGGACTGCCCTATCAAATGTCCGGCCAATACAAATGCGCCAAACACCAGCTTCAAAGAAAAGCCCATTGCCAGACCAATCAGCACCTGATGAATAACAATCATCAATCCCGCAGAGCTGAGAGGATCAACTACCGGAACAGGAGGTAGCACCGGGGCTATCACCAGTGTCAAGGCCACGGAGAATCCCACTCGGATACGCACCGGCACGCTTTGCGCGCCAAACACCGGAGCCATTGCCACCAATGCCATCACGCGGAATAACGGCCAGAGATACATGCCGATCCATGAGGCTATTTCAGCGCTGGTAAATTGCATGATACGAAACCACAAATCGGGTATGCGTGGATCAACGCGGAGCGGGTTTTAAATCCTCTCCTCCTCAGCCTATCAATACAGGAATACTCTCTATCAAGCGCTTCATATAATCCACCAGCCGCTCCAGCAGCCATGGCCCGGCGATAACGAATGTCAGTAATGTGACCAAAAGTTTCGGCACAAAACTGAGCGTGACTTCGTTGATCTGGGTTGCCGCTTGAAACATACTAATCAGTAAACCAACCACCAGTGCGGGAAGCAGCAAAACCGCAAGCAACAGCACGCAGACTTCCAGCGCCTCCTTTCCTATTGTGACAACTGTTTCCGGCGTCATGACACCATCCTGACTAGTTAAAGCTTGCCGCCAATGTGCCAATAATCAACGCCCAGCCATCGACAAGCACAAACAACATAATCTTGAACGGCAAGGAGATCACCATCGGTGACAACATCATCATACCCATTCCCATCAGCACACTGGCAACCACCAGGTCAATAATTAAAAATGGAATAAAAATCAGAAATCCAATCTGAAAAGCCGTCTTTAATTCGCTGGTGACGAATGCCGGAACAAGCAGGGTAAACGGCACGGCCTCGGGTGATTCAATACCATCGCGGCCTGAGATGTGCGTAAATAATTCAAGGTCGCTATCGCGTGTTTGCCCGAGCATGAAATCCCTGAAAGGCGCCCTGGCAATGTTAAGCGCTTCCTGAGCGGATATTTTTTCATCCATATAGGGTGTCAGCGCTTCTTGATTCACCTTGTCGAACACGGGGGCCATGATGAAGAAGGTCAGGAACAATGCCAGACCAAGCAGGGTCTGATTAGTCGGCGTTGCGCCTGTACCTAACGCCTGGCGCAGAATTGCCAGCACAATAATGATGCGCGTAAACGATGTCATCATGAGTAATGCCGCCGGCAACAGGGACAGCAACGTCATGAACAGCAGTGTCTGGATGCTCACGGTATAGGTCTGCGCACCGTTGGCACCGGCCGTCACTGTAGCCACATCCAGCCCCGGTGCCGCCATGGCTGTTCCCAGAGGCACAAGCATGCCAAAAATCACAACCAGGCTGCGCTTCATGATTGTTTTCGCTGCTTGATTGCCTGGTTCAGCCGTTCAGCAAAGCCTCTTGCATCACCTGTCATCAGCTTCCCCAACAGATTATTTGGCGGCTCATCTGGTGAGACTGGCGTCAATCGTATGGGATGTTCCAGGTGATGCAGCGCTTGCACGCGTCCCGGCGCCACCCCGATCAACAATTGCTCTTCGCCCACCTGTAACAGCACGACCCGTTCACGCGGACCAATAGACAGACCACCGAGAATTTTCAGAGACCCGCTCGCCGAGGATTGAAACCGGCCATAGCGGCGCAGCATCCATGCCGCGCCAACAATAACCAGCAATACCACCAATAACCCCAGCGTTACTTGCAATAAACTCCCGGTGGAAACACCTGCCGGAACGGATCCGCTGGCGGCTGGACCCACCTTTTCCACGGCGAAAGACATGGCTGGCCATAACAAATATCCAGACAGAAAAAGGCCGCCACATGAAAGATGTTTACTCTTCATTATTTCAACTTTTTGACGCGTTCAGCAGGACTAATAACATCGGTTAAACGTATACCGAATTTCTCATTGACCACGACCACCTCGCCATGAGCAATTAACGTCCCATTGACCATGACATCCATCGGCTCACCCGCCAAACGATCCAGCTCAACAACAGAACCCTGATTGAGCTGCAACAAGTGACGAATACTGATCAGTGTGCGTCCAATCTCCATCGAAAGAGTAACTGGAACATCCAGAATCACGTCCATATTCACTTCGCCAGACGACCCTGAAAAGGTAGGCTCCGGCTGCAACTCATGGAATTGCGCACGGGAATAGTCCGTATTACCTGAGCCGGACGCCCCTCCACCATTGGTCTGCGCCGGAGTTGGCGCGGCGTCCTGTTCCGCCAGTGCCGCAGCCCATTCATCCGCTATATCGATGTCTTCGCTCATAACATTCTCCTGGCCTATTTACTTTGACTCGACGAGGATGACCCTTGATGTTTTATAGACTCAACTATCTTGATTGCGCTGTACCCTTCAGACACTCCAAACCTGCCACGGAACACGGGGATATCTTCAGCACGCAACATTACTGTTTCAGGAATCTCCACGGGAATCACATCGCCTGCCTTCATCTTCAGCAAATCTCTTAAACTAATATTGGTTTCTGTCAGCACGCTGCTGATCTCCACCTTGGCTTCCCTTATTTCATCACGCAGTGCAACCAGCCAGCGCTCGTCAACATCGGAACGGTCGCTTTGCATTCCCGCATCAAGCACATCACGGATAGGCTCGATCATAGAATAAGGAAAGGTTACGTGCAGATCTCCCCCTCCCCCATCAAGCTCGATATGAAAGGTGCTGACAACAACCACCTCGGTAGGACTCACAATATTGGCAAACTGTGGGTTCACTTCCGAGTTGATATATTCAAAATCAACGGGCATCACCGGCATCCAGGCTTCTTTAAGATCCTTGAATACCTGCTGCAAGACCATCTGAATGACGCGCATCTCCGTAGGCGTAAATTCACGTCCCTCGATCCTTGTATAAAACCGCCCCTCTCCCCCGAAAAAATTGTCCACTACAATAAAAACCAATTTTGGATCAAAGATAAATAGCGCTGTTCCCCTGAGTGGACTCACGCGAACAAGATTCAAGCTGGTGGGAACAAACAAGCTGTGTACATACTCTGCAAATTTGAGCATTTGCACACCGCTTACGGAAATTTCCGGAGAACGGCGCAACATATTAAAGAGACTGATGCGAAAATGGCGGGCGAATCTTTCGTTGATCATCTCCAACGTGGGAAGTCGCCCACGCACAATGCGGTCCTGACTGGAAAAATTATAGTTGCGCGCCGTTCCATCCGACGCAAGCTCGCTTCCATCGGTGTCCACGTCCCCGCTATCGACGCCATGCAACAGCGCGTCAATTTCATCCTGGGAAAGAATATCTGTAACTGACATGGCCGTTATTGCATCACGAAACTGGTGAAATAAACTGCTTCGACCCCAGTGGATCCTGTCTGCTCTTTCATGATTTTTTGAATTTCCTTCAAGGCATCGGCACGAATTTTTTCCTTACCTTGACGAGTGCTGACGCTTTCTGGTGTCTGGGTGCCAAACAGCATTACGAGATTGTTGCGTATCAAGGGTGCATGTGTTTTGACGGCCTCTATCACGAGCGGATCACGTGCCATGACCTCCACGGTAATCTGCAAGAACCGCACGGAAGATTCATCCTGGAAATTCACAACAAAGGCCGGATCAAGGGCAAAATAGACGGCTGGTGCTTTAATGGGTTTGTCGCTGCCTGCTTCCTTGTGTCCTGCTGATTCACTTTTACCGTGGTCACCTCCTCCGCTCATGAATATGGCGACCCCGGCACCACCTCCTACCAGAACCAAGGCACCGACGACAATAAGGATAATTTTCACAGCCGGTGATTTTTTCTTCGCCGGTTTCTTATCATCAGCGTTATCGTCTTTATCCAATTTCTCGACCGCCATTGTTCCTCACCCTTTATGAACTACAAAATATTTCTTGATATGATCAAAGCAAGTGCCATGCCATATACGAAAAAATGATTTATCACCATATAATCATCTTGTTATGATTTCATTAAGAAGCGATGTCAGCGAATTGACAGAGAAAGGGGAAGAGTCTGCCGAAAATATGACGGAGGATTTAAGGGGCTGATACAGGAGAGTTTTTGAAAATGGCCAAGGGACTCTCCAACTAACTTGACCATTACAAGGGCGACGAGAAGTGGCGTTTCAGCCTCGGCTGGGGATACGGCTTCGGCAAGTGGCAAGGTCAGCCGGACAGTCATGATGTCGTCGACTTGACAAATGGCTCGAACACGATCTTAATGACATCTCATGATCCTTAACCGCCAAATCATCATGTGCCGACTCGCAAGACAGCTTCTGTTGCTATTTGTTGCGCTGCATCTCGTAACGATGCCGGTTCATGCCCAGCTTGCGTGTATCAAGGCCTGTGCGGCTCATGCGGCACAAGCACCGACCCATGCCTCGCCCGCCCATGCGCATCATATGGATGGTGTGCAGCACGCCAACAAATCTCATGATATCGCGACACATGACCTTGCCAAGAAGGTCAAGCCCTGCGGTGGCGACGCCAACCACTGCGCTGGTGGAGCGAACTGCTGCATGGTTTTCCTGACCAACTTCACCCTCGCCTTGCCGACTCCGAACATGCCGGGCGCAGAGGCTCCCTGCCGTCTCATTAGCACACCAACCCCACCCGAACTCCGACCTCCACTCTCTTCTCCTGCCTGAACGGCTGACGCCCGGATTCTCATCCCGGCGCGTGCCTGTGTCGCTGTGCGGCTCCAGACTTTGCCACGTCGCATTCTTGCCATCCGTGTATGCACCAGGCCATATCAGGTCCGTTCGCGGGTTGCAGTATTTGTCCAGCAAGGAGACCGGATACCATGAAAAAATCCTCGTATACGCTGCCTGTACTGAGAGAACAGCCATGGCAAATCGCCTTTTCAGGAAGGCGTGACATGTTTCATATATTGCAGCCATAGACGGGATTTTCCGGAGTGATAATGAGATTCAGGTTCGCATGCCGGTTTCTTACGCTGATTTTGGCGTTCCACTGCGCCGCGCCTGTTTTTGCCCGCGATGCCGTAGCGGTCGAGAGCCTCGCAGACCTTGTCACGGCCGCGCTTGCCAGCAATCCGGAACTGAAGGCATCGGAGGCGCGCTGGGAGATGTTCAGAAACCGCATCAAGCAGGCCGAAGCGCTCGATGATCCGATGTTGATGCTGAAGATTCAGAATGGCATCGCGGGCGATCCTCTCAATTTCAGGAAGGATCCCATGACCCAGAAGGTGGTCGGCCTCAGCCAAGCACTACCCTTCTGGGGAAAACGGGCCTTGCGGGGGGAGATGGCGGCGAAGCAGGCCGAGTTCTACCAGTGGCAACTGGAGGAACGGAAGCTGGAACTGAAACGCATGGTGAAGGAGTCCTATTACCAGATCTTCTTTGTTGACAAAGCATCGGGGATCGTCGAGAAAAATATAAAAATTCTGGATGACTTCATCACGCTCAGCAAAACCAAATATGCCGTCGGGCAAGGGGTGCAGCAGGATATTTTCAAGGCGCAGGTGGAACGGTCCAGAATGCTGGACATGCAAATCGCTCTCGTCCAGCAGCGCACGAGTCTGCAAGCCAATCTTAACGCGCTGCTTTACCGTCCGGCCGACAGGCCCGTCGGCGGTATTGCCGATTTTGATTCAGCCGCCGCCTTTTCATTGTCAGCCGCCGAACTGATGGAGGTCGCCGATGCGAATCGTCCCATTATCAAGGGTTATACCGCGCTTATCGAAAAGGGGCAGGCGGGGCGCAAGCTCGCGCAAAAGGAGTACTTTCCCGATTTTAACGCAGCATTCGAGTATATGCAGCGCAATCCGGTGGGGGGCGAGATGGGCCTGGACATGTATGCCGCCGGTATTACCCTTAATCTTCCTGTCCAGCGCGAACGGCGCTCCGCCATGCTGGCCGAGTCGAACGCGGAAATTTCCATGGCGACCGAGGAGCTTAACGCCCTGAAAAATACCATCAGCTATGGTGTTGCCGACCTGCTCGCCCAGCTTGAAAAGAGAAAGCGCCTGATCGAGCTTTACAAAACCGGCATCATCCCCCAGGCGCAGCGTTCTTTGGAATCGGCGATCATTGGTTATCGTGTCAACAAGGTGGATCTGCTGACCCTGCTCGACAACCGCATGACTCTTTTTAATTACGAGCGCGAGTACTACGACTCCCTGGCGGACTATCAGATGAAGCTGGCGCAGCTCGAGGCCCTGGTAGGAAAGGAGTTGCAATGAACGTTCGGGCAGGCAGGCATGAAGGCAGACGGCCCGTTTTGGAGGTAAATCCGGCATGAACAAAAGGATCGTAATCGTTTTTGCTATCGCGGCCATCGCCGCCACTGCGGGGGGAGGATATTACCTGTGGCGCGAAAAAAATATTACAGCGAAGCAAACCATGACAGCCATAACCTCCGCGCGGCAGGATGACTCGAGTGAAACAGACATGTTACGTGATGTTTCATTGTCGCCCGCGCAATTGGTGATGGCGAATGTCGCCACGGTGGAGGCCCGTATGATGCCGCTCACCAGGGAGATCAATGCCGTTGGCATCGTCGCTTATGATCAGTCCAGGCAGGCGAAGGTCACCGCATGGGTGGCGGGGCGCATCGACCGCCTCTATGTGAATACTGTCGGCGCCCATGTCTCGAAAGGAGCGCCAGTCGCCGAGGTGTATTCCCCCGACCTGGTTGCATCGCAGCAGGAATATCTGCTCGCGCTGCGCAGCCGGGAACAATTCAGTGATTCACCGATTCCGTCCATTGCCCAGGGCGGCGAGGGGCTGGTGGAATCGGCCAGGCAGCGGCTAAAGCTGTTGGGCGTGAAGGACTCCCAGATCGCCGCCCTGGAAAGGTCCGGGCAACCCACGATCAGGCTGCCGGTTTATACCCCGCTCTCCGGCACCGTGATCGAGAAAATCGCGCTGGAGGGGCAGTACGTGAATGTCGGCGATCCGCTGTTCGCCATCGCCGATCTGTCCGTGGTGTGGGTGGAGGTGGAGGTCTATGAAAACGAATTTCCGTTCATCAGGATCGGGCAACAGGTGAAGGTCTTTTCCCAATCCTATCCTGACAGGACATTCATGGGCCGGGCGGTCTTCGTCTATCCCTTTCTCGACCCGAAGACGCGAACCGTCAAGGTGCGGCTTGAACTTCCCAATCCCCGGCATGAGCTGAAGGCGGACATGTTCGTGAACGCCGTGGTGCAAGTGCCGCTGGGTGATGTGATGGCGGTGCCGGTGACGGCGGTATTGGAAACCGGCAAGCGCCGTGTGGTGTGGGTGGAAAAAGAGCCGGGGATGTTCGAGCCGCGCGAGGTGAATGTCGGGGCCCGGGTCGGAGACCGGTTTCAGATCCTGGCGGGTCTGCGCGCGGGAGAAAAGGTCGCGGCCTCCGGCGGTTATATGATCGATTCCGAACTGCAATTGCGCGGCAGTCCGGGGATGGCTGGCATGACGGGAATGCGGGATGAGAAAAAACCGGCTGTCCGGCAAGAACGCGCCGCGCCAGGGTCGGCAAAGGGCGACGCGGCAGGCATGGGCGACATGAAGATGAATCGATGATATCGCGCCATGATAGATAACATCATCGAATATTCAGCACGCAACCGCCTTATCATCCTGGTGCTCTTCGCGCTGGTCATCGCATGGGGGAGCTGGGCTGTCTATACCACGCCCGTGGATGCCATCCCCGATCTTTCCGATAACCAGGTCATCGTCTTCACCGAGTATCCGGGCCGCGCGCCGCAGGTGGTAGAGAATCAGGTCACCTATCCGCTGGTGGTCAACCTGCAAGGGCTTCCCAAGGTCCGCGCGGTGCGCGCCTCGTCGGCTTTCGGTTTTTCCATGATCTATGTCATTTTCGAGGACGATGCCGATATCTACTGGGCGCGCACCCGGGTGCTGGAGCGGCTCAACTACGCCGCCGCGCTGCTGCCGCCCAATGTGCGGCCTGCCCTCGGGCCGGATGGCACCGGCGTCGGCCATGTGTTCTGGTACACACTCCAGGGCAAGGGCTACGACCTCGAACAATTGCGCACCCTGCAGGACTGGTTCGTGCGCTATCAGTTGAACACCGTGCCCGGTGTCGCCGAGGTGGCATCCATCGGCGGCTTCGTGCGCGAATACCAGATCGATCTCGACCCCAACCGGCTGTTCGCCTATGGCATCAAACTGAGTGATGTGGTCGAGGCGGTAAAGCGGTCCAACAACGATGTGGGCGGCAGGTTGCTGGAACAGGCGGATGCCGAATACCTGATCCGTGGTCAGGGGTACATCCAATCGAGCCAGGATCTGGAAAACATCGGGGTTGGGGCCGACATGCGCGGCGTCCCCGTCTATATCAAAAACCTCGGCACGGTGCAGCTCGGCGGGGCCATCCGCCGCGGCCTGCTGGATCTGAACGGAAAGGGGGAGGCGGTCGGCGGCATCGTGGTGATGCGCTACGGCGAGAACGCCAAGGATGTTATCGACCGTGTTAAACAGAAGATCAAGATGATCGAACCGGGACTTCCTCCGGGCATCAAGATCATCGCCGCCTACGACCGTTCCGACCTCATCCTGCGCGCCATCGAAACGCTCAAGCGGGTGCTTATCGAGGAATCGGTGGTTGTCTCGCTGGTGGTGCTCATCATGCTGCTGCATCTGCGCAGCGCGCTGGTGATCGTGCTGACCCTGCCGATCGGCGTGCTGATGGCGTTCATCGCCATGAAATATCTGGGGGCTACGTCCAACATCATGTCGCTCGGCGGCATCGCCATCGCCATCGGCGTGATGGTGGATGCGGGCGTGGTGATGGTGGAAAACTGCTACCGCCATCTCTCCGAGCTTGCCCCCGAAGAGCGCAAGGAAAAGCGCCTGGAGGTGATCATCAACGCAGCAAAGCATGTAGGCCGTCCGATCTTTTTCGCGCAGGCGATTATCATCCTCTCTTTCGTCCCGGTGTTTATGCTCGAAGGCCAGGAGGGCAAGCTGTTTCATCCGCTGGCCTTCACCAAGACTTTTTCCATCATCGGCTCGGCGGTGATCGTCATCACCCTGGTGCCGGTGCTGATGTATTACTTCCTGCGCGGCAGGATGCCACGCGAGGAGGCCAATCCCGTTTCCAGCTTTTTCATCAAGGTGTATACGCCGATCGTCCATTGGGTGCTGAAGTGGAAAAAGACCACCATCACCCTCAATATCGTGGCGCTCGTCATCGCCGGGCGGCTATTCATGTCCGTCGGCAGCGAATTCATGCCGCCCCTGGACGAAGGGTCGCTGCTGTACATGCCCGTCACGCTGCCCAATATCACCATCAGCGAGGCCAAGCGCCTCGTCCAGGTACAGAACCGCATCATCAAGACCGTGCCGGAAGTGGAGCATGTGCTGGGCAAGGTGGGGCGCGCCGAGACCTCCACCGATCCCGCGCCGGTCTCGATGTTCGAAAACATCATCATCCTCAAGCCCAAAGAGCAATGGCGGGCGGGGATCACCAAGGCTGATATCGTGAACGAACTGGACGGTAAGCTACAGCAAATCGGCGTGAGAAATGGCTGGACCCAACCCATCATCAATCGCATCAACATGCTCTCTACGGGGGTGCGCACCGATCTGGGGGTAAAAATTTTCGGCACGGATCTCAATGTGCTGAAGGATCTGGCGGTCGATGCGGAAAGCATCCTCAGGGGCGTGCCGGGGGCGGCCGATGTGGTCGCCGAGCGGGCCACCAGCGGCAATTACGTGGACATCACGGTGGACCGCGAGGCCGCAGCGCGCTATGGCATCAAGGTCGCTGATATTCAGGAGGTGATCGAGATGGCGCTCGGCGGTGAAACGCTGAGCACCGCCGTGGACGGCAGAAACCGCTTCCCCATCCGCGTCCGCTACCTGCGCGAGCTGCGCGACAACATCCCGGCGATCCAGCGCATGCTCGTCTCCGGCATGGAAGGGGCGCAGATTCCGCTATCTCTGGTGACCAAGCTCAAGGTGTCCTCCGGCGCCCCCGAGATCAACAGCGAGGGCGGCCTGCTGCGCACCGTCGTGTTCCTGAACGTGCGCGGGCGGGATATGGGCGGCTTCGTCAATGAGGCGAAGCGCACGCTGGAACAGCAATTGAAACTCCCCGCCGGTTATTACGTCACCTGGTCGGGGCAGTGGGAAAATCAGGTGCGGGCCAAGGCGCGCTTGCAGATCATTATTCCTATCGCGGTTCTGGTGATTTTTGCGTTGCTCTATTTCACTTTCCGCTCCGTGCGTGACGCCGGTGTGGTGATACTTTCCGTGCCCTTCTCCCTGGTCGGGGGTGTCTATCTGGTCTCTATCCTGGGATACAACATGTCGGTCGCGGTGTGGGTCGGCTTTCTCGCCCTCGCCGGCGTGGCGACGCAGACCGGGGTGGTGATGCTGATTTACCTCAACGAGGCGCTGGACAAGCGGTTGTCGCAGGGAGCGGTGACGCAACAGGATATCTATCAGGCCGCCTACGAAGGTGCGGCGTTGCGCCTGCGGCCAAAGTTGATGACTGTAGCGGTGGCGCTCATAGGCCTGATTCCCATCATGTGGTCCACC
>CAMTYI010000175.1:0-27318 GCA_947085925.1 uncultured Gammaproteobacteria bacterium
CCTGTTGCACCGGATCATTGAGGTTGCTGCCCAGCCCTATATAGGCCCGAATCACCAATCCGTTACTCCGTCGCCGCGCCAGCCGGCTTACGGCGCTTGCGCGGGCGGCGACGTTTTTTGGTAACCGCAGTAGCCGCAGGGGCTTCCGAACCTATCACTGCCTTGGCTCCCACCACCGGCGCGCGCAGCAAGGTCTGCCGTTCATCCGGGTTAACTTGCTGAAACTTCGTCCACCACTCGCACAAATCCTGGACATCCTCGCCCGACTCGCCTCTCAAGAGAAGGAAGTCATAGGCAGCGCGAAAACGCGGGTGTGTCAGTAAACTCGAGGGGCGTTTGCCGTTGATTTGGGTGAAACGGGGTTGCATGGTCCAGATTTCGCGCATCGGCAGACTGAAACGTTTAGGCAAGGCTATGCGCTGCACCTGGCGCATGACAACCACATCGCCCGCCTCCTGAATGGCCTGGATTTCGCTCTCGCCTCCCGCCTGCAATGGCTCGGCCTGACGGCGCATCGGGCCCCACAGCAGGGCCGCGAACAAAAATGCCGGGGTCACCGGTTTACCGGCTGCGACACGCGCATCGGTATTAGCCAGGGCGCGCGCCACCAATTCCGAGGGGAATCCTTCCCGCTCCTGCGCAAGATCATCCTCGGTCTGCGGGAATAAATGCTCGAACAAGCGGTAGTGACGCAGCAGCTCGAAGGTTTCCAAGGCATAGCCACCCATGAACAGCTTAAGCACTTCTTCATAGAGACGAGCGGAGGGGATATCCTCCAGCAGATAGCCCAGGTCAAACAGTGGATCCTCGGTGTCGGGGTGGATGCGGAAACCTAGCTTGGCAGCAAAGCGCACCGCGCGCAGCATGCGTACCGGGTCTTCGCGATAACGCTGCACGGGGTCGCCGATCAAGCGTATCCAGCCTGTCTTGAGGTCTTCAAGGCCACCGGTATAGTCCACCACGGAAAAGTCGGCGATGTTGTAATACAGGGCATTGATGGTGAAATCACGCCGCCAGGCGTCTTCTTCGAGCGTGCCGTAGACGTTGTCGCGCATGATGCGTCCGTTTTCCGTATGCCGGTCTTCGCCCTTTTTCACGCTGCGGGTCTCGCCTTCTTCCACGGCGGGCACATTGGCACGGAACGTGGCGACCTCGACAACATCGCGTCCGACACGCACATGAGCCAACCGGAAGCGGCGCCCGATGAGATGACAACTGCGGAACTGCTCTTGCACTTCCTCGGGATGCGCATCGGTGGCGATATCGAAATCCTTGGGTTCGCGCCCCAGCAGCATGTCGCGTACGCCGCCGCCGACCAGGTAGGCCTTATAACCGGCGTCCTTCAGGCGGTAAAGCACCTTGACTGCGCTGTCGCTGATATTGGTGCGCGAGATGGAATGTTCGGCGCGAGGTATGACTCTGGGCGTGCTTATGGTTTTCCCTGCCTTTTTTAACCTGTCATTAAAAGAATCTTGAGCATTCATGATTAGCGCGTATAATACCACTTCTTTTTGCACACCGCTCCCTTCGTCTAGAGGCCTAGGACGCCGCCCTCTCACGGCAGCAACAGGGGTTCGAATCCCCTAGGGAGCGCCAAATTTAAAGCATAGCCCGTCCCAAGAAGGCAGCCATGCCCATCTCCGACACCCACCCTCTCAAAAACCGCGTCACCCAGTTGCGTGATGAAATCAATCATCACAACTACCGCTACTACGTCCTCGACGCGCCAATCATCTCAGATGCCGAATATGACCGTCTGTTGCGCGAATTGCAACGGCTTGAGGCGGAACACCCCGAGCTAATCACCCCTGACTCCCCCACCCAGCGAGTGGGGGCGAAGCCGCTGGAATCCCTCGGCGAGGTGCGCCATAGCGTCCCCATGACCTCGCTGGACAACGCCTTCGACGCAGCGGAAGTCCGTGACTGGGACCGGCGCGTGCGCCAGGGGCTTGAAACATCCGATGCCGTGTACTACACCGCCGAACCAAAATTCGACGGCGCCTCACTCAGCCTGCGTTATGAAAATGGCCTGCTGGTGCGGGCCGGGACGCGCGGCGACGGGACGAAGGGCGAGGACGTGACAGCCAACGCACGCACCATCAAGAGCGTGCCGCTGTGTTTGCTCGGCAAGGGCTGGCCGGCGGTGCTGGAAGTGCGGGGTGAGGTGGTCATCCCCAAGCGCGACTTCGAGCGTCTCAATGAAGAACGCCTGGCGCGAGGTGAAAATATCTTTGCCAACCCGCGCAATGCCGCCGCTGGCAGCCTGCGCCAGCTCGATCCGCGCATCACTGCCGGTCGCCCTTTGAGTTTCTTTCCGTGGGGGCTGGGTGAGGTATCGGAGCAACCTGCGCTGCGCTATTCGCAGATCGTACAACGCCTCAAGGAATGGGGCTTCCCCGTCACCGAATTTTTCCGCCCCATTCATGATATTGAAGGGTGCCTGGCGTATTATCAGGAAATAACTGCACGCCGTAACGATCTGCCCTTTGAAGTGGATGGGGTGGTCTACAAGGTGGATGATCTTGCCGCACGAGACGCCCTCGGCTTTACCGCCCGCGCGCCACGCTGGGGCATCGCCCACAAATTCCCCGCCCAGGAGGAGACCACCGTGGTGGAGGACATTCTCGCTTCGGTAGGCCGCACCGGCGTCATCACGCCGGTGGCGATGCTGCGCCCGGTCGAGGTCGGCGGTGTGACCGTGAGCCGCGCCACGCTGCACAACGAGGATGAGTTGCGGCGCAAGGATATCCATATCGGCGACACCGTCATCGTGCGCCGCGCGGGGGACGTGATCCCCGAGGTGGTGGGCGTAATCACGGAAAAGCGTCCCGAAAGCGTGCGTGCCTGGCATATGCCCAAGACATGCCCGATGTGTGGCTCTGAGGTGGTGCGCTTGGAAAACGAGTCCGCACATCATTGCATAGGCGGACTTTACTGTCCGGCACAGCGCATGGGCGCGATCTTCCATTTCGCATCGCGTCACGCCATGGACATTGACGGCCTGGGCGACAAACTGATCGCGCAACTGGTGGAAAAAGGCCAGGTCAAGACCGTAGCCGATCTCTATCACCTCACCAAAGAGGCGCTCGTGGCACTGGAGCGCATGGGAGATAAGTCTGCAGACAACTTGCTCGCGGCCATCGAAAAATCCAAACGCACCACCCTACCCCGCTTTCTCTATGCCCTGGGCATCAGTCAGGTCGGCGAGGTGACTGCCAAGCAGCTCGCCCGTTACTTTGGCGACATCGAACAACTGATTAACGCACCCATCGACAACTTGCAGGCCGTTCCCGATGTCGGCCCGGTGGTCGCCGCGAGTATTCATCACTTCTTCGCTCAACCGCATAACCGGGAAGTCATCGACGCCTTGCGCGAGGTAGGCGTTGACTGGCCGCAGGAGGAGATCAGCCGTGCATATACGCCGCTCTCCGGCAAGACCTTCGTCCTCACCGGCACGCTGGACAGCATGAGCCGCGACGAAGCCAAGGCGCGTATCGAAGCGCTGGGCGGCAAGGTAAGCGGCAGCGTCTCGCGCAAAACCAGTTACGTTGTTGTGGGGGCCGAAGCTGGCTCCAAGGCAGACAAGGCGCGGGAACTGGGGGTGACGATGCTTGCGGAACAGGAGTTTTTAGCGCTGCTGGGCGAGGCGTGATGGCTACGCGCTCTTCCCTGGCCGCTGGCGTCTCACGCCGCGAAGTGTGGGCGTGGGCGATGTACGACTTCGCCAATTCGGGCTATACCACGGTCGTCATCACTGCCATCTTCAACGCCTATTTCGTCTCGGTGGTGGCGGGCAATCAGGACTGGGCGACATTTGCCTGGACAGCAGCGCTGGCGGCCTCGTACTTCCTGGTCATGCTGACAGCGCCCGTGCTGGGTGCCTATGCGGACGCCTACGCCGCCAAGAAAAAACTGCTGCTTTTTACCACCGCAGGTTGTGTACTGGGCACCGCCGGACTTGCCTTGGTCGGCCCCGGCGATCTGGCGCTCGCCATCGCATTCATTGTGATTTCCAACTTCTTTTTCGGCAGCGGCGAAAATCTCATCGCCGCCTTTCTCCCCGAACTGGCGCGCAGCCGCAGCCTGGGCAAGGTATCCGGCTGGGGTTGGAGCCTGGGCTATATGGGCGGCCTGATCAGCCTGGGGTTATCGCTGGCCTATGTAAGCTGGGCACAAGCGCGTGGCGATCAAGCAGCTTCATTTGTGCCGGTAACCATGCTGATCACCGCCGGGCTGTTTGCCTTGTCCACCCTACCAACATTCCTGTTCCTGCGCGAACGCGCCATCCCCCAACCGCACCCGCCGGGCCGCAGCCTGATTGGCGAGGCATTCGCCCGGCTCTGCGCCACCATCAAACACGCACGCCGCTACCGTGACCTGCGGCGCTTTTTGATCTGCACGGTATTTTACTCGGCGGGCATCAATACTGTTATCACCCTCGCCGCGATATACGCCCAGCAAGTAATGCACTTTGACACCCAACAGACCTTGCTGCTGGTCATGGTGGTCAACATCACCGCCGCCGTCGGGGCCTTTCTGTTTGGCTACATCCAGGACCGCCTCGGCCATGTCCCCACGCTTGCCCTGACCCTGCTGGGCTGGCTCGTGATGATTGCACTGGCGTGGGCAGCACAGGGACCGGGCATGTTTTGGGTCGCCGCCAACGTGGCCGGGCTGTGCATGGGCGCCAGCCAATCGGCGGGCCGCGCCCTGGTGGGACTGCTCGCCCCCGCCGCGCGCCACGCCGAATTTTTCGGCCTCTGGGGTTTGGCCGTCAAACTCTCCGCCATCTTTGGCCCGATCACCTATGGCCTGGTAAGCTGGCTCTCCGGCGGAGACCACCGCCTCGCCATGCTCATCACTGGCGGTTATTTCGTGGTGGGATTGCTGATCCTCGCTGGAGTAGATGTAAAACGTGGACGACGCGCGGCGCTGCGCAAGTAGTAGCATCCCTCAAAAGACGATTACGCCGCCAATTCGCTCACTGTAAACAACACTTCTTATACTTCTTGCCACTTCCACAAGGACAGGGATCATTTCGCCCGACCTTGGGCTGTTCCCGCACGAAGGTCTCAACCGGCATAAACTCATCATCGTCGAACAAAAAATTGTCCTCGCCCGCGCTACTTTCTTCCACCCAACGACGCTGGCGCTGCGCGATGGCCTCGGGATCATAAAAAGCCCAGGGATCGGCAAAGCGCTCCCATTCAGGCGCATCACCGGTTTGAAAATCGCGCACTATCCCATCCATATCAAACAACATACACAGCAATCCAGCCTGCTGTCGCTGGAGGTCCACCAACGATTCCAACAATAACCTGTGCCGTTCTCGCGGAAAATTCAAGAGCGCCATTCCTATCCAGGAACGCGTATCATCATCTTCGGTTACGTCGGCAGCAATGGCAGCAACCCCGTCCAGCGCCGCTTCCAAAGTCTCACTGCCTGATGCAACGGCGGCCTCCAGAACGCATCCCATAGCTTCACTGCGGGGATGCCAATCCAAGGTACGGTCTTCGGCAATGCGGCGCAAGGCAGGGGCAGCAGCTTCGCGTTTGTTCCTGAACAGGGCTGGCCAGTAGCCAGACACCCAGTCCCACAAATCATCGTCCGGCAGATCCTGCATGCGTTTAAAAAGACCCAGCAATGGTGCGGCGGCTCGGGAGTCGTCGATGGCGCCCAGAATAAAGATGCAATGCAGCAAGGCCCACCATCGCTCACCTCCGATATCCGGCTCCCAGTTCTGCTCATCTTCAAGATAGCCCGCCAGGAGCGGCAGCATGTCCGCGCCACGCCGCACACATTCATCCACCACCACGCGCGGCAGGCGATCGCCCATGGTGAGGATGAATAACATCAAGCCCTGCTCCGGGATTTCCCGCAGATCGTCCTCGGTAAAATCAAATTCCATATCCTGCCCTGCAAACTCATCCTCTTCGTCAAACAAACTTTTTTCAAATACCCGGCTTGCCATCTTGTTGATGATGGCCCCCGTAAGCCCACGAATTTCGGCAAGAAAGCCGACGTCGGTGAAGGATACTTCCTTGCTGAACAAGAGCGGCCCATAACGCTCCGGGTCAGCGATGACATTGATGCTCAACAACAGTTTGGCGAGATCAAGATCGTCACTGGTCATGTCCTCCCAATCCTCGCTTGCCAATGCACAGGCTTGAACAAAGCCCAGGCACCAAAGATCCATCCTGGGCAATGTGTAACCATCGCGCTGCTCTGTCGCCGCTTGGGGCTCGAACGTCCCCTCGATCAAGTCCTCGACCATATCATCAGACACCTGCATGGCAAGATCGACAATTTCATCAGGGATGTCCGCCTCATCAGGCAAACCCAGGGCCAGCGGCAACCAGGGCTGGTCAAGCAACTCATACGGAGCAATGGCTACCCCCGCCAGAAAGCCATGCATCATGGAACAATCCAAGGCGTCCGGATAAATCTCGGCAGCGGCGCGCAATTGTTGAAAGGGCGCGGGGTGTGCAGACGGTGAATTCATGAATTGGTTCCTCTCTTGATCGAATCAGTGTAAAGCCATCGGTAATCCACAGGCACATCCATCGAATCTTCATATTTTTGACATTATTTTGTCACATACACGCCCATATCATAGCGCTCACTGCAACCGAAACGAAAGGGATCAGAGGCGATGACACACAGCGATGAAAGTAACGTTGGCTTTTATATGCGCGCCGCACTGCATGGGGACGCAGTGGCACAGTGTTACCTGGGAATCATGCATGAGAAAGGGATGGGTGTACCCATGGACAAGCACAAAGCGGCCAAATGGTATCGCCACGCCGCCGAGCAAGGATACCCCGATGCACAAGTCAGCCTGGAGATCCTTTATAGCGGTGCGCTGCTACACCACCAGTTGACGGAAAAAAGCGGGCGCCCGACTTCCGAGTAAAACCCGGCGATACCCTGGCGAAATAAAAGCGAGAACTAATACCGCCCATGCTGTTTGCTGATGTAGTTGGTCAGTTCCACATACTGATTGTTCATGCGCCGCACAATGGCATGCACAGAGCGAACGATGGAACGCATCACGCGGTACACGATAAGGGGATCGGTGTTGAGCAACGCCTCGAAAGACTCGCGGCGCAGAGTAAACACCTCGGTGTCGCCAATCGACGTCAAGGTAGCGCTGTGCTCCAGCCCGTCGATAAAGCCCAATGCACCCGCCAGATCGCCCACCTTGAGAATATGCAAGGTGGTTGACTCACCGCCCCCGCTCTCTTTGACCACAGCGAGCATGCCGCTCATGATCACATGCAAACTGTTGTCACTATGCCCCTCCTGAATCAAAACCTCCCCATCCTTCAAGCGGCGGGTTTCGATAACCTTGGCTAATTCCTTGCACTGCTCATCGGTCAACTCAACCGCAAAGGGCGAGGAACGGAGAATGTCATACTTGACCTGGTCGCCCATAATAAACCCCTCCGATGATGAATTAGTGCCTGATTATAATCAGGCCATATTTTCCAGGATAGTGCGCTTGACCGACTCCAGCGTTGCCTCGACGGTATGCACCGGGGAGGTGCTCTGACTGATGGCAATGTCCGGATCCTTGAGCCCATGGCCCGTGAGGGTACACACCACCTTGCTGCCCTCGGGAATTTTTCCAGACTTGATATCGCGTATCGCACCTGCCAGCGAGGCCGCCGAGGCAGGCTCACAGAATACGCCTTCCTTCAGAGCAAGCAACTTCTGCGCGGCAAGAATTTCCTGATCGGTACACTCGTCAAACCAACCGCTGGATTCCTCCCGCACCTTCCACGCCTTGTCCCAGCTTTGCGGATGACCGATGCGTATCGCCGTAGCCACGGTCTCGGGGTTATCGACTGGCTGACCGCGCATGAACGGGGCAGAACCGGCCGCCTGATAGCCCACCATGCGCGGGTGATTATTGACGATGCCGTGATCCTGATACTCCCTGTAACCCATCCAGTGAGCGGTGATGTTGCCCGCGTTGCCGACCGGCAGGCAATGGAAATCCGGCGCGCACCCCAGCTCTTCGACGATTTCGAAGGCCGCCGTCTTCTGCCCTTGCAGACGGAAAGGGTTAATGGAGTTGACGATAGTAACCGGCGCCTCCAGCGCGACATCCTTGACCAGTTGCATGCCGACATCAAAATTGCCCTTGATCTGGATCACCACCGCACCGTGGATCATCGCCTGGGCGAGCTTGCCGAGCGCGATTTTTCCATCGGGGATCAGCACAAACGAAGCGATCCCCGCGCGCGCCGCATAGGCAGCAGCGGCAGCAGAGGTATTGCCGGTGGAAGCGCAGATGATGGCCCTGCTGCCCTCCTCCACCGCCTTGGTCACCGCCATCGTCATGCCACGATCCTTAAACGAACCCGTGGGATTCAGCCCCTCGTATTTGACGTAGATATCCACGTCCTTGCTCAACAAGCGCGGGATATTGTTGAGCCGGATCAGCGGGGTGTTACCCTCGCCGAGGCTGATAATGCGCGTGTCGTCATGAACCGGCAGGCGGTCGCGGTATTTGTCGATCAGGCCGGTGTAGCGGGGGCGGAATGGCATAAATAAACCTCAGGAATAAATTTGAATAATCGCCTTGCCTCAGAAATCGCAGCAATAAATGTAGGGCGGGTTGTAATCCGCCAAGCATGCGAAGCATACAAGCTGCCTGAAGGCACGATTGACGGGTTACAACCCGCCCTACTGTGATTTTTTACGTCTTCGCACCTTTCGGTTGAAAATCATTTGGCCAGATGCTCCACCCGCATCCTCATCACCGGCCCCGCCATCGTCCCCAGCGCCTCGATGCGGCGTATCGCTTCGTTCATCTGCTTCTCGCGGATGCGGTGGGTGAGGATCACCACGGGCACCGTGTCGTCGCCGCCACCGTTGGCCGGCGCCTTTTGCAGCATGGCCTCGATGCTGATGCCCTGATCGGCGAGGATGCGCGTCACGTCGGCCAGTACGCCAGGGCGGTCTTGCGCCTGCATGCGCAGGTAATAGGCGGTTTCCACTTTTTCCATGGGCAGGATCGGCAGGTCGGACAGCGCGTCGGGCTGGAACGCCAGGTGCGGCACACGGTTTTCCGGGTCAGAGGTGAGGGTACGCACCACGTCGACGAGATCGGCGACCACTGCTGAAGCCGTGGGTTCAGCCCCTGCACCGGCGCCGTAAAACAGCGTGGGACCAACAGCGTCGCCCTTCACCAGCACGGCGTTCATTACGCCATCGACGTTGGCAATAAGGCGGCGATGCGGGATCAGCGTAGGGTGTACGCGCAGTTCGATGCCTTCTTCGGTACGGCGCGCAATGCCCAGATGTTTGATGCGGTAACCCAGCTCCTCGGCATAGCCTACATCCTGGCGAGTGATGCGGGTGATGCCTTCGGTATAGGCCTTGTCGAATTGCAAGGGAATGCCAAAAGCGATGGAGGCCAGGATGGTGAGCTTGTGCGCGGCGTCGATACCCTCCACGTCAAAGGTAGGATCGGCCTCGGCATAACCCAGGCGCTGCGCCTCGGCCAGCACGTCGGCGAAATCACGCCCTTTATCACGCATCTCGGTGAGAATGAAGTTTCCCGTACCATTAATGATGCCCGCCAGCCACTCAATGCGGTTGCCCGCCAGACCCTCGCGGATCGCCTTAATGACCGGAATGCCGCCCGCCACCGCCGCCTCGAAGGCCACCATCACACCTTTCGCGCGCGCTGCAGCGAAAATTTCGTTGCCGTAACGGGCGATCAGCGCCTTGTTGGCGGTCACCACGTGCTTGCCGTTGGCGATGGCGCACAGCACCAGATCACGCGCCTGATCGGTGCCGCCGATCAGCTCGACGATGACCTGCAACTCGGGGTTATTCACCACCTCGAAAGGATCTTGCGTGAGGATAATTCCGGCGGTGTCACAGATGCGCGGCTTGCTCAAGTCCCGCGCGCTGGCGTGGACGACCTCAATGCCACGACCAGCGCGCCGCATAATCTCATGGGCATTACGCGACAACACCTTGACCGTACCGCCACCGACTGTACCCAAACCCAACAGGCCTATTTTTACCGGCGTCATGTCCCCGTCCCCTGCATAATCACCCCGTCTTTCTTGAACATATCGCGTATACCGCGTATCGCCTGACGGGTGCGGTGTTCATTCTCGATCAACCCGAAGCGTACATGATCGTCGCCGTATTCGCCAAAACCGACGCCCGGTGCCACCGCAACCTTGGCCTCTTCCAGCAGCCGCTTGGAGAACTCCAGCGACCCGAGGTGGCGATACTGTTCGGGGATCGGCGCCCAGACGAACATCGTTGCCTTGGGCAACTCGACCGGCCAGCCCAGCGCATTGAGGCCGCTGCACAGCACGTCACGGCGGCGTTTGTACATGTCGGAAATCTCTTTTACGCACTCTTGCGGCCCTTCCAGAGCGGTAATCGCCGCCACCTGAATGGGCGTAAACATGCCGTAATCAAGATAGGATTTCATGCGCGCCAGCGCCGCCACCAGCGTGGGATTGCCGACCATGAAACCGACGCGCCAGCCCGGCATGTTATAGCTCTTGGACAGCGTAAAAAACTCCACCGCCACCTCTTTTGCACCGGGCACCTGCATGATGGACGGTGCCTCGTAGCCATCGAACACGATATCGACATAGGCGAGGTCATGCACCACCCAAATCTTATGCTCACGCGCGATGGCGATCACCTTCTCGAAGAAGGCCAAGTCAACGCACTGAGTGGTGGGATTGCCTGGAAAGTTGAGCACCAGCATCTTAGGGCGCGGCCAGCAATCCTTTATCGCCTTTTCCAGCTCAGCAAAAAAATCCCCACCCGGCACCAGCGGCACATGGCGAATATCCGCGCCTGCAATCACGAAACCATAAGGATGGATGGGATAGGCGGGATTGGGCACCATCACCACGTCCCCCGGCCCCATGGTAGCGAAGGCCAAATGCGCCAACCCCTCCTTGGAACCGATGGTGACGATAGCTTCGCTGTCCGGGTTCAGGTCCACACCGAAGCGGCGCTGATACCAGGTACAAATCGCTTTGCGCAGGCGTGGAATGCCTTTCGATACCGAATAGCGGTGCGTGTCGCCACGCTGGGCGGCCTCAACCATCTTATCCACGATATGTTTGGGCGTGGGCTGATCTGGATTGCCCATGCCGAAGTCGATGATGTCCTCCCCGCGCGCGCGCGCCTTGGCCTTCAATTCACCAACAATATTGAAGACATAAGGGGGAAGGCGCTTAATTCTGGCAAATTCGTTGTTCAAGCTGGTTTGTCCAAATAACTTCCGAGAGAAACATAGGGCGCGCGGCGCAAACGGCGGCCGACACGTCAAAACTTCAGACATTACCGATGCCAGGTGAAACTGTCAATGATCGAAACGGGAAATGGCTTGAAAATCAGGCATGGGACACATAAAAACACCCTGAAAACAGACGTGAAAATTTTGCCGTGACCACCATTGACAAAAAAACCTAAAGGAACATGATAGGCGTTCGATAACGTGTGTTGGCGATCGGGCGAAACGACCAGAACCACCGCCTGATCACATTCTCTTCCCTCAAAATGGAGCTTGATATGGCAAAGAACAAGACACTAACCACAGCCAATGGCATCCCCGTCGCGGATAATCAGAATACACTGACTGCTGGTGCGCACGGACCGGCGCTGTTACAGGATTACCATCTCGTCGAAAAAAACGCGCACTTCAATCGCGAGCGCATCCCGGAACGAGTGGTTCACGCCAAAGGCGCGGGCGCCTACGGCTATTTTGAGGTCACCCATGATGTGACGAAGTGGACCAAGGCCCGGTTCCTGGAAAAAACCGGCAAGAAAACCGAGGTCTTTTTGCGCTTTTCAACGGTAGGCGGGGAAAAAGGCTCTGCCGACACCGAGCGCGACCCACGCGGTTTCGCCCTGAAGTTCTACACCGAAGACGGCAACTACGATATCACGGGCAATAACACGCCAGTGTTTTTCCTGCGCGACCCGCTCAAATTTCCCGACTTCATCCACACCCAGAAACGCAATCCGCAGACCAACCTGAAAGATCCTGATGCCTTTTGGGATTTTCTCTCACTCACGCCGGAAGCGCTGCACCAGCTAACAATCCTCTTTTCAAGCCGTGGCACCCCCAAGTCCTACCGGCATATGGATGGATTCGGCTCACATACCTTCATGTGGATCAACGCAGATGGCAAAGGCGTGTGGATCAAGTACCACTTTAAAACCGAGACCGGCATCCAGAACCTGACACGGCAAGAGGCAGGACGCTTGGCGGGCGAAGACCCCGACGATGCCACGCGCGACCTGTTCAACCACATCAAAAACGGCGGCGAGGCGGCGTGGAAACTTCACGTGCAAATCATGCCCTTCGAGGACGCGCCAAAGTACCGTTTCAATCCTTTCGACGTGACCAAGGTATGGCCGCACAAGGACTACCCACTGATTCCGGTGGGACGTCTGGTGCTCAACCGCAACCCGGAAAATTATTTTGCCGAGGTCGAGCAGGCCGCGTTTTCTCCGGGCAACATCGTGCCGGGCATCGGTTTCTCGCCGGACAAAATGCTGCAAGGGCGCATCTTCGCCTATGGCGACGCGCACCGCTACCGCCTAGGCGCGAACTATCAGCTTCTACCCGTCAACCGCCCACACGCCGCCGAAGCGACCAACCACCAGCGCGATGGCGCCATGCGTTTCGACGGCAATGGCGGCGCAAGCCCGAACTACGAACCCAACAGCTTTGACGGCATCAAGGAAGCACCCCAGCACGCACCCTTCCCCTTACCTGTCGAAGGCGTGGTTGGCCATCATGCACCGTCGCACGACGATGACTATGTGCAAGCAGGCAACCTGTACCGCCTGATGCCGGAAATAGAAAAGGTTATGCTCGTCGACAATATCGTCACCCACCTCAAAAATGCCCGCAAGGACATCCAAATCCGCCAGGTCGCGCACTTCCGTAGCGCGGACGAGGATTATGGGATGCGCATCGCCAAGGGGTTGGACCTATGAAGCAGGGATTTCTTGAGACTTTACCACCACCTCAGAACAACCCAATATTCACGGCTGAACTATGTCGGCAAGAAACAACCTCGCCGAGTGAGTAAATACAAGTTGTATCCGGCAACCCTGCCAGAGGACACCCTCTGGCAGGGTTTTTCCACCGCTTCGATCAACCCGCCGTGGGCAATGAAGTCCACGGCATTCGAGCGTCCTTCGCCACACACAAAAAAAACCGGGCAATGCCCGGTTTTTTTAATAAAAGCCGTTGATTAAGTCAACTATTCAGCACTAACAAGCTTGCTTTCCACCCCAGACTGAGGACGGTCAACAAGCTCAACAATCGCCATTGCTGCTTTATCTCCCGCACGAAAACCGCACTTAAGAATTCGCAGGTAGCCACCAGGACGAGCCTTATAACGAGGGCCAACCTCATTAAACAGCTTGCTTACGATATCGCGATCACGTATACGAGAAAACGCAAGCCGTCTTTTTGAAACATTATCGACCTTAGCCAAGGTAATGAGTGGCTCTGCCATGCGGCGCAGCTCTTTAGCCTTGGGTAGGGTGGTCTTTATAATCTCATGACGAATCAAAGATATCGTCATGTTCCGAAGCATAGCCTTGCGATGACTGCTATCCCGACTAAGTTGACGCCCAATATTACGATGACGCATTTGTTAAACTTCCTTAACCAATTGACCCACCGCCCATTAAGGAGCAGGCACTAAATTTTTTTAAAACTTCAGTAAGCCGATGGAAAGGGGCTTTCTCAATAAACAGAGACAAAGCAAACCCTATCACCTTAGCTACTTCAGGCCGATGCCTTTTCTTTCCTCTGAAGTCCTGCCGGCGGCCAATTCTCCAGACACATCCCTAAAGACAGCCCATGAGAAGCCAAAACATCCTTTATTTCAGTCAAGGACTTTTTGCCTAAATTAGGGGTCTTCAACAGCTCGACTTCAGTGCGCTGAATCAAATCACCAATATAATAGATGTTTTCAGCCTTCAAGCAATTAGCAGAACGAACCGTCAATTCAAGGTCATCGACAGGCCGCAATAAGATTGGATCGATCTCCATCTCCTTGATCGTAGCCTGAGCTTCCTCTTTGCCCTTCAACTCCACGAAAACAAAAAGCTGCTCCTGTAATATAGTCGCTGCACGACGAATGGCTTCTTCGGGATCGATCGTGCCGTTCGTTTCAATATCAATCACCAACTTATCCAAGTCAGTGCGTTGCTCAACACGTGCACTCTCTACCACGTAAGAAACCCTACGCACGGGGCTAAACGATGCATCCAACTGCAATCTGCCAATCGGATTACCGGCGTCTTCCGTATTCAGACGGCTGAGGGCGGGCTGATATCCGCGCCCACGCGAGACACGCAGAGTCATGGCCAACTCAGTGGGCTTGGTAAGATTAGCAATTACATGGTTAGGATTCACGATCTCGATATCATGAGGCAATTCAATATCTTTTGCCAACACAACACCCGGGCCTTTTTTTCGCAAAGTGACCCACGCCTCATCGCGACCATGCATACGTATAGCCAAGCCTTTGAGGTTCAACAGGATATCAATAACATCTTCCTGAACACCCTCAAGACTGGTGTATTCGTGCAACACACCCTCGATTTCCGCCTCGACAACTGCGCAGCCAGGCATGGAGGACAACAAAATGCGGCGCAACGCATTCCCCAGAGTATGGCCAAATCCGCGTTCAAGCGGTTCCAACGTAACCTTGGCGTGCATGCCGCTGACCACATGCACATCAACCAGACGCGGCTTCAGAAACTCGAATACCGAACCCTGCATGAAAAATCCTCTCTTACGTTAAGCGTGATGTACTTTTCGTACCCACTAGCCATCCAAAAATCAGAAGGTTCGATTATTTGGAATAAAGCTCCACAACAAGGTTTTCATTTATATCAGAAGGCAAATCACTGCGCTCTGGAATCGACTTGAAGACGCCCTGCATTTTCTCAACATCCACATCAACCCAGCCTGCGAAGCCGCGTTGTTGGGCAAACGTCAAGGCCGCCTGGATGCGCAACTGCTTCTTAGAACCTTCAGTAACGGCCACCAAATCACTTGGGTTGATTAAATAGCTAGGTATATTTACCTTCTTTCCATTAACCGTGATTCCATTGTGGCGCACAAGCTGCCGTGCTTCACTACGAGAAGAAGAAAACCCCATGCGATACACAACATTATCCAAGCGCCTTTCAAGGAGCTGCAACAGTAATTCTCCGGTGGATCCTTTCCGGCGATCAGCTTGTTTGTAACATCCGCGGAATTGCCCCTCAAGCACGCCATAAATACGACGCAGCTTCTGCTTGGCACGAAGTTGGCCGGCATAATCGGTAAGGCGTGGCTTTTTCTGACCATGCTGACCGGGAGGTGAATTGCGCTTTTCAATCGCACATTTAGCGGTATAACACTTCTCACCCTTCAGAAAGAGTTTTTCACCCTCACGACGGCACAAGCGGCATTTTGATCCTGTGTATTTAGCCACAGCTACTCTCCAATTTTAAACGCGACGCTTCTTCGGAGGCCGGCAACCATTGTGCGGGATCGGAGTAACGTCTGTAATACTATTGATTTTAAAACCTGCCGCATGCAGCGCACGCACTGCAGACTCCCGGCCCGGCCCAGGACCCTTCACAAGAACGTCTAAGTTCTTCATCCCAAACTCTTGAACAATAGAACCCGCCTTCTCTGCAGCAACCTGAGCGGCGAATGGCGTGCTCTTGCGAGAGCCACGGAATCCAGAGCTACCCGCAGTTGCCCAAGACAAGGCATTCCCCTGGCGATCGGTGATAGTAATAATGGTGTTATTGAAAGAGGCGTACACATGCGCCACACCATCTACCACATTCTTTTTGACACGCTTACGTGTACGCGTGTTGACTTTTGCCATATCCGGCTCCTAGATCTGTTAAATTATTTGCGTATCGCCTTGCGCGGACCTTTTCGGGTCCTTGCATTGGTGCGAGTACGCTGACCACGGGCCGGCAGTCCACGGCGATGACGTAAGCCCCGATAACTACCGAGATCCATCAAGCGCTTAATGCTCATGGAGACTTCGCGACGCAGATCGCCTTCAACTTTCAACTTGGAAACCTCGGAACGCAGCGCTTCGATCTCGGCCTCGGAAAGCTCTTTGACTTTAGCGTTCGGCTTTACTCCCGCCGCGTCACAGATATAGCGCGCCCGAGTCGGACCAACACCATAAATAGCTGTGAGCGCAATTACAGCATGCTTCTGCACAGGTATATTTACACCGGCAATACGGGCCATTCGTCCTCCTGCTAATACTATCCGGTAAAACTAATCATTATACTTACCCTCTGAGCCGAAATCAAGAATCGACCTTCCAGCGGGATCTCAAAAAAATCTACTCTAACACTCAGCCTTGCCGCTGCTTGTGCCGCGTATCGGCACAAATGATACGCACAACACCCTTGCGACGCACCACTTTACAGTTGCGGCACAACTTTTTTACAGAAGCACGAACCTTCATGACCATTCTCCACAAAACAAACTAAAGTTATTGGATGCGTATCTGTTATTCACGCACACCAAGCACCTGAAGCACCTGAAAAACTTCAACGAGTAAAAAAACGGTGCCCTCCGAAGCTGAAAATTGGGAAAGCAGAGCCTTCAAGAACTTGTCAGCGCAACAGACCCGTCCCGCTGTAGCCTTTAAGATTTGCCTTCTTCAACAGACCTTCATACTGGTGAGACATCAAGTGGGCTTGTAACTGTGTCATGAAATCCATAACCACAACCACTATAATCAAAAGCGAAGTGCCTCCAAAGTAGAATGGCACGTTCCACGAGACAATCAAAAATTCCGGCAACAAACAAATAACAGTTAGATACAACGCTCCCGCAACAGCCAGCCGAGTCATAACTGTATCAACATAACGCGCGGTCTGCTCCCCAGGACGTACACCAGGAATGAAAGCGCCCGATTTCTTTAAATTATCAGCCGTATCTTTAGGATTAAAAACCAGCGCCGTATAAAAGAAACAAAAGAAAATTATGGCTGCCGCATACAAAATGACGTAAACAGGCTGCCCAGGCGACAGCACCGTAGACAAATCACGCAGCCAATCCATCCCCTCACCCTGACCAACCATGCCTGCAATCGTGCCTGGGAAAAGGATAATGCTGGAAGCAAATATAGGCGGGATAACACCAGCCATATTAACCTTCATTGGCAAATGGCTCGACTGAGCTGCATAAACTTTACGGCCCTGCTGGCGTTTGGCGTAATTTACGGTTATCCGACGCTGCCCCCGCTCTATAAAAATAACACCTGCGGTCACGACTAACGCCATGACAAAAAGAACCAAAACCGTCAGCGCGTGCATCTCACCCGTGCGCGCCAACTCCAGCGTACCGCCAATCGCCGCAGGTAAACCCGCAGCAATACCAGCGAAAATGATCATGGAAATTCCATTACCAATTCCACGCTCTGTAATTTGCTCACCCAGCCACATGAGGAAGAGCGTGCCCGCCACTAGCGTCAAAACGGCAATAAAAATAAAACCATAGCCCGGCTCTATAACAACACTTATGCCGCCGACTTGTTGTTTTTGCAATGCAATTGCAACTCCACCCGCCTGCCCTGCTGCCAATACCGCAGTAAGATAGCGGGTGTATTGAGTTATTTTACGGCGCCCAGCCTCTCCTTCCTTTTTCAACTGCTCCAGCGTAGGCCATACCACAGCCAGCAATTGCAAAATGATGGAGGCGGAGATATAGGGCATAATGCCCAACGCAAACACGGTGAAGCGCGAAAGCGCACCGCCAGAGAACATGTTAAACATGTCAATGATGGTGCCGCGCTGCTGCTCAAACAGCGAAGCAAGGGCATGCGGATCTATTCCCGGCACAGGAATATACGCACCTATACGGAACACGACTAGCGCGCCAATCAGAAAAAAAAGACGCTGTTTTAATTCAGTAAACTTGCCCGCACCGCCCATGCTGGCGGGAGACGTCATACGAGGAGCGGCCACTTAATCCTCGACCTTACCGCCAGCCGCCTCGATCGCCGCACGCGCACCTTTAGTCACGGCAACACCACGCAGGGTGACAGGTATTCCAATCGTTCCCGAGAGAATTACTTTGGCGCGTTCCGCCGTCTGATGCACGACATTTGCGCGCTTCAACGCTTCAATGTCAATCTCGCCACCAACTTTAACCAACTCGGACAGGGTAACTTCGGCTGTTTTGTCGGCAGTCAAAGAAGCAAATCCGAACTTAGGTAAACGGCGTTGCAGCGGCATCTGACCGCCTTCAAAACCAACCTTGTGAAACCCGCCAGCGCGGGCAGACTGTCCCTTGTGTCCACGTCCACAGGTCTTGCCCAACCCTGAGCCAATTCCGCGCCCAACGCGTTTCGGGGTTTTTTTCTGGCCGACAGCAGGTTTGATAGTATTCAGCCGCATTATCCGATCTCCTCAGCCTTAACCATGTAGAACACTTTGTTGATCATGCCGCGCACGCACGGCGTATCTTCAAGCTCTACACTATGGCGCATACGTCTCAGCCCGAGACCCAGCAGGCACGCTTTATGGCTAGGCAACTTACCATTGCTGCTGCGCACCAATGTTACTCTCAACTTTTTATTACCCGTAGACATGGCCTTATCCCACCACTTCTTCAACCGTCTTGCCACGTTTCGCAGCAACAGACTCAGCGTCGGCCATCCCGGTGAGACCGCGTATCGTAGCGCGGACAACATTAATAGGATTGCTTGACCCAATGCACTTGGCAAGGACATTTTGTACGCCGAGCACTTCAAATACTGCACGCATGGCACCACCAGCAATGATCCCGGTACCTTCAGACGCTGGTTGCATGTGAACCTTTGACGCGCCAAAACGAACAGTTACAGGATATTGCAAGGTATTTCCATTCAGGCGTATGGTACGCATATTTCTACGCGCATCTTCCATAGCTTTCTGAATAGCAGCAGGCACTTCACGCGCCTTGCCTCGACCAAAGCCAACTTTACCCTGACCATCACCGACAACCGTCAATGCTGAAAAGCCAAACTGACGACCACCTTTTACTACTTTGGCCACACGCCTAACAGCGATCAGTTTTTCTTGAAACCCATCACCATTCTGAGGCACATCATAATTCGCCATGACCTGATTCCTTAAAATTCGAGACCTTGCTCACGAGCGGCATCAGCCAACGCTTTAACGCGCCCATGATACCTAAATCCGGAGCGATCAAAGGCAATTTTTGTGACACCAGCGGCCAAGGCGCGCTCTGCCACGGACTTGCCCACGACGATAGCTGCTTCAACGTTGCCTGTACTTTTAACCGCGCTCCGCACTTGTTCATCCAAAGTAGATGAGCAAGCCACAACTTCAGACCCGCTGGGTGCAATCACCTGTGCATATATGTGGCGCGGTGTACGATGAATACACAACCGGTAAACACCCAACTCTCTTATTTTCGCACGGGCTTTTTGAGCGCGGCGCTGACGTGATAGCTTTTTATCCACAAAACTCACCTTTACTTCTTCTTGGCTTCTTTACGAACAATTACTTCGTCCGAATATTTAACACCTTTGCCCTTATAAGGCTCTGGTGGACGGTAGGCGCGAATTTTGGCCGCCACTAAACCAACCAAATTCTTGTCGATACCCTTAACCAGAACCTCGGTTTGGGTTGGGGTTTCAATAGTAATTCCAGCGGGCGCGGAAAAACTGATCGGATGTGAATATCCCAGCGTCAAGTTAAGGGCCGAACCCTGTGCCTGTGCGCGATAACCCACCCCTACCAGCTCCAATTTTTTCTGGAAGCCAATACTCACGCCTATCACCATGTTATTGATCAACGCACGCGCAGTACCCGCCATGGCATTGGAAAATGTATTGGTATCGCGCGGGGCGAAATTAAGAACATCACCCTCTTGACGAACCTCAACAACATCAGGCACATCAAACGACAGCGAACCTTTGCCGCCTTTAACAGTGACGGATTGACCGCTAAGGATCACATCAACACCACTAGGGATAGTAACGGGTTTTTTTGCAACTCTCGACATTACTGCATACCCACCTTATGAGATAACACAAAGGACTTCACCGCCATGCCCGGCAGCACGCGCTGCGCGATCCGTCATCACGCCCTTCGAAGTCGATACGATGCTGATACCTAAACCACCCATCACCTTGGGCAGCTCATCCTTGCCACGATAGGCACGCAAGCCAGGACGGCTAACACGCCGAATCTGCTCAATCACCGGCTTGCCTTCATAATACTTCAGGTCAATCACCAGCAGTGGCTTGCCATCATAATCCTGAACAGAAAAGGCATTGATGTAACCTTCATCTTTTAGCACTTGGGCAATAGCCTGCTTCTGCTTCGACATGGGCATGCTTACTGCCGCTTTGGAGGCTCCCAATGCGTTACGAATACGGGTCAGCATATCTGCTATAGGATCAGTCATACTCATAATTCAATTCCACATTACAATTATAATTCCGCATTCGCGAAATCGGGGCTTTTACCAACTGGCCTTAACCAACCCAGGAACATCACCACGCATTGCAGCCTCGCGTAACTTATTCCGTGCCAAACCAAACTTGCGGTAAAAACCGCGAGGGCGACCGCTAACCTGGCAGCGGTTACGGATGCGGCATGGGCTGGCATCGCGTGGCAAAGCATGAAACTTGCGCTGCGCCTCATTACGCTCAGCGGGCGTAAGACTAAAATCAACAATCTTTGCTTTCAGCTCAAGCCGGTGCGCCGCATATTTTTGGACCGTACGCAATCGTTTGACTTCACGATTAATCATGCATAGTTTTGCCATAAATCTTCCTTACTTCCTGAAGGGAAAGCTGAAGGCGGCCAACAAGGCACGGCCCTCATCATCGTTCTTGGCTGTCGTGGTGATGATCACGTCCAACCCACGCAAGGCATCTATCTTATCGTACTCAATTTCAGGAAAGATGATCTGCTCGCGCACACCCATGCTGTAGTTCCCGCGTCCATCGAAGGACTTTGGGCTAATTCCGCGAAAGTCACGGATACGCGGCATAGCAATATTGATTAGCCGATCAAGAAATTCATACATGCGATGACGGCGCAAGGTAACCTTACAGCCAACAGGCCAGCCTTCGCGGACTTTAAAGCCAGCCACGGACTTACGAGCAAGCGTAATCACGGGCTTTTGTCCGGCAATTTTCATCATATCAGCAACAGCATTCTCAATGACTTTTTTATCGCCAACAGCCTCGCCTACCCCCATGTTCAGGGTTATTTTGGTAATTTGAGGGACCTCCATGACGCTCTTGTAGTTATACTGCTGCATAAGCTGCTTAACTACAGTGTCACGATAGTATTCTTGGAGCCTAGCCATTCTATTTTTCCGAACTTAGACGTCAACTATTTCATTGTTGGACTTAAAGTAACGCACTTTACGCCCATCTTCCAGCACTCTAAAACCAATCCTGTCCGCCTTCTTTGTGACAGGATTAAACAGTGCGACATTAGAGACATGGATGGACATTTCCTTTTCAGAAATGCCGCCAGACAACCCACGCGCAGGATTAGGCTTGACGTGTCGCTTCACCATGTTGACGTTTTCCACGACGACACGGTCATTCACCAAAACGCGCAATACACTGCCACGTTTTCCATTGTCTTTACCGGTGAGAACTATAACGTCGTCACCTTTACGAATTTTTCGCATCTTTCAGTATTCCTACCGTTTTACCGAATCACAACACTTCAGGAGCCAAAGAAACAATCTTCATGAATTGTTCCGTACGCAACTCGCGCGTCACCGGCCCGAAGATACGGGTGCCGATAGGCTGGAGCTGATTATTCAGCAACACCGCCGCATTGCCGTCAAAACGGATCAATGAACCATCGGGACGACGAACACCTTTACGGGTCCGAACAACCACAGCATTGTATACTTCACCCTTCTTGACCTTGCTACGGGGCATGGCATCTTTGACGCTCACTTTGATAACATCACCGATGTTAGCATAGCGACGATGCGAACCACCCAACACCTTGATACACATCAACTCGCGCGCGCCACTATTGTCCGCCGCCTCTAGCGCTGTCTGCATTTGGATCATTGACTATCTCCAATCTACCATTCGAGCCTGAACTAACCTGCTCGCTCAATAACTTTAACCAAGCGCCAAGACTTGGTTTTAGACAGCGGACGGCACTGCTGTATCACAACCAAATCACCTTCATTACATTCATTGTTTTCATCATGAGCGTGCAGCTTCGTAGAACGCTTAATGTATTTTTGATACAAAGGATGCTTTACATTGCGCTCTATCAAAACCGTAATGGACTTGTTCATCTTATTGCTGACAACACGTCCACTCATCGCGTTAGATACTTTCGTTTCTTCGCTCATGACACCTTACCTGCTTTCTCATTCAGTATGGTTTTAATACGCGCAACATTTTTGCGGGCTGCATTCAATTGATGAGGCTTGGACAATTGCCCAGAACCTCTTTGCATGCGCAAATTAAACTGCTCACGCATAACATTCAGAAGTTCCTGCTTCAATTCAGCGCTACTTTTACTTCTTAGATCTTTCGCTTCCATCACATCACCGTCCGAACTGTAAAGGTTGTTTGCACGGGCAGCTTGGCAGCGGCCAATTTAAATGCCTCGCGTGCCACTTCTTCCGTGACGCCTTCCATTTCATATAACATCCGGCCCGGCTGAATTTGAGCAACCCAATATTCAACATTACCCTTACCGCTACCCATACGAACCTCAAGGGGCTTTTTGGTAATGGGCTTGTCCGGGAAAATGCGGATCCACACTTTACCACCACGCTTGACATAGCGGGTCATGGCGCGACGCGCAGCTTCGATCTGACGCGCCGTTATTTGACCGCGACCGACAGCCTTGAGTCCGAACTCACCAAAGCTTACTTTATTACCGGTCGTCGCCAAGCCACGGTTGCGGCCCTTATGCTGTTTGCGGTATTTGGTTTTTTTAGGCTGAAGCATAACCGTACATCCTCATTAGTTGGCGGCGGCCTTTTCAGGGGCGGCGGCATCGGTTTTTTCTCCCTTACCGAAAACTTCGCCCTTGAAAATCCAAACCTTAATACCAATTACGCCCGACGGGGTATGCGCTTCAGCAACACCGTAGTCTATGTCGGCACGCAATGTATGGAGTGGCACTCGTCCTTCACGATACCACTCAGTACGGGCAATTTCGGCCCCACCCAAACGCCCTGAAACCTTGATCTTGATGCCAAGACCGCCCAAGCGCATGGTATTCGTCACCGCTCGTTTCATGGCGCGGCGGAACATGATTCGGCGCTCAAGCTGCTGAGCAACACTTTCCGCGACCAGGGTGGCGTCAAGCTCAGGCTTGCGGATTTCCTCGATGTTGATATGAACCATGTTCACATGAACTTTCATCATCGCGGCAACTTCCTTGCGCAAGGATTCAATATCCTCACCCTTCTTGCCAATAACGATACCGGGGCGTGCCGTGTGGATCGTAATGCGTGCATTACGCGCGGGACGCTCGATCTGAATCCTGCTCACCGAGGCCTGAGCGAGCTTCTTTTTCAAAAATGCGCGCACACGCAAATCAGTATTGAGATACTCGGGATAGTGCTTGGAATCGGCATACCACTTGGATGTCCAATCCTTAACTATGCCAAGACGAATCCCTGTGGGATGAACTTTCTGGCCCATGACTATCTCTCTCTATTTTGCTGCCACAGTCACTGTAATGTGACTGGTACGCTTAAGAATACGGTTGCCACGTCCCTTGGCGCGTGCGTGCATGCGCTTTTGTGTCGGACCTTCATCCACGCAAATTTTGCACACCTTGAGCTCGTCGACATCAGCACCGTCATTATGCTCTGCATTGGCAATCGCCGATTCTAGCACCTTTTTAAGGATTGCGGCCGCTTTTTTTGGACTAAATGTCAGTAACTGCAAGGCGCGATCAACTGGCAGCCCACGAATCTGATCAGCAACCAATCGGCCCTTTTGGGCCGAAAGTCGCGCATATTTCAACTTTGCAACAGTTTCCATTCCTAACCCCGTCACTTCGTTTTCCGGTCACCGGAATGACCTTTGAATGTACGCGTCGCAGCAAACTCGCCCAGCTTATGCCCCACCATGTTCTCGGATACGAGCACTGGAATGTGTTGCTTGCCGTTATGCACGGCGATCGTCATACCCACCATATTAGGAATCACCATCGAGCGTCTCGACCATGTTTTGATCGGGCGCTTACTGTTGGTGGCAATTGCCGCCTCAACCTTATGAATAAGGTGGGAATCTATGAATGGACCCTTTTTAATTGAACGTGGCACGCTTCAATCCTCTTAACTTCACTTACGACGGCGTACAATCATGCCGGCGGTACGCTTATTACTGCGCGTTTTATAACCCTTAGTCGGGGTACCCCAAGGCGAAACAGGATGACGACCACCTGATGTCCTGCCCTCTCCACCACCATGCGGATGATCCACTGGATTCATGGCCACACCACGCACCGTGGGACGAACACCACGCCAGCGTGATGCGCCAGCCTTACCCAAAGAACGCAGATTGTGCTCACCATTGCTCACTTCGCCAATGGTAGCCTTGCAATCCACATGGATCTTGCGTATTTCACCTGACCGCAAACGCAAAGTTGCATAACCACTTTCACGCGCAACCAACTGAACACCCGTCCCCGCACTACGCGCAACCTGCGCGCCCTTTCCAGGCTTCAACTCGATGCAATGCACCGTGCTTCCCACCGGAATACTGCGCAAGGGCAGGCAGTTACCTACCTTGATAGGCGCATCGGCACCGGAAACCAAGGTCTCCCCTGCCTGCACGCCTTTGGGAGCGATAATGTAGCGACGCTCACCGTCCGCATAGAGCATCAAGGCGATATTCGCGCTACGATTAGGGTCATATTCAACGCGCTCTACTTTGGCGGGTATGCCATCTTTGTTGCGCTTGAAATCAATGATGCGGTAATGCTGCTTATGACCGCCGCCCTGATGGCGTACAGTAATACGGCCCTGATTATTACGCCCAGCGCTTTTGGATTGCTTCTCCAACAACGGAGCGTACGGGTCACCCTTATACAAATTCGGGTTAACCATTTTAACTACAAAACGGCGCCCCGCAGAGGTAGGCTTTTCTTTAATTAATGCCATTACTATGATCCTTTATACGCTGATCGCCCGTTTACTGCGGCCCCATGAAATTAATATCATGGCCGGGTTTTAACGTGACATACGCCTTCTTCCAGTTGGAACGGCGGCCTTGCATGCGACCAGCGCGCTTCACTTTACCTTTCACATTGCACACACGCACTGCAGATACCTGCACGCTGAACATGAGTTCAACAGCACCCTTGATTTCAGGTTTGGTAGCATCACCCACAACTTTAAATACGAACTGCCTGTTGCTTTCCGCCGTGCGAGTGCTTTTTTCCGAGACGTGGGGCGCCAAAAGCAAGCCAATTAAACGCTCCTGATTCATCCCAGTGCCTCCTCAAATTGCCTGACAGCACCTACTGTCATTAAAATACTTCCAAAACCGACCAAACTCACCGGGTCGACACTCTTGGCTTCAACCACATCAACTCGGTAAACATTGCGCGACGCCAGATAAAGATTTTGGTCGGCGTTTTCTGTGACTATGAGTACGTCGCTCAAATCCATACCCTTCAACTTGAGCAGTAATTCGCTGGTTTTTGGCGCGGACACCGAAAATGACTCGACAACAATGAGCCGACCCTGCCTCACCAGCTCAGACAAAATGGCTTGTATCGCGCCGCGATACATCTTTTTGTTCACCTTTTGCGAATAATCGGCAGGCACAGCGGCGAAAACCTTGCCACCTTTGCGCCATAGCGGGCTGCGCGTGGTACCGGCGCGGGCGCGGCCAGTACCTTTCTGGCGCCACGGCTTGGCTCCGCCACCGCTAACTTCTGCACGGGTTTTCTGTGCATGGGTACCTGCACGGGCACCCGCAAGGTAAGCAGTGACCACCTGATGCACCAATGCTTCACTATACGGGCGATTGAAAGTGGTATCAGATACCTCTATCACTCCCGCAGGGACACCAGCTTTAAGACTTTGCAGTTGTAATTCCATAATCTTTCCTTCACGCACGCGCTTTAACGGCGGGACGAACGATAACATCGCCACCCTTGGCGCCAGGCACAGCACCTTTCACCAACAGCAAACCACGCTCACTATCAATACGCACCACTTCCAGGTTCTGAACACAGCAACGCTCATTACCCATGTGCCCGGACATCTTCTTGCCTTTGAATACGCGACCGGGTGTTTGACGCTGACCAATAGAACCAGGGGATCTATGGGAGAGGGAGTTACCGTGCGTAGCATCACCCATGGTGAAGTTATGACGCCGGATAGTACCCGTAAAGCCCTTACCTATGCTGGTGCCGACCACATCAATTTTCTGTCCAGGCTGGAACACATCCACCTTCAGCTCGGCTCCGACATCAATGCCCTCGCCTTCGCTTCCTTCAAGACGGAACTCCCACAGACTACGCCCGGCACCAACACCGGCCTTGGCATAATGCCCCGCCATGGGCTTGGTGACGCGGGAGGCGCGGCGAGCACCCACAGCGACCTGCAGGCTGCGGTAGCCATCGGTCTCCAAGGTTTTCACCTGGGTCACGCGATTGGATTCAACTTCTATCACGGTGACAGGCACGGATACACCATTTTCAGTGAACACCCGGGTCATTCCGCACTTACGACCGATTAATCCGATTGCCATCTTTAAAACCCTATTCTTAAAATAGCAGGCTCTCGCCAACCTTCCCGTGGAAGGTCAACTGAAGAAACGCTTTTTATGTCAACTTAATCTGCACATCCACGCCAGCGGCCAAGTCCAGCTTCATCAGAGCATCGACCGTCTTATCCGTTGGATCCACGATATCCATTAAACGCTTGTGAGTACGAATCTCGTACTGGTCACGGGCATCCTTATCAACGTGAGGAGAGATAAGAATGGTGAAACGCTCTTTCTTGGTCGGAAGAGGAATCGGACCTTTTACCTGAGCGCCCGTGCGCTTTGCAGTCTCGGCTATTTCGCGCGCCGACTGATCAATCAGCCGATGGTCGAATGCCTTCAAACGGATGCGTATTCTCTGATTAGCCATTAGATATTACTCGATCACCTTACTTACAACACCGGCGCCGACAGTACGGCCACCCTCACGAATCGCAAAACGCAATCCTTCGTCCATCGCAATCGGGGCAATCAGGCTAACCGTGACGCGCACGTTGTCACCCGGCATTACCATCTC
>CAMTYI010000176.1:0-26185 GCA_947085925.1 uncultured Gammaproteobacteria bacterium
CGGCGCCCTCAATCACTCCACACCCAATTTCTTCAGCCGGTAACGCAACGCGCGGAAGGTGATGCCGAGCAGTTTGGCGGCGGCGGTTTTATTGTGGCGGGTTTGTTCCAGGGCCTTCATGATGGTGTCTTTCTCGATGGTGTCGAGATAGGGGGCGAGGGACAGGGAAGAAGCGGCAGGCGGGGTTGCCGATGTGGGGGTTTCAGGTTCGCGGGCACGGGGCAGGTGGAGATCATCAACCTGTATGACATTGCCCTCGCACAGGGTGATGGCGCGCTCCAGGATGTTTTCCAGTTCGCGCACATTGCCGGGGAAAGAATAGCCGCTCAGTGTTTGATGCGCGTCGTTGCTCAAGGCGGGGATGGCTGTCCCAGACGGGACGAGACGGTTCAGAATATGCTCCGCCAAAAGCGGGATGTCCTCGCGGCGCTCGCGCAGGCTGGGGGCGTGCAGCTCGATGACGTTGAGGCGGTAGTAAAGGTCCTCGCGGAATGCCCCCTCCTTTACCAGCACGGCGAGGTTCTTGTGGGTGGCGCAGAGGATGCGCACGTCTATGGGCGCCTCTTTTTGCGCGCCGACGGGCCGCACCGCCTTTTCCTGGATGGCGCGCAGCAATTTGACCTGCATATGCAGTGGCAGGTCGGCGACCTCATCGAGAAACAGCGTGCCGCCATGGGCCGCCTGGAACAGGCCGTCCTTGTCGCTTCCAGCACCCGTGAAGCTGCCCTTTTTGTGGCCGAAGAATTCGCTTTCCATGAGGTGTTCGGGGATGGCGCCGCAGTTGACCGGCACGAAGAGGCCGTCGGCGCGCGGTCCTTTGTCGTGGATGAGGTGTGCGATCAACTCCTTGCCCGTCCCTGATTCCCCGCTGATATAGACCGGCGCCTGGCTGCGCGCCAGCTTGGCGATGGTGGCGCGGATTGCCTGCATGGGGGCGGAGTCACCGAGCAGAACGTGCCGTGAACGCCGCTCCTTGACGCCCGTATAGCCCGCAGACGGGGCGGATTGTTCGGACAATTTCAGCGCTGCGGTGACCAGCGTGCGCAGCACATGCAAATCCACCGGCTTGGAGACGAAATCGAACGCCCCGGCCTTGAGTGCGCTGATGGCCATCTCCATGCTTCCGTGCGCGGTGATTACCGCGACCGGCAGGCTGGAATGATTATTCTGGATATACTCCACCAACGCCATACCACTGCCGTCCGGCAGGCGCATGTCGGTCAGGCAGAGGTCAAAAGGGTGCTGGGCCAGCAAGGCGCGCGCCTGCGTCAGGTTTTCTGCGGCAAAGGTGTCGATCTCCATGCGCCCGAGGGTGAGTTCGAGCAGTTCACGGATATCCGGTTCGTCATCTACAACCAGGGCTAGGTAGCGGGTCATCTCTATGCTACCTGTCTGCGCCGGGGATCGGCAAAGGTGATGCGGAAACAGCTCCCGCCGCCCGTCCGGGCGCGGTAATTAAGGCGCGCCTGATTGCATTCGCACAGTTCACGGGAAATATAAAGACCCAGGCCGGTGCCCTTGGGATTGGTGGTAAAAAAGGGCTCGAAGACATGTTCGGCGGCATCCGCCGTGATGCCGGGGCCGTTGTCGAGCACCTCAAGAAAGGGAATATGGCTTTCTGGCACCAAGCCACTACGCAGCTCAATGCGAGATTGGCCGGGACTATGGCGCAATGCGTTTTCGCATAAATTCCAAAGAATCTGATGCAACTGGCTGGGGTCAATACGCACTTCGACATGTGGCGGGTCGATGTCGATGACCAGCCATTCTGCTGCAATATTTTCGCTCGCCCGAAATTCCTCGGCAAACCGTTCCATCCAGGGTTTCAGGACAAACTCCTGCGGGCGGGAGCGGTCACGGCGGCTGAGTTGCATCACGTTCTCGATGATCGCATTCACGCGTTGCGATTGTTCGCTGATGATCTGTGTAAGACGCACATCATTTTTATCCAAGGCCGGAGACTCCGCAAGCAGTTGGCCCGCGTGGCTGATGGCGCCCAGCGGATTGCGTATTTCATGGGCAATGCTGGCGGTGAGTCGGCCCAGTGAGGCCAGTTTCATCTGCTGCGCCTGTTGTGCCATAACAGCGGTATCCTCCAGAAAAACGAGAATACCCGAGGACGGATCAGCCTCCATGCGCGCAAAGCGCGGCAACAGGGCGGCGGCGCTCGCATTGGGGCAGAAGGTATGCGGTTCCTCTTCGGGATAAGCCCGCCAGGCGTGCAACTGACTGGCAAGCGCGGGGGACAACTGCTCAAGCATCGGGTTTACAGCCTTGGTGGCGGAGACATCCAGCAGGTGCCGTGCCGATTCATTCATCAGGCGCACTTTTTCCTGTGCATCGACAACAAGCACGCCGGTTTGCATACGCTGAATGATGTATTCGGTGAGCTGTTGCATGTTCGCCAGATCAATCCCGCGCTGCGCCGCCAGTTTCTCCGTGTCGCGGATGCGCCGAGCCAGTACGTGCGTCAAAAGTGCCGTGGCAAAAAACGTTGCGCCCAGCAGGCCGGCCTGTGTGTAGTTGGGCAAAGAAGGCGTGAATGCCACTTGGGCGTAAATCTGCTCGGCGAGCACAGCCAGCGTGGCGGTGGCGGCAAACAGAGTCGCAGTGCGCCCCGGCATCAAAATGCCGCCGCCGGCAATGGCGATCAACAACAACATTCCCATCCCGCTACCGACACCACCGCTGGCGTGCATGATCAGCGTGATGGCAAGGATATCCACCAGCACCTGTGTGAAAACCTGGGCCGTAAAGGCGGGCCAGCGCCAGTGGGTGGCTACCATGCTGGCGATACCGAAGATCAGGTACGCCGCGCTCGCCGTCGAATAGAGTGCGGGGGCTACATCGCCCAGCAGCTTTACCTCAGGACCAGTCCAGGGCAGGATGACAAACAGTGTAGCAATCGCAAGGCGATAGATATTCAGCAGATGCAACAGCCGCCAGGTGTTGGAAAAACCCTGGCTGGCGGTATTCTCTGGCATGTGAGTATTGGGGTGCTGGTCGAGCGTCCTGGCGAGCATTCCTATGAATTCCGTTGTTACTGGAATGGTATCGGCCAGAATGCTAATACCCTAAAGGGTCGTAGGGTGCGTTCCAAGTACCAATGATAATAATGGTGCGTGGAACGCACCCTACAAAATGATTGCCATTTTTAGAGTTAAGCTACTTGCAGATTCGCATACGCCATCACCAGCCACTTGCTGCCGGTATGCTTGAAATTGACCTGCACGCGGGCGTGTTCGCCCTGGCCTTCGTAACCGAGGATGACGCCCTCACCGAATTTACCGTGCGTTACGCGGCTACCCAAACGCGGGCGAATCAGCGCGTCGGTGGGGGATTCATCCATGCGGTGACCAGTATGACTGCTGGCAGAAAGGGGGCGGGTGACGGAGGCGCGCGGGCGCACCTCGCGCAGCAGTTCGGCGGGGATTTCACCGATAAACCGCGACGGCTGCGGATAGGATTCCGTGCCGTGCAGGCGGCGGCGCTCGGCGCAGGTCAGGAACAAGTGCTTGCGCGCGCGGGTGATGCCCACATAGCACAGGCGACGCTCCTCCTCCAGTCGTCCCGGTTCCTGGGCGGACATCTGGTGCGGGAACAGACCCTCTTCCATGCCGCACAGGAATACCAGCGGGAACTCCAGACCCTTGGCCGAATGCAGGGTCATGAGCTGCACGCAGTCATCCCATGCGTTGCCCTGGCCTTCGCCTGCCTCCAGCGCGGCGTGTGAAAGGAACGCCTGGAGCGGCGTCATGCCGGAATCCGTGTCGTGCTGGAACTGACGTGCGGCGTTGGACAGCTCTTCCAGATTTTCTACCCGCGCCTCGCCCTTTTCACTCTTTTCCTTGCGGTAGTGATCGAGCAGACCGCTGTGCGCCACCACATACTCAACCTGTTCGGCGAGCGTGAATCCTTCCGTATCGCGCGCAAGCCGTTCGATGAGGGCGATGAAGGTTGTTACGGACTTTGCCCCCGCACCCTGCGCCGCCTGCCACATCGGGACGTTATGTTGCCGGGCATGGTCGCGCACCAGTCCCAGGCCACGCTCACCGATACCGCGTGTGGGCGTGTTCACCACCCGCTCAAAAGAGCTGTCATCCTCGCGGTTGGCGATCAGGCGCAGATAGGCCAGCGCGTCCTTGATTTCGGCACGCTCGAAAAAGCGCAGGCCGCCGTACACCCGATAGGGCATCCCGGCGTTCAACAGCGCCTCTTCCAGCACCCGCGATTGCGCGTTGGAACGGTATAACAGCGCTGCCTCGCGGCGCGCATTGCCCTGCTCCACCCACTGCCGGATACGCTCCACGATGAAACGCGCCTCGTCGAGGTCATTAAATGCGGTGTAAAACTGGATCGGTTCACCCTGTTCGCCCGCAGTCCACAGGTTCTTGCCCAAGCGGCCCTGGTTGTTGGTGATAAGAGCATTGGCGGCGGCGAGGATCACGCCGGTGGAGCGGTAGTTCTGCTCCAGGCGCAGCACGCGGGTGGAGGGGAAATCTTCACTAAAGCTCTGTATGTTCTCGACGCGCGCACCGCGCCAGCCGTAAATCGACTGGTCGTCGTCACCGACTATGAACAGCTTGCCGGTGTCTCCGGCAAGCAGCTTTATCCAGGCATACTGGATGGCATTGGTGTCCTGAAACTCGTCCACCAGGACATGGCGGAAGCGCTGCCGGTAGTGGGCGAGCACCTCTGGGTGTTTCTGCCACATCTCCAGCGCGCGCAGCAGCAGCTCGGCGAAATCCACCATGCCGCCACGCTGGCATGTCTCTTCGTAAGCCTGATAGATGCGAACCATCTGGTGTGTGAAGGGGTCGCCATTATCTTCAATGTGATGCGGACGCAGGCCCTCGTCCTTGCGGCCATTGATGAACCACTGCGCCTGTTTGGGCGGCCAGCGCGACTCGTCCAGCTCCAGCGCCTTGATGATGCGGCGCACCACGCGGTATTGATCATCGCTATCGAGAATCTGAAACGCCTGCGGCAGACCCGCCTCACGCCAGTGGGCGCGCAGCAGGCGATGCGCCAGACCATGAAACGTGCCCACCCACAGTCCGCCCGCCGTGAGATTGAGCATCTGCTCAATACGCCCGCGCATCTCCGCAGCGGCCTTGTTGGTGAAGGTCACCGCCAGGATGCTGTGTGGCGAGACATCCTCCACGCGAATCAACCACGCCATGCGATGCACCAGCACGCGCGTCTTGCCGCTGCCTGCGCCAGCCAGAATCAGCATATGGCCGGGAGGCGCGGCTACGGCCTCGCGCTGGGCATCGTTAAGATCATCGAGAATATAGGAAACGTCCATAATGGAATTCTACCAGATTCGAGGGGTCATATTTTGAAAGACTCTGATACCATTTCAGGTATTGCCCGTATATAAGGAGGACATCAAATGAAGATCAAGAGCTTGATAACGGAGTGGGAAACCGCCCCTCACGCCAAATTTTCCGCGCACGAACATCATGTCAGGCTTCCGCTACACGATGCCGCGCGGATTGCGGCACTGGCGGAGATGTACCCGGCTGTCACGGAGACGCTGCTTATCACGAACCTGTTGTCTGCAGCGCTGGACGAACTGGAGGCGGCGCTGCCTTATGTGCCGGGCAATCGCGTGATCGCCGAAGATGACCAGGGTGACCCGATCTATGAGGATGTAGGTAATACCGAGCGTTTTCTGGAACTGACCAAAAAACACACCCTCAAGCTGGAAAATGAACTGGCTTCGTAATAGGCGATTATGCACAACTATTAAAGTAAATGAGGCAATCGGGCGAAAAAGTAGTAGCAGGGTTTGCTTAACATAAGAAAGGCTATACCAGGACATGGTGAATCAAGACTCGGACAACAGTTATCTTTATGCAGGCAATGCCAGCTTTGTCGAAGACATTTATCGCTGTTTTCTGAGCGATCCGGCTTCCGTCGATCCGGCATGGCGACACTATTTTGAAGGTTTGCAGCCATCCGCTGCCGCGCTCGAAGAACCCGATCACGAAACCATCCGCCGCATGTTTATCCAGCATGCCAACGTGGGAGCCAAAACCACAGCGCCAGGCCACATGGTGACGGAGCAGGCAAGCAAGCAAGTCGCCGTGCTGCAACTCATCGACGCCTACCGCGTGCGCGGGCATCAACAGGCCAATGTGGAACCGCTAGGCCTGGCCGAACACGCCCCGTTGCCGGAGCTGGATCCGGCCTTTCATCAATTAACGGCGGAGGACATGGATACCGTCTTCAGCGTCGGCTCCCTGGAAGGCCCTGCCCAAGCGCCATTGCGCGACATCCTGCAACGTTTGCAGACAATCTATTGTGGGCACATCGGTGCCGACTACATGCACATCACCGATACGGAACAAAAACGCTGGATACAAAAGCGTGTGGAGAATAGTCACGGCCAGCCGACGTTTTCGCCCGAATTCAAGCGGCAGATCCTGGGAAGACTCGCCGCTGCCGATGGCATTGAACAATACCTGCACTCCAAATACGTCGGTCAAAAAAGATTTTCCCTGGAAGGTGGAGAAAGCCTCATCCCTTTGCTGCATGAAGTCATCCAGCGCGCAGGCGGACAAAACGTGAAGGAGGTGGTGATAGGCATGGCGCACCGCGGCCGCCTTAATGTGCTGGTGAATATCATGGGCAAATCGCCCAGGGATCTGTTCATGGAATTCGAGGGCAAGTGCGACCTCACCAGCAGGCATTCCTGCGGCGATGTGAAATATCACCAGGGATTCTCCTCCGATATCAACACGCCTGGCGGGGCGGTGCATGTGGCGCTGGCCTTTAATCCTTCGCATCTGGAAATCGTCAATCCGGTTGTGGAAGGCTCGGTACGCGCCCGCCAGCACCGGCGCAGAGATCTTGCGGGCAATCAGGTGTTGCCGGTATTGATACACGGTGACGCCGCCTTTGCCGGGCAGGGCGTGGTGATGGAAACCTTGAATATGTCGCAGGCGCGCGGCTATACCACCGGCGGCACCGTGCATATCATTATCAACAACCAGATCGGCTTTACCATGAGCGATCCCCATGATGCCCGTTCCAGCGTGTATTGCACGGATGTGGCGCGCATGGTGCAGGCGCCTATCTTTCATGTCAATGGCGATGATCCCGAAGCGGTGGCCTATGTAACTCACCTGGCGCTCGACTATCGCATGCAATTTAACCGCGACGTGGTGATCGACCTGGTGTGTTACCGCCGCCATGGGCACAACGAGGCCGACGAACCATCGGTGACACAACCCCTCATGTACCGGAAGATCCAGCGTCACCCACGGGTGGTCAAGCGCTATGCCGAACGTCTCATCGGCGAAAGTGTAATCACCGCGCAAGAAATCGAGACCATGGTCGCCGAATACAGGACAGCCCTGGACGAAGGCCGCAGCGTAGCGCGGGAGATACATGCTGGCGTGGGAAATCAATACGCGGTGAACTGGACCCCTTATTTGGGGAAACACTGGCAACACACCACAGATACCCGCGTATCCATGAATGAAATCAAGACGCTTTCAGAACAACTACTGCAACTGCCGGATGATTTCAAGCTGCATCCACGGGTAGCCAAAATCATGACAGACCGGCGCGACATGTCCACCGGCAAGCTACCGATGGACTGGGGTTTTGCGGAAACCCTGGCCTACGCTACGCTGCTCAAAAACGGTTGCCCAGTGCGGATTTCCGGGCAGGACAGCGGACGCGGCACATTCTTTCATCGCCATGCCGTGCTGCACCATCAGGAGGATGGAAGCACCTATGTGCCTCTGCAACACATCGCGGATAATCAGGCACAGCACTTTATCGTCATCGACTCCTTGCTGTCTGAAGAGGCCGTGCTCGGTTTCGAGTATGGCTATGCGACAGCCTCGCCTGAGTCGCTGGTGATCTGGGAGGCACAGTTTGGCGATTTTGCCAACGGCGCGCAGGTGGTCATCGATCAATTCATCAGCTCCGGTGAAGTCAAATGGAGTCGCTTGTGCGGCCTCACACTGTTGCTCCCGCATGGCTATGACGGCCAGGGGCCGGAACATTCTTCCGCCCGGCTCGAACGCTATCTGCAACTTTGCTCGCATGACAACATGCAGGTTTGTGTGCCGTCCACGCCCGCGCAGATATTTCACCTGCTGCGGCGCCAGATATTACGGCCTTACCGCAAGCCACTCATCGTCATGACACCCAAGAGCTTGCTGCGGCACAAACTGGCCACCTCTCGCATTGAGGAGCTTGCCACGTCTGGTTTCAAAAACGTGATAGGCGAAATCGACACCCTTGATGCGAACACAGTAAAACGCGTCGTGGTATGCAGCGGCAAGATATATTATGAGCTGCTGGAGGTGCGCCGCACGCGCAAGATCGACGATATCGCCATCATCCGTATTGAGCAACTCCATCCCTTGCCCACCGATGAGCTACGTCAGGCGCTTGGCCGTTTTCGCAAGGCGCGTGAGGTGGTGTGGTGCCAGGAAGAACCCGAGAACCAAGGCGCGTGGAATTATATGCAACACTGCCTGCGCGAACACCTTCAGCCTAAACAGACGTTGAGCTATGCCGGGCGACCGAGCTATTCAGCTCCCGCTGAAGGCTATTTGAGCAAGCATTTGGAACAACAAACCCGACTGATTAATGCGACGCTGGAATTTTCAAAAAATACCGTGGCAGAAAAGAAGCGCATTGCTTGATGGAGTATTTATGCTGATCGAAGTGAAAGTACCTGTTTTATCGGAATCCATAACGGAAGGCACGCTGGTGCGGTGGCATAAAAAAGTGGGTGAATTTGTCCGCCGCGATGAAAATCTCATTGATCTTGAAACCGACAAAGTTGTGCTCGAAATCGGCGCACCGCAAGATGGCGTGCTTGCCGAGATCAAGAAGAGCGACGGCGCGGTTGTCAAAAGCAACGAGGTGATTGCCGTTGTCGATACCGCACAGACCATGCTGCGTGAAGCGCAGCCATCGGCCATCACATCACCCCAAATCGTTGCACAAGAGCTGAGTCCGGCGGTACGCAAAATCGTCGCCGAACATCAACTGGATGCCACCCAGGTTTCGGGTACTGGCCGTGGCGGACGAATTACCAAGGAAGATGTGCTGCGCCAGCTTGAACACACCACAGCAACACCCGTGGCGACACCGCCAGCAAGCACGCCCCCAGCATCCGCCGCAGGCCGCATTGAGCAGCGCGTACCCATGACGCGTTTGCGCGCGCGCATCGCCGAGCGGCTGGTGCAGGCGCAACACAGCGCCGCCATGTTGACCACCTTTAACGAGGTCAACATGCAGCCCGTGATGGAACTGCGTACCCGCTACCAGCAGGACTTTCAGAAAAAGTACAACGTCAAACTCGGCTTCATGTCCTTTTTCATCAAAGCGGCCATCGAAGCCCTCAAACAATTCCCGGTGATCAACGCCTCCATCGACGGCAATGATATTGTCTATCACGGCTATTATGACATTGGCGTGGCGGTGAGCACGCCGCGCGGCCTGGTAGTGCCCATCATCCACGATGCGGATACCTTGTCTTTCGCCGACCTGGAATTGCAGGTGACGGAATACGCGCAAAAGGCGCGGGATGGAAAACTCTCCATGGATGAACTCACTGGCGGCACGTTTACCATCACCAACGGCGGCATATTCGGATCAATGCTCTCAACACCCATCCTGAATCCGCCGCAAAGCGCCATACTGGGTATGCACAAGATTGAGGAACGCGCCGTGGTGGTGGACGGTCAAATTGTCATCCGCCCCATGATGTATCTTGCCGTTTCCTACGACCATCGCATCATCGACGGCCAAGAGGCCGTGCGTTTTCTGGTGGCGATAAAAGAAGCGCTGGAAGATCCCGCCCGTATGCTCTTGCAGGTGTAATTTCATTTCCAATTCAATGGTGTATTTTTACCCCCTCTCCCGCCTTGCGGGAGAGGGTTGGGGAGAGGGTAAAAAAGTACAACGAACTTAAAATCATCACATTACTCAAGCACATCGCTCCCTGGCTCTCTCTGCAAACAGGGCGAGGGGATATGTTAATTCTCTGATTGATACGGAACAGGAATAACCCATGGATAACTACGACGTAGTTGTGATTGGCGGCGGCCCAGGCGGCTATGTTGCCGCGATCCGCTGCGCCCAGCTTGGCCTGCGCACGGCATGTGTCGACAACTGGCGCAACAAACAGGGAAAGCCCGCCTTGGGTGGCACCTGCCTCAATGTCGGCTGCATACCTTCCAAGGCATTGCTGGATTCCTCGCATCATTACTATCAACTCCAGCACGAATTGGCCGCGCACGGCATCAAGGTCAACGGCGCGACGATGGATGTCCCGGCGATGATTACGCGCAAGGACGGCATCGTGCATACCCTCACCGACGGAATCGCCCTGCTGTTCGCCAAACACAAAATCGACTGGCTGCAAGGGCATGGCCGGTTGCTGGGCAATAATCAGTTAGAGATCATTCCGCAAGATGCGGCGGGAAAAAGGGATGAGAAAAACCGCCACACCGTAGCCGCGAAAAACATCATCATTGCCACAGGTTCGGTATCAGCACCGCACCCGCTGGCGCCTATTGATGGCAACCTCATTGTTGATTCCACCGGCGCCCTGGAGTTTACCGAGACGCCTAAACGTCTGGGAATTATCGGTGCGGGCGTAATCGCCCTGGAGCTGGGCAGCGTCTGGCGTCGGCTCGGCGCACAGGTCGATATGCTTGCTCGCGGCAACGCCTTTCTTCCTCGCGTGGAAGAACAGCTCGCCGCCGAGGCCCGCCGCCTGTTCACCACGCAAGGGTTGGACATACGCCTGGGCGCGCAGATCAAACAAATTCGCGTCGGCAAAAAACAGATCACGCTTGTTTATGAAGATAAAGAAGGCGAACACACGCTGACGCTTGACCGCCTGCTGATCGCCACCGGAAGGCGGCCCAACACTGCAGGACTCAATGCCGAAGGGGCGGGCCTCAAGCTGGACGAGCAAGGTTTCATCACAGTGGACAAGCACTGCCTTACCAGCCTGCCCGGCATCTACGCCATCGGCGACGTGGTGCGCGGCCCGATGCTGGCGCACAAGGCCTCGGAAGAAGGCATCGCCGTGGCGGAGCGTATCGCCGGGCAACTCAGCGAGGTGAGTTATGCCACCATCCCGTGGGTGATCTACACCTCACCCGAGATCGCCTGGGTGGGCAAGACCTCGCAAGAGCTGCACGCGGACGGCGTGGCGTTTCGGGAAGGCACGTTTCCCTTCAGCACCAACGGCCGCGCCCGCGCCTTGGGCGATGCGCACGGCATGGTAAAAATTCTCGCCCATGCCCACACCGACCGCATCCTCGGCGCACACATCCTCGGCCCCCAGGCCTCGGAAATGATCGCCGAGGCCGTCACCGCGATGGAGTTCCACGCCAGCGCCGAAGACATCGCCCGCACTACCCACGCCCACCCCACCCTCAGCGAAGCCTTCCGCGAAGCAGCGCTGGCGGTGGATAGGCGGGCTATTCATCGTTAGAGCTTCTTCACTTCTTTTGCGGATTGAGTGTTTGGCGACTCGCCTATTACGGATCAATATTTTGATTTAAATGACGGGGTATCTTGCAAGGTAACCTAATGCAAAACCCAATGCTTTCTGGCTAATGTCACGGGCAGCTGAGTTTTCGATGTGGCTTTGACTTATAAGCTTGTTGATGTAACTGGTGTCCAGCCGAGGGTCTGGAAGGCCATACGTCCGATTTGCATATCTATCAAGCGCAAGCATATTCGCCATTCCCGCAACCTCTTCCTCTTTAAGATTTCCGTCTTTCTTCATAGCTTCAAAAGTCGCTATTTCGCTTGACGTTAACATGTCATTTCGGCCAAATCCTTTTAGCTCCATAAAAGAAGTGGGACTTACATTGTTGGCTTGATGTGAAAGCGTCACCCTATCCTGTGTCTGAGGATTCGCCGAGCCGCTGCTGTTGGTCGCGGGCGTCGAGAGCGTCGCCTGTGTGGCACGCGCGGTGATGAACTGTACAGCAGGTGAAATGCCGCCAATCATGATTTCTCTCCTAAAGACCGGTAGTTTAGTTAGGGAATCTGCAACTTCTCAATCAGAGTTTCCTTAACTATTCACCGCAGGCAGGTAATGTGCCAACATCATCCTGGCTAAATCTTCTATATCATTTAATGTGTAATAGGCGGTATTTTAAGCATTTTCCAAAACATACCCGTTAGTCGCAACGGGCTTGGTGACAATAGTTGCCGATTACAGGAGAAAAGTTGCCGTTTCCAAGACGAGTCCATCGCAAGCCATTCACTGGCGCTGTTCAACGGTTCGGGTCAGTAGTTCAATCCCAACAAGCTCCCAACCTGAATAATATCCACAAGCTTCATTAACGCGCCACGATTCTGTTCCACCAAGTGTTTGCCTTTTTCACCCGCCGCATGGCGCAGATCGTTATCCTTGAGATAAGCCGTCACCACCTCGGCGAGTTGCGTCGCGCCGTCCACCTGCCGCGCCGCGCCCGCGTTGAGCAGCATGCGGCTGATTTCCGCGAAATTGAAGGTGTGCGGGCCGGTAATAACGGGGATTCCCAGCGCGGCGGGTTCCAGCATGTTGTGGCCGCCGGTGGCAACCAGGCTGCCGCCGGTAAACGCGACATCGGACGCCGCATAAAACAGCATCAGCTCGCCCATACTGTCGCCGACAAATACCGCTGTCGTGGCACTACACTGCCGTTGTTCACTACGCAACACCACCTCATAGCCCTGCTTGCGGCACAGCGCCGCCACCCTGGCAAAGCGTTCCGGGTGACGCGGCACCAGCACCAGCAAGGCATCGGGCACTGCCTGACGCACGGCGGCAAAGGCTTCCAGCACCTGTTCATCCTCCCCCTCATGCGTGCTGGCGGCTATCCATACCGGGCGTTCCGCGCCCCATTCCTGGCGCAGCGCGACGGCCTGTTCATGCAGGCTGGCCGGAATGTTTATGTCGAATTTGATATTGCCGGTGACGTGGACGCGTGCAGCATCGGCGCCCAGTGAGATCAGGCGCCGCGCGTCGTCCTGGGTCTGCGCGGCGACAGCGGTGAGATTGCCCAGCGTCTGGCGGGTCAGCCCCGCGATGCGCTGGTAGCCCGCCGCCGAGCGTTCGGAAAGGCGGGCGTTGGCCAGAATCAGGGGGATATTGCGTGCGTGGCAGCCATGGAACAGATTGGGCCACAGCTCGGTTTCCATGATGATCGCCACACGCGGGCGAATGCGCCGCAGAAAACGCCGCACCGCGCCGGGCAGGTCATAGGGCGCGTAGACATGAAACACCGTATCCCCCAACGCCGCCTGCACCCTCGCCGAACCGGTGGGCGTCGTGGTCGTCACCACCATTTTCACATCGGGATAACGCGTTTGCAGCGCTTTGATGAGCGGCAGCGCTGCCTGAAACTCACCCACCGACACGGCATGTATCCAGATCGTCTCATTCAACTGCGAAGCGGAAAAGAATCCAAATCGCTCCGGCCAACGCTTCAAATACTCCGGCGCACGCAATCCGCGCCACACCAGGCGCAGCAATACCAGAGGCGTGAGCAGGTACAGGATGAGTGAGTAGAGGAGTCTCATAAAAGCGCAACCAGGTGGGTTGCTTTTGCACGCATGGGGAGCTTTAGAATGTTACGCCGACGCTGATAATATTCATGTTCACGTTCTTGCTGCCTACCGTATTTGAATATTTTATGATGACAGCCGACGTTTTTGAGGTTTTGATCGTTGCGCCTAAACCGTAGGTGGCGCCCGTCGAGTTGAACTGTGCAGATCCGCAGGTGTTCCCGTGACCAGAAGTGGTGCTATCGCCAACAACCTGTTCCATGGGACATGTCTGCCGATTCAGTATCGCGCCTGTCACGCCCGTCAGGATAAACGGGTTTACCTGCGACTCGGGAAGCATATTGTATTTTACAAAAACGTCGGATTTTAAGCTGACTCTTTCGCTGCCGCTTTGATCACCTAACGTAACATTCATGCCGCCCCCCACTAGACTGACCGGATTGTAGTCAACCCCCAGGTTGAGCAATGCGGTTCGATTATCGCGTGCAGTGCCGACGGTTGAGGTGATGAATTCAGTTCCGATAAACGGCTTGACATCACCGCTATAGGCATTAAGGGAGAAGAGGGTTGGACCAATCAAAAATAATGTTTTAATTTTATTTTTAATCATGACTTTCCCTTTTCCTGTAAGCCCTTCCCCGCAAACCCCTCATCCGCCCGCAGCCCCACCGGCCTGAACACATCCACCTTGCGAAAGAACTGATCGACGACGTAGATACGGCCGTCTTCGTCAACATCAATCCCGGCGGGGAGCATGTATTTGGCGGGGGCGCCGGAGGAGCCGCGCTCGCCGATGAACATCAGCAGTTGCCCGTCCTTGTTGAAGATCTGGAAATTGCCGAAGGCGGTGTCCACCACGTAGATATTGCCCTGGGGGTCGGTAGCGATGCCCTTGGGACTGGCGAACTGGCCAGGGAAACGTCCGGGTGTGCCGAAAGCCAGTGCGAAGCTGCCGTCGGGCCGGAAGGCCTGGACGCGGAAATTACCCTTGTCCACCACATACAGCGTGCCATCGGGGCCGACGGCGGCCTGTAAGGGCAGGTTGAACTCACCGTCCTTGATGCCGCGTTTTCCGATGGTTTGCAACAGCGCGCCCGTTTTGGCGTCATACAAATACACATGGTGCGATTCCGAGTCCACGCCGCCGGTATCCGCCACATACAGGCGGGTGCCATCGGGATTGACGGCCACGCTTGAGGGGCGCTGCAAGGTATCCTTGTCGCCGATGGAACGCAGGAATTTGCCGTCGCCGTCATAGACCAAAACGCGCCTGAGCGTCATGTCGGAGACGAAGACCTCACCTTGGCTGGAGACGTCGATACCCATCGGCTTGGTGAGTTGGCCGGGCTTGTCTGTGCCGATCTCGACGTAACGCCCGCCGGGGATGTCAAACATGACAACCAGCCGCTGCGCGGTATCGGTTACATAGACACGGCCCCGATGTACAGCAACACCAAACGGTTTGACTAAGGCCTTGGCCCCTTTTTTCTCGCCCACGGCGAAAAGCCTGAGGCGTTCGGCGACACTGCTGGCCTGCTCGACGTTGTCGCTGAAGCTGAGGGTGCGCTCGTAAATGAAACGCGGCGCATCAGGGGCGGCGGGGAAAACTGGCGGGATGAATGGCGCCTCTTTAGGCGCAGTGGCGCAACTCGCCAGGGTGAGGGTGAAAAGCGCATAAAACACGCCACGCCACAGGCGAGTTATTTGATGTGGCATGTCTCGCACAACCTGTCGGACGTGGCGCGCAGCAGCAGATTGATGTCCGGGTTGTGAACATTATGGCAGGTGGCGCATTCCACCTTACCGTCGTACAGCTTCACGCCATTGTCGAAGCCATACGGCCCGTCGGGCTTCCAGAAATCCACGTCTTTCTGGTTCAGTCCGGCGTATTGCATGGAGATGGGATGATCGTTGCGCAGATCCGTGCCCAAGTGCTTGATTTCGATGCTGTGCGCCACGCTGCCGTTGTGGCATTTACCGCAGTTCATCAGGTCATTGCCGCCATTGAGCCGGACATGCAGGGCGGCGTCCTGGCTGCTGTTCCAGCCGTTGGGTTTGAATACCGTCATGTCCAGGGCCATGGTGCCGTCGTGGCAGGACAGGCACAGCAGGCTGATCGGGCTGGGCGTGCGCACCTTGTTTTCAAGGCTGCGGCTGTCATACAGAGCGTAGCTGTCGGGATTCGGAAGGAAGCGGTTCCAACCTGGATTGCCGCCCTTCTCGGCTGAATCGGCGCCCTTTTTATCTGGAGGGATATGGCAATACACACAGGGCGAACCGTAATCCGAAAACGCCACGCCAGACATCGCGGTAACGCCGACACGGGCGTTCAGCCCGGTGAAATCGTGCTTGGTGCCGAGGATCGTGCCGCTCAGGGTGGGGCCGATCCACGCGCTATTCAGTGCCAGCGCCACGCCGCCCGCAATAAACCATCTACGTTTGTTCACGCATCGCCTCGTTCTGGTTTTTCGCATGGCATGTAGTTGTGCATGGGTGATTTTCGTAATGGCGCGGGCGATTTTTTGGTTTAACAGTAGTCAAATATAGCGCACGGTGTCAAGATACCGCAAACTTTCGGTGAGTTTGTTATCCCGGACACTGATCCGTGGTCGTTTTTTATTGTGAGAGTAGTGGGTTTTGCATGACGATGTTTTGGCGAATGGTATTGGTATCCATGATTTCCGTTGTGCCGGCAAGCGCGTGGTCCGCGCCCACCGCGCCTGCGCTATACCAAAAATACTGCTCGGCCTGCCATGGCGAAAAAGGCAATGCTCAGAGCCGGGCGGGGAGTTCGCTGAATCCGCCACCGCGTGATTTCACCGCGCCCGCCGCGCGCCAGACGCTGACACGCGAGCGTATGATCACGTCGGTAACGCATGGCCGCCCCGGCACCGCCATGGTGGGCTGGGGCAATCGTCTGTCGCCGCAGCAGATCGAAGGCATCGTGGACCACATCCGCGCCACGTTCATGCAACCCGAACCTGCCGCCAGTGCGTCGGCATCACCTGCAACGGCATCTTCCGCGACATCTCCGCACGCCCATACTGCCGCAGCCCCGCGTGGCGGGCCGGGATCCAACTCGCGGCGGATAATCCCGCCCAACGCCAGCCTCGGCGAGCGCGTCTACATCAACAACTGCGCGGTGTGCCATGGCGACAAGGGTGCGGGAGCAATGTGGACGCAGGCCACGTTCAACCCGTCGCCGCGCAATTTCACCTCGGCAGAGGCGCGGCGCGATCTGACGCGTGAGCGCATGATCAACTCCGTAACCTACGGCCGCCCCGACACTGCCATGATGTCATTCAAGTCGCGCCTGTCAGACCCGGAAATTGCTGCCGTGGTGGATCATATCCGCGCCACCTTCATGAGTGGGGCCGTGCCCAGCGATGACGCTGTAGCCAGCGCCACCGCCACCACAGCGCCCCAGCATGGTCATGGCGCTGCCGGGCAAGTACAGTCGACTGCGCCACCGCCCGCCACGGTAGCGGATGTCGACATGTCGCAGCCCTTCCCCAATGGTTTGAAGGGTGACCCGGCCAAGGGGCAGGCGTTTTACATGTCCAACTGCTTCACCTGTCACGGCAAGGCGGGCGACGGCGAGGGGCCGCGCTCCACGTTCATCCGCCCCAAACCGCGCAACTTCGTGCATCCCGATGCGCGCCGCAGCCTCAACCGCCCGGCACTGCTCAAGGCCATCCATAACGGCAAAACCGGCACGGTCATGCCCGCCTGGGGCAAGGTGCTGAACGACCAGGAAATCGCCAACGTCGCCGAGTTCGTTTTCCAGGCATTTATCCAGCCCGACGAGCAGAAAAAAAAAGTCCCCGGCAACTAGATAGCTCAGCTTCGGGTTATGGCGCCGGGCGCACCAAACCGCGCAATGTCCATGAGCAGGGGCGTGACATCTATAATTACCGCTGCTATTTCTGCCACGGCTATTCCGGCGACGCCAAGACCGTCGCCGCCATCTACCTCTCCCCTCCGCCGCGCGACTTCACCACACGCACCATAGACCGCCGGAAAATGATCGAAGCGGTGACGAGCGGGCGCTCCGGCACCGCCATGATGTCCTTCAAAGGGATGCTGAAACCGAGCGAGATAGAAGCGGTTGTCGATTTTGTACGCCAGGAATTCATGGTCAGCAAGGCCAAAAACACCCGTTACCATACACCCGAAAACGGCTGGCCCAACCACGAACGCTACAAAGCCGCCCATCCCTTCGCTCTGGGCGAAATCCCGCTCGATACGCCGTGGGAAGCACTGACACCTGAACAACGCACCGGCAGGCAATTATTCATGTCTTCGTGCGTCACCTGCCACGAGGGTTCGCGCACCAAGGGCGGCAAGGACCCCGCCGTGTGGGATCCGCGCGCGCTGTCCTTTCCGCGCAACGGCTATTCGCACCGGCAGCCGTCAGCCAAGCCGGTTGATAGCGTATCCGGCGCCAGCGTGTACGCCAAACACGATGCCGCCCCCACGCTGACGGGGCTGACTCTCCAGGAGCGGCAGGGCGAAGCGCTGTTCCAGCAGAATTGTGCCTTCTGCCACGCCGCAGACGGCACCGGCCGCAACTGGATAGGCAGCTTTCTGCAACCACATCCCCGCGACCTCACCAGCCGAGCCGCCATGGCAGACATGACACGCGCCCGTCTGAAACAGGTCATCCGCGACGGCCTGCCCGGCGCCACCATGCCGGCATGGAAGTCAGTACTCACTGATGCGCAGATTGATGCGGTGATTGCTTATGTGGCGCGGGCTTTTTATCCCATAAAAAGCGGTTAGGCACAGGGACAATTTTAACGCGGCCAGAGATTCATGGCCTTCACTCTCCCACTGAGATACCGCGCTACCCGCGTTCACCAAGCATCACATAATCCCGAATCCCCTCGCCGGTATACACCTGCGTAGGCCGGAAGATGCGGTTGTCGGCGAGTTGTTCGCGCCAGTGGGCGAGCCAGCCGGCGCAACGTGAGATGGCGAAAATGGAGGTGAATTGATCGGCGGGGATGCCCATTTCCGCATACAGAACCCCTGAATAGAAGTCCACGTTGGGATACACGCCCTTGTGTGCCAGCCTCTCACGGCAAGTCTCTTCCACCGCCAGGGCGGTCTCGAAGAGCGGGCTGACCTGACCGCCTTTGTAGGCCGCCAGTTTTTCCACCAGTTTTTCCAGGATAACGGCGCGCGGGTCTTTGACCTTGTATTCACGATGGCCCATGCCCCAGATCTTGGCCTTGGCGGCGAGCTGCTTTTCCACCCACGGCCGGGCGTTGTCCGGGCTGCCGATGTCTTCAAGCATCTCCACTACCCGCTGATTCGCGCCGCCATGCAAAGGCCCGGAGAGGGTGCCGATGGCGGCGGCGATGACGCCGTTGGGGGCGGCCAGCGTGGAGCCCGCCACCAGCGCGGCGAAGGTGGAGGCGTTGATGGTGTGCTCGGCATGTAGCACCAGGCAGGTGTCCATGATGTCGGCATGGAACGGCTCGGGTTCCTTGCCTCTCAGCATATAAAGAAAATTTTCCGCATATGTGAGATCAGTGCGCGGCGGCACTGGGTCATAGCCATTGCGGATGTGCTCCCACATCGCCACCAAGGTCGCCATGCGCGCCAGGATCTTGACCGTCATACTGTGTACATAATCCAGGTCTTCGCGGATGTCACGCCCCGTCAGGCCTTCGGGGCCGGGATAAAACATGCCCAGGCTGGCCACCGCCGTCTGGAGCATTTCCATCGGGTGGCCGGTCGGCGGCAGGCTTTTCATCATTTCGCGGATGTTGTATTTGACGCGCCGGTTGCCACGCAATTGTTCGTTGAACTTAGCCAGTTCGCGTGCGGTGGGGAGGCTTCCATCGAGCAGCAGCAGCGAGGTTTCCTCGAAGGTGCTGTGTTCGGCGAGCGTTTCGATGGGATAGCCACGGTACGCGAGTATGCCGCGCTCACCATCAATTTGAGAGATATTGGATTTGGTGGCGGGGACGCCCTCCAAGCCAGGCAGATACTCGCTCATCACGCACCTTTTGCAGAAAAAATGACTAGAAAATCAAGGATAACAGAAAAAGAGGAAGGGGAAACCCCTCCTCTTTTGGCAGGACGTGAGAAAAAAGCGGGTTAGTTCAGGAAATTATACGGAAAATGACGATCCGCAACCACATGTGGTGGTGGCGTTGGGATTGCGGATGACAAAATGTGCGCCTTCCAATCCTTCGGTATAGTCGATCTCGGCACCCACGAGGTATTGGTAGCTCATGGGATCAACCAGCAAGGTGACACCGCCTTTCTCAACAAGGGTATCGCTCTCGTCAACGCTTTCTTCAAAGGTAAAACCATACTGGAAGCCGGAGCAGCCGCCGCCCGACACAAAGACGCGGAGCTTCAGGCTGTCGTTACCTTCTTCAACGATCAGTTCCCTGACCTTGTTGACCGCGTTATCGGTGAAATTCAGCAGGGCGGGTGTTTCTATAGCAACTGCGTTCATGATGATCTCCGGTAAAACATAGGATTACTTGCGATTTTGACACTCAACCGGCAGGAATGGTTCGATTCTCCTGCCTGGGGTGCTGCATGTCAATATTCACCCAAAGTGGTTTAGCCGCGCCGCTTCGCCGCTGCCGTTTCCGGCCTTCCCGACACGCCGCGCTTGGCTGCGTGCAAAGGGCGCTTGACCATTGGCCTGTCAGTTTTGATCTTACCCGTCCGCCGCACGCCTTCCGGTGTCGCTCCCGTCCCGGCGGGTTGCCAGGCGGGGACGAGGTGGTGTTTGCCGTTGCCGATCAGGTCGGCGCGCCCCATGTTTTTTAAGGCCTCGCGCAACAATGGCCAGTTTTCGGCATCGTGGTAGCGTAAAAAGGCCTTGTGCAGACGGCGCTGACGGCCGCCACGCGGTACGACCACGTCTTCGCTGGCATGCGTTACCTTACCCAGCGGATTTTTGCCGGAGTGATACATGGCAGTGGCGGTGGCCATCGGCGAGGGCAGGAAGTTTTGTACCTGATCGAGGCGGAAGTTGTTCTGCTTGAGCCACAGCGCCAATTGCAGCATGTCCTCGTCCGTCGCGCCGGGGTGGGCGGCGATGAAATAGGGGATGAGATACTGCTCCTTGCCGGCCTCTTTGGAGTACTTCTCGAACAGCTCCTTGAAGCGGTGATACGAACCCATGCCCGGCTTCATCATCTTGCTCAGCGGACCTTCCTCGCTGTGCTCGGGGGCGATCTTGAGATAGCCGCCCACATGGTGGGTCACCAGTTCCTTGACATATTCCGGTGACTCAACTGCCAGATCGTAGCGCAGCCCCGATGCCACCAGCACCTTCTTGATCCCAGGCAGGGCGCGCGCCTTGCGGTAAAGCTGGATCAAGGAACTGTGGTCGGTGTTGAGGTTGGAGCAAATGTCGGGGTAGACGCACGAGGGCTTGCGGCAGGCGGCCTCGATTTCAGGGGTTTTGCAGCCGATGCGGTACATGTTGGCGGTGGGGCCGCCGACATCGGAGATCACGCCGGTAAAGCCCGGCGTGTTGTCGCGGATGCTCTCTATCTCGCGCAATACGGAACCTTCGGAACGGCTCTGGATGATGCGCCCCTCGTGCTCGGTGATCGAGCAGAAGGTACAACCGCCGAAGCAGCCGCGCATGATATTCACCGAGAAGCGGATCATTTCATAGGCCGGAATGCGCGCGTCGCCATAGGCGGGATGCGGCAGGCGGCTATAGTTCAGGTCGAAAACCCCGTCGAGCTCTGGCGTGGTGAGCGGGATCGGCGGCGGGTTCAGCCACACGTCGCGGTCGCCATGGCGCTGCACCAGCGCACGGGCATTGCCGGGATTGGACTCGATATGCAGGATGCGCGAGGCATGGGCATAGAACACCGGGTCACGGCTGACCTTCTCGTAGGAAGGCAGGCGAATCATGCTGCGATTGGGATCGGTTTTGACCACGCGGCGCTGGAAACGCACCACGTGCGTCCCTTCCGGCGGCGTGTTGCTCTGCGCGGCTTGGGCAGGCTCCATCTCGTAAGGGTCGCGGTGCGGCTCGACACGGCCAGGAGTATCCACCTCCGTCGAATCTATTTCCGTCCAGCCTTCAGGCAGATGCTTGCGCATGAAGGCGGTGCCGCGCACGTCAGTAATGTCGGTGATGGACTCACCCGCCGCCATACGGTGGGCGATCTCGGCGATCTGGCGCTCGCCGTTGCCGAACACCAGCAGGTCGGCACGCGAGTCGGGCAGAATGGAGCGGCGCACCTTGTCGGACCAATAATCATAGTGCGCGATGCGCCGCAGGCTAGCCTCGATGCCACCGATGACGATAGGCACACTCTCAAATGCCTCGCGCAGGCGCTGACAATAAACGACCACGGAGCGGTCCGGGCGCTTGCCTGCCACGCCGTGCGGGGTATAGGCGTCGTCGGAACGGATGCGTTTTTCCGAGGTGTAGCGATTGATCATCGAGTCCATGTTGCCGCCAGTCACGCCAAAGAACAGGTTCGGCTTGCCCAGGGCAGTGAACGCTTCAGTGGAGGTCCAGTCTGGCTGCGCGATCATGCCGACGCGGAAACCCTGCGCCTCCAGCAGCCGCCCGACCACCGCCATGCCGAAGCTGGGATGGTCTACATAAGCGTCGCCAGTGACGATGATGATGTCGCACGAATCCCAGCCCAGCTCATCCATCTCGGCGCGTGACATGGGCAATACGGGCGCCACGCCGAAGCGTTTGGCCCAGAATTTACGGTAGGAAAATATATTGGGAGCGGTATTCATAATTGTTGACAGTATAACTCAGAAATTGCTCACGGTCTCTCTGAAGACTTACGCAAAACACCCTATCCCCGTTCGCCCCGAGCCTGTCGAAGCCCTTTCAAGGCCACCCCTCGGCAGGTGCGAACGGGGATAGGGTGTTTTGCGTAAGTCCTAATGATTGTATTCCATCGTTAGCAGGGTACGCGCCGGGGCACACCCAACAGCATGACCCTGGCAGCATCACCCGATCACCCTACTGAATCGTGCCGGTGGTCACAACGGAGACCGAACCTATGCCCGCCGCCACGGCCGCGCCCACCACCGTCAACGCCCCGGTGCTGGCGTTAAGGGTGTAGACCGAGACGGTGTTCGAGCCGAAATTGGCCACGTAGGCGAACCTGCCGGAGGGGTCGACAGTAACGGAGTACGGACTCGTGCCCGTCGCCACAGGCGCGCCCACCGCCGTCAACGCCCCGGTGCTGGCGTCAATGGTGTAGACCGAGACATTGTCCGAGCCGTTATTGGCCACGTAGGCGAACTTGCCGGAGGGGTCGACAGTAACGGAGTACGGCTGCGCGCCCGCTGCGACATAGCCGCGTGCGCGCAACTGGCCGGTAGCGGCATCGACCGTATAGATGGAAACCGTGCTATCGTTTGTGTTGGCGACATAGGCGAAACGCGGGGTGGCGTGCTGGAGGCAGTTCACCGCTACGTTGGTGACATTGGCCGTGACCGTGCCGCTGACGCCGGTGACGCTGCATGTCTGGTTCGGCCATTGCTGCGAGAGCAGGGTGACGTAATAGGTAGTGCCGTAAGTCACTGCAGTGGCGAAGGTGAACGTGCCATTGGTCGCCACGGTGTGGTTATTGCCACCGTTATTTTGCAACACCATGCTGCCGTTCAAGCCGGTGACCGTGCCGCCGAGCGTGTGGCTGCTGGCCGCACAGATGATGACGACATTAGCGACGTGGGCAGCGGCGATGGTGCCGGTGTTGTTGGTCAGGGAGCAGCTCTGCCCGGTCGGCTGGGTGAAGACGCTGACAACGTAAGGGCTGCCGTAGGCGACGGCGGTGGCGAAGGTGAAGTTGCCATTGGCGGATAAGGTGAGGTTGTCGCCATTATTATTTTGCAGCACCACGGTGCCGCTGAGACCGGCGATCGTGCCGCCCACGTTATAGCTATTAGCCGAGCAAACGATGGCGACGTTGCTGACGTTGTTGCCAGAGACAGTGCCCGTGCCCGTGCTCACCGAGCAGATCTGGCCCGTAGGGTGGGCCAACACCGTGACGCTGTAAGCCCCGCCGCTGGCAACCGGGGTGGCAAAGGTGAAAGCGCCATTCGCCGCAATGGTGAGCGCAATGGTGAGGCTGTTGCCAAGATTATTTTGCAGCACCACGGTGCCGCTGAGACCTGCGATCGTGCCGCCCACGGTATAGCTGTTGGCCGAGCAAATGATGGCGACGTTGCTGACGTTGTTGCCAGAGACGGTGCCCGTGCCCGTACTCACCGAGCAGGTCTGACCTGCGGGCTGGGTGAGGACGCTGACCGCGTAGGGGCTGCCGTGGGCGACCGGGGTAGCGAAGGCGAAGGCGCCATTGGCGGCAACGGTGAGGCTGTCGCCAAGATTATTTTGCAGCACCACGGCGCCGGTCAGCCCACTGACGTTGCCGCCTACTGTGTAGGTGAGCGCCGTATCGCCACCACCGTCGCCCCCGCCACAGGCGCTGAGCAGCACGGTGAGAAGAAAGGCATGGAAAAAATGCAAGGCGTTGCGTGGCTGCCTCATGCCATAACTCTCCAGTTGTGCCGTGCGCGATAATGCGCCCACGCGGCGGATAATGCAATACTGCTGAAGCGCGCGAGGACGCCGCCCCGGCAAGGGACATTTCCAGGAGATGAATCCTGTTCGCATCCTTTCACGGCAGCTATGGATAATATGCGCGCGCCCCTGCACCACTTCAAACATCATACGCCAGCACTGGCGCCAGCCAACGCTCAGCCTCTTCGACAGCCATGCCCTTACGCCGCGCATAATCCTCGACCTGATCTTGCTCAATCTTGCCGACCGAGAAATAGCTCGATTCGGGATGCGCGAAGTAAAATCCGCTCACGGCTGCGGTGGGCAGCATGGCGAAGCTTTCGGTGAGGATGATCCCTGCATTTTCCGGCACCTGGATTAGCTCGAACAGCGGGCCTTTTTCGGTGTGATCGGGGCAGGCGGCGTAGCCGGGGGCAGGGCGGATGCCGCGATATTTTTCCTCGATCAAATCTTCGTTGCTCAGGATTTCATCTTTGGCATAGCCCCAGAATTCCTTGCGCACGCGCTCATGCAGGAATTCGGCAAAGGCTTCGGCGAGGCGGTCGGCGAGGGCTTTCAACATGATGCTGTTGTAGTCGTCGTGATTCTTCTCGTACTCGGCGACACGCGCGTCGATGCCGATGCCGGTGGTGACGGCGAAGGCGCCGACGTAGTCTTTCACGCCGCTGTCCTTGGGTGCGATCAAATCGGCCAGGCACAGGTTGGGGCGACCCGGCGGTTTGACCATCTGCTGGCGCAGGGCATGAAAGGTCATCGCCACCTTGGTGCGCGATTCGTCGGTATAGATTTCGATATCTTCGTTCACACTGTTGGCGGGGAACAGGCCAATCACCGCGTTGGCTTGCAGCCATTTTTCCTCGATGATGCGCTTGAGCATCGCCTGGGCATCGCCAAACAAATTCGTGGCAGCCTCGCCCACTTTCGCGTCGCTGAGAATTTTAGGATAACGCCCCGAGAGTTCCCAGGTCTGGAAGAACGGCGTCCAGTCGATGCGTGTACTGATATCCTGCAATGGATAATCGTTAAGCGCCTTCAGGCCAAGGAAGGCGGGGAGCGGCGGCGTATACGTCGCCCAGTCGGTCTTCAGGCCGTGCTCGCGCGCCTCAAGCAGCGTATGGCGTTTGCTCGCCGCCTTTTTGCCCTTATGCTCGATGCGGATCTTTTCGTATTCGGCTTTGATCTCCTTTACATACGGATCTTTAAGGTCATCGCTCACCAGCGAGGTACACACACCCACGCTGCGCGAGGCATCGGTGACATAAACGGTGGGGCCGCTATAACCGGGTTCGATCTTCACAGCGGTATGCACGCGCGAGGTGGTGGCGCCGCCGATCAGCAGCGGGAGGGTGAAGCCTTCGCGCTCCATTTCTTTGGCGACATAGGCCATCTCCTCCAGGGAAGGCGTGATCAGCCCGGACAAGCCGATGATGTCGACCTTTTCATCGCGCGCGGTTTGCAGAATTTTGGCGCACGACACCATCACGCCCAGATCGACCACGTCGAAATTGTTGCACTGTAACACCACGCCGACGATGTTCTTGCCGATGTCATGCACATCACCCTTCACCGTCGCCATGAGGATCTTGCCCTTGGCCTTTTGTACGCCGCCACCGGCCTCCTTTTCCGCTTCAATATACGGGATGAGATGCGCCACCGCCTGCTTCATGACGCGTGCGCTTTTCACCACCTGCGGCAGGAACATCTTGCCCGAGCCGAACAGGTCACCGACTACGTTCATGCCGTCCATCAGCGGCCCTTCGATCACATGGATTGGGCGCACCGCCTGCTGCCGCGCCTCTTCGGTATCCTCGATGACATGAGTGGTGATACCCCTCACCAGGGCATGCGTAAGGCGTTCCGTCACCGTGCCGTTGCGCCAGGCGAGGTCTTCGACCTTAACCTTGTCGCTGCCCTTGACCGATTCGGCGAACTCCACCAGGCGCTCGGTGGCGTCGGGGCGACGATTGAGAATCACGTCCTCCACACGCTCCAGAACATCCTTGGGGATCTCTGCATACACACCCAACTGCCCGGCGTTGACGATGCCCATCGTCAGACCTGCCTGGATCGCATGATAGAGAA
>CAMTYI010000177.1:0-1343 GCA_947085925.1 uncultured Gammaproteobacteria bacterium
ATATAGTGGACCCCAGAGTCAAGACAAAAACGCCCAGAGTTTAAGTTGTACATTCGGCTTTATTCGCAACTGAATGGCGTTGCCCCGGTTTTTCTTCCGTCTTGGATACGGCAGTTCTGGCGGAAAACTTCTCCACAATCATGGCCCCGCCGCCGATTGCGGTTCGATACGCACTGTCCGGCGTCTTCTGACAAGGTGACTGGTGTGGCCGCTTGCCATTGTAAAAGGCAAAATATTGAGTTAGCCCGGTCATCAACTCTCCCATTGTGGCGTAACCTTTCAGGTAGACGTCCTCATACTTAACACTGTGCCAGAGACGCTCGATGAAGATGTTGTCGAACGCTCGTCCCCGGCCATCCATACTGATGGTGATTCCTTCTCGTTGCAGCACCCCAGTAAAGGCTTCGCTAGTGAATTGCGAGCCTTGATCGCTGTTGAAGATCTCTGGTTTGCCATGGGTGCGCAACGCCTCCTCCAAACAATCGACACAAAACGTCGCGTCCATGCTGTTGCTGATCCGCCACCCAAGAACCCGGCGTGAGTACCAGTCGATAATCGCTGCCAGGTAAGCAAATCCATGCGCCAACCGGACATAGGTGATATCCGCGCTCCAAACCTGGTTGGGCCTGACCACTGGAACACCTCGCAGCAGGTAGGGATATACCTTGTGCACGGGGTGTGGGCGGCTGGTGTCAGGGCCGGGCGCCATCCCTGCTAGCCCCATCACTCTCATCAGGCGCTGAACACGTTTGCGATTGACGGTATGCCCCGCCTCCTGGAGGAAGATCACCATCTTGCGGCTGCCATAGAACGGTCGCTGTGTGTATTCCTCATCAATCAGGCGACACAGGAGTAGCTCTTCTTCATCTATCACTCGGGGCTTTGACTGTGCGTGGATCGTGGCGCGGGAGACGCCTGCCAAAACACATTGCCGACTGACGGCGAGGGCCTCCTTTTTGTCTATCCAGGCTTGTCGTGTCATGGCAGGCTGATCCCGGACTTTTTTTTGAGCCAGTCGAGTTCCATCTTCAGTTTGCCTATCTCGCTGTAGAGCCGCTCTGGCTCCTGGTGATCGACTACTGGCGCGGGGCCTCGCCTGCCTTCAAATAGCGTCTTGGCCTGCTCCTGGAGCTCTTTCTTCCATTGCCCCACTTGCACAGGATGGACGTCATACTCTTGCCCAATCTCATTGATAGTCTTGACCCCACGCAAGGCTTCCAGAGCTACCTTGGCCTTGAACTCGGGAGTATGAACTTTTCGCTTCTTTGCTTCACCCATCGTTTCTCGCTCCTCATGACAGTACACAGCTTAAACTACTGTCTTGAAACCGGGGGCCACTATAC
>CAMTYI010000178.1:0-28947 GCA_947085925.1 uncultured Gammaproteobacteria bacterium
ACACCGTGCCCCGAAAGCCAGCCACAGTGCAGAGCGTTTTGTCTGGCTGACCAAGCTCAATAACCTGCGTATTAGCGGCATTGGTCAAACTCGCGCCTTGGCAGAAGACGAGCGCCAACAACTTATGCAACTACCATTCACACAGGCCAAACTCACCTACAAACAGGTGCGCACGGTGTTGGAACTTGGTGAAGTCGAACGCTTTGTCGGTCTGAACTATAGCGATAAAGAAGACGCTGAAAAGGCCACTTTATTCGAGGCCAAGGCATTTCATATCCTGCGCAGGGCCTATGAAGCTGTCAATCTTAAAGCCCAGTGGCAGCGTGATGCACTTGACACTCACAGGCTCGACACACTGGCTTATGCCCTCACTGTTTTCAAGGATGATACCGAGTCACGAGAATGGCTGAACAATCAAAGCATTGAGCCTGACATCATTGAGGCTGTTCTGGAAGTTTCCTTCATCCGCTTATCCGTTAAAGCACTGAGCAAGATACTCCCGCACATGCAGAATGGTTTACGCTACGATGAGGCTGTGCAGGCGGCAGGTTGCGCCCATCATAGCCAATTGAATGTCACCACCAAAAACCAATACATTCCGCGCATCAGCAAAGATGACATTGCCAATCCCGTGGTCTATCGCGCTTTGAACCAAGCTCGAAAATTGGTTAATGCCATTGTGCGCCAATATGGATCACCCACTTCTGTTCACATCGAACTCGCGCGCGATCTTAATAAGCCATTTGACGAACGCAAAAAGATTGAGAAGGATCAAAAAGCTTTCCGCGATACTAAAGAAAAAGATATTGCCGATTTTGAGGATAGATTTGGTTTCACCCCCAAAGCCAAAAGCCAGGATTTGACCAAGTGGCGATTGTATCGTGAACAGGATGCCCAATGCGCCTATACGCAACAGGGCTTTGATTTGAACCGCCTGTTTGAAGATGGCTATGCCGAAATCGATCACGCGCTACCTGAGTCACGTAGTTTCGATAACGGCATGAACAATAAAGTGTTGGTGTTCACGAAACAGAATCGTGACAAAGGTAACCAAACCCCCTATGAATATCTGGACGGTGCGCACGATTCAGTGGCCTGGCAAAATTTCGTGGCGTGGGTCATGGGTAATAAAAAATTCCGACTTGCCAAGCGCCAGCGCCTACTGCGTAAAGATTTCGGCGAAGAAGAGGCGAAATCATTCCGCGAGCGTAATCTCACCGACACGCGCTATGCCTCCCGTACGTTTAAGCAACTGGTGGAAACGCATTTGCAGTTGGCTAAGGATAGCGAAAGCAAGCGTTGTGTTGTCGTCTCCGGCCAGCTTACCGCTTTTTTGCGCGCCCGTTGGGGGCTTCTCAAAGTGCGCGAAGAAGGTGATCTGCATCATGCGCTGGATGCCGCCGTGGTAGCGGCGTGCAGCCATGGTATGGTTAAACGCCTTTCGGATTACGCCCGCCGTAAAGAACTGGAACAAGTACGCGGTGGCTATATCGACCCGGCAACGGGCGAAGTGGTGGATATTGTCGCCTTACGCACGCTTGAAGACCACTTCCCGGAACCTTGGCCGCATTTCCGCAAAGAACTGCTGGCACGTTTGTCTCCTGATCCGGCTGCATCGCATCCCGCACTGGAAGGTGTGCCGCCCGTGCGCGTTTCACGCGCGCCTGTCCGTCGTGGTTCTGGTGCTGCCCATCAGGAAACTATTCGTTCAGCCAAACAAATGGCTCAGGGTTATAGCAGCGTAAAAACTTCGTTGGATAAGCTCAAACTAAAAGACCTCCCGAACATTGTCGGTTATCTTGACCCACGTAATAAACCTCTTGTCGATGCACTCCATCAACGGTTAACTGCGCATGGGGATGATGGTAAAAAAGCCTTCAAGGAACCTTTGTATAAACCCACCCGGCCCGGCAAGGAAGCAATGGCGCCGCTCATTCGCAGCGTGCGACTGGAAGACAAACAGAAACGCGGCTTACCGGTACGCAAGGGTATCGCCGACAATGGTGATATGTTGCGGGTAGATATTTTCACCAAGGGCGGAAAATTCTTAGCAGTGCCGCTTTACGTGGCTGACGGGGTAAAGAAAGAGTTGCCTATGCCAGAAGTTACTGGAAAAAAATCAAAACATGTAGATGTTGACTCTATAATATTCTGCTTTAGCGTTCACAAGAATGACTGGATAAAGATTACAAAAAAAGATAGGGAATATGAAGGTTATTTCCTAAATTTTGACTCTAGCGATAGCCGTTTTGCACTGACAGCTCATGACCGGGCTTGCGAAAAAGGTGGAAAAGGCGGTTTTCGTGTTAGCACCAAAACTGATGTTATTGCTTTTGAAAAACTCCATATAGACATGCTCGGCAATCTGCACCGTGCAAAGAATGAAATCCGCCGCCCCCTGACTCATAAGGGTTGAGCCATGGCCTGGCGCAGTGTGGTCATCTCCAGCCCGGCGCGGCTGAAATTAAAGCACTGCGCCTTGCTGGTCGAACAGGGCAGTGACAGCGTGGCAGTGCCGCTGGAAGACATTGCCGTGCTGGTGATTGACCATCCCCAGGTAACATTGACGGCTCAATTACTATCAGCCTGTGCCGGACAGCAAATCGCGGTCATTACCGTCGACAGCAGCCATACCCCCAACGGCGTATTGCTATCGCATCTGCCACATAGCCGGGCATTAAAAGTGATGCGAGCACAGGTGGCGTTGCGGCTGCCTGCGCGTAAGCGTTTATGGCAAGGTATTGTTCAGCGCAAAATTCTCAATCAGGCGCATCTGCTGGCAAAACAAGGGCATAAGGACGCAGCGGGTCGTTTACATGCGATGGCTACGGAAGTGCGTTCGGGAGATCCAGATAATTTTGAGGCACACGCCGCGCAACTATATTTTCGCACCTTATTTGGTGAAGGTTTTTATCGTGCGCAGGATCGTTTTTACAATGGGGCGCTCAACTATGGTTACAGTATCCTGCGTTCAGCCATTGCACGTTCGCTGGTGAGTTATGGGTTTCTGCCAGCATTTGGACTACACCACCGCAATGAGCAAAATGCCTTCAATCTCGCGGATGATCTGATTGAACCCTATCGCCCGGTGGTTGATGCCCACGTATTGGCGTATCACCCGAGTGAGCCGGGGCGAGAACTGGCAGTGGCTGATAAAACCCGGCTGGTTGGCTTGTTGCATCTGGATGCGCCACGGCTGGATGAAACAGGCCATGCAGGGTACAGCACCTTGCTGGCACTCATTGATGCCACGGTCATCAGCCTGACACAACGCCTGGTCGATGGCGGTAGCCAGTTGACTCTGCCCGGTATGCCCATCACCCATGAGTAGGGAGACTCGCCGCTTCATGCGATTAATGGTGTTTTTCGATCTGCCCACACTCACCAAAGCTGAAAAGCGGGCCTATACACTGTTCCGCCGTTTTTTATTGCAAGATGGCTACGACATGATTCAATGGTCTGTATACGGGCGTGTCGTTAACGGCACGGACGATGCTGGAACGCACTTAAAAAGGCTCGCGGCAAACCTGCCCGCTGCCGGGTCTGTACGGTGCCTGCAAATCAGCGAGAAGCAGTTTTCACAGATAAAACTGTTGGTAGGGACGGCGAAGACACAAGAAAAAAAGGTGAACGTGGCGCAAATGTTGTTATTTTGAACGTAAAAAAATTGCCATTAATCCATTGCAAGTCATTGACTGACAACGGATTAATGGCGTGCGATTGTAGCATTCCGGGGTGAGAGAGGGAGCTACAACCGTGCCCCTTAATTTAACGTTAGATTTCATATTGTAGCATTCCGGGGTGAGAGAGGGAGCTACAACCCCGCCGTGTTAGACTGGCAAGGTAGGAATTTTTAAAACGCGCTCTCAGTAATCTTGAGATACACGCGAATCGAGGACGTATATATGCCGACGAACAAATCACAACCCAACAACGATAAGTTGGATCGGATAGTAGCCGATGCCCAGCGCAACAAGACACAACGGGATCTGGGCTATCGGGAGAAATCACTCAAGCTTTACCCTTGGATATGCGGGCGGTGCATGCGCGAGTTCACACGGGAAAATCTTCGGGAGCTAACCGTCCATCACCGGGATCATAACCACGACAATAATCCATCCGATGGCAGCAACTGGGAGTTACTGTGTATTTATTGCCACGACAATGAGCACTCGCGATATCTTGATGCCGCTGGACAGGGGTCTGTGACCCCGGGCGGCATGCAAGAGACCTCCGCCCAATTCAAGCCATTCGCCGATCTCAAGGCGTTGTTGAAGAAAGAGTAAAGAGTCGCCATTTGGAGTGTCAGTTATGCCACTCTGCCATAGGGCAGGGAGGATGGTTGGTCGTGACCGGCATCTCTACCTGTTTGGATCATCCGCAGCATGTGCAAGGCTTCCCGTGCGCTGTGTGACACATTCATTGGGTTTGTGGAAACGCCGGCGACTTGCCCGCTGGGGTCGATAATGAAGGTGGCATACTCGGCCATGCCCTCTTCCCCGGAGAGCACCCCAAAGCGTCTGGCGAGCTGGCGCGTGGCATCGCCGATGAGGGGGAAGCCGATTTTGCCAAGACCGTTGGTGGTCCAGGCGCGATGCGCGTAAACGCTGTCCACGCTTGCGCCGAGTAATATCGCGTCGCTTTCCGTGAATTGCCTGACCAGATCGTGGTAGGCGCGGATGTTCATAAGGCAGGTGAAGGTAAAATCCCACTGCCAGAAAAACAGCACCTTCCATCGGCTGCGATGTTCGCCCAGGTTGATGATACGGTAGTCACCCTGGGGTGTAAGGGCTTCGACGTCGATGGCAGGGATGGTTTGTCCGATGGTTAGCATGGCCGTGTCTCCTTCGTGGCGATTAATATGGGCTTCGTCAAAATCAATTTTCCGTTGCTGGTAAGGTGCAGGTGGTGTTCCTTGTCTGTCTCTCTAATTGTTAATGATTATCATTTACATTTTAGGTTGTTGTCAAGTCTCTGGAATGGGTTTTTCCGCTTTTGCCTTTCCTGGCTTGGTGAATTAGACTCTCAAATCAACTAAAAATACCGGCATAGCTTTAAAAGAGGAACACATGATCAAAGTAGCCATTACCGGCGCCGCAGGGCGCATGGGGCGCAGTCTTATTGAGGCCTGTCAGCAGAATTCCGGGGTTACTTTGGCGGTGGCGCTTGAGCGCCCTGGCAGCTCAGTGATTGGGGTGGATGCGGGTGAGATGGCGGGTATCGGTAAGCTGGGCGTGCTGGTGACGGATGATTTAAGCGCGGCGGTGGGCGATTTCGATGTGTTGATCGACTTTACCCGGCCCGAGGTGACGCTGGCTAATCTCAAGGTGTGCCACGCAGCGGGGCGGCGCATGGTGATTGGCACCACCGGATTTACTCCCGAGCAGAGCCAGCAGATCCTCGATGCGTCGGCCGATATGGCTATTGTGATGGCGCCGAACATGAGCGTGGGTGTCAATCTGTGCTTCAAATTGCTGGAAATGGCGGCGCGGGTACTGGGTGATGAGGTGGATATTGAAATCATCGAGGCGCATCATCGTCATAAGGTGGATGCCCCCTCCGGCACGGCGTTGCGCATGGGCGAGGTGGTGGCTGATGCGTTAGGTCGCGATCTCAAAACGTGTGCGGTGTATGGGCGCGAAGGTGTTACCGGTGAGCGCGACCGCAAGACTATCGGATTTGCCACTGTGCGGGCGGGGGATGTCGTAGGTGATCACACCGTGTTATTTGCCGGGCTGGGCGAGCGTGTGGAAATTACACACAAGGCCTCCAGCCGCATGACCTTCGCCAGTGGCGCTACCCGCGCCGCAGGCTGGTTGATGCAGCAGGAGCGTGGACTGTTTGATATGCAGGATGTGTTGGGTTTGAAATAGTTGATGGCTATGTTGTGAGGCGGGAAAGTACGCGATGAAGCAAGAAGGCGGCAATCAGCAGGATCTCGATCAGTGGCGCCAGAAGTATTATGACTCCTTGGAGAAGCTGGAGCAAAAACAGGAGCAGTGGGAAGGTTTGGAAAAAACCCTGCGCCGCTGTATTTCCCGTCTGGCACTGGCGGCGGACGGCATCCACCCCGAGATTGACATTCAGCTAGAGAGTCTACGCAAGGCGATCCGGGATGGCGTGGGTGCCGCAGGAGTGCAGGATCGTATCGAAGGAATTTCGCAAGCGCTGCTGAAGCTGGATCAGCAACCGGCGCCAAGACCAATGCCCACGGAAGCGACCGCTGTGGAAGGCCGTTCTGAAACGGCGTCGCCGGGCTTTTTGGGTAAATTGCTGGGTGGGCTTTCCTCGAAGGGCGCCCGCGAGACGCCTGTGATTACGGAAGCTGCGCAACCAAGAGGCATTCCGTCGGATGTCCATGAAGCCCTCGCCCAGTTGTTGGAACGTCTGGCGCTGCAACCCGAGATGACCGAGCAGGTGGAAGTGCTCAAACAGCAACTTGGCGAGGATATGGAGCCGAGCGCGCTTTCAGCGTCATTGCAATCCATTGCAGTGCTGGTGGCTGATGCCCTGGAAAAAATCCGTAGCGAAAAAAGCGACCTTGAAGCCTTTCTCCTTCAGCTCACCGAGCGTTTGCAGGAAATCGATCAGCGCTTGTCCGAAAATTCGGTAACGCAACAGGCATCGCAGCAAAATCAGCACCGGCTGGATGTTGCGGTGCATGCCCAGGTCGAGGGTATTGAGACCACCATGAAAGATGTCTCCGATATCGCCCAGTTAAAGCAGGCGATTCAGCGGCGTCTGGATGGCATACGCGAACATATGGATACCTTCCGGGAAGATGAAACTCAGCGTCAGGTTGATTCAAAGCATCAGGTTGATGTGTTGACCTCGCGCTTGCGTGACATGGAAAAAGAGATCAGCCAATTGCACAGCCGGGTGCGCAAGGAACAGGAAAATGCCTTGCAGGACGCCTTGACGGGCATTCCCAACCGGATGGCCTATGAGAAGCGTGTCGCAGAAGAATATGCGCGCTGGCGGCGTTACCATGCGCCGCTGTCGATGATTGTTATTGATATTGATCATTTTAAACGTGTTAACGACCTGTACGGTCACCAGGCGGGGGATAAAGTGATAAGGGTCATCGCCCAGGAGCTATTCAAGCAACTGCGTGATGTGGACTTCATGGCCCGTTATGGCGGGGAGGAATTCGTTATCCTGTTGCCGGAAACCAACATCCAAAATGCCGGCATCGTGGCGGATAAACTTTGCGCGGGTGTGCGTGGTTGTGAATTCCAGCACGGCGGGTCACGCGTACCCATTACTGTGAGCGGTGGCGTCGCCCAGTTTGCAGGAATCGACACGGTGGCTCAGGTATTCGAACGTGCCGATACGGCGTTGTATCGCAGCAAACATAAGGGACGAGATCAGTGGAATTTCGAGGAGTAGGACGTACCATCTTGTTGTGGTTGCTCTCGGCTATTTTTTTGTTGGCCGGAGGGCTGCACTCTGCGGTGGTCAAGGCGGATAGTCAGTACCCGTTCACTATTGGTTTTTTTGGCGATAACGCGGCGCAGCCACAAGGTTTGGGCGTTATCTTCGTCAATGATCTTCCTCCCGAGGCGCAAGAAACGCTGAAGCTCATCCATCGGGGCGGGCCGTTTCCCTATGGCAAGGACGGATCGACCTTCGGTAACCGGGAAAGACGCCTACCCTCGCGTGAGCGCGGTTACTACAAGGAATATACCGTCAAAACGCCTGGCTCCCGCGACAGAGGCGCCCGGCGGATTGTCGGCGGGAGAGTCGGGGAGTTTTACTATACCAGCGACCATTACAATACTTTCAGGCGGATCAAGGAGTAGCTTATGAGTGGTTTGTCATTGTTGCTGCAAGATAGCGAATCTGCCGGGATGTATTTGCTTGATGCACCGATTGCCGTGATAGAGATTGAAAAAGAGGTTGCGCAGTGTGACTACGCCTTTTTTTATCTGGAAGGAGAGAGCATTCTCAGCAAGGAACAATTTCTGGAGCAGATCGCCCGTGCCATGGATTTCCCCGGCCATTTCGGTGGCAACTGGGACGCACTGGAAGACTGTCTCACCGACCTCTCCTGGTGTGAGGCGCCAGGCTATGTGATCTTGTACGATCATTTCGACGTTTTTGCCGAACAGGTTCCTGATCAGTTCGAAACCGCGCTGGAAATTCTGGACGCGTCCGTCGAGTTCTGGCGCGCGCAGGGTAAGCCGCTGTTTGTCATGTTGCGTGGAAAGGGTGGGCCGGAGTGGGGATTGAAGCTGCTTACCTTCTGAGTGGCGTGACCACATACGTCGGATGCAGGTAATCCTCCATTACTCGTTGTAACGGTGCAAGCTGTTGCTAAGCAAGGAGAAAGGCACTCCTGATTGGGCATTGAGGGTGTCCTGAATTTTGTGTAAACGGAATTCATTAATGTTGTGGCATCCGTTCATCAAACTGGATAGTAAAACGATTGAGCGCCGCTTTCCAGTCTCTAATCGGCATCGTCCATTTTTTACTGATGTTTTGTATGGCCAGGTAGAACAGTTTTAACAGCGCCTCATCAGACGGGAACGAGCCACGGTTTTTGGTGATTTTCCTCAGGCTCATGTTCAGCGATTCAATCGCGTTGGTAGTGTAAATCACCTTGCGAATTTCCGGCGGGTAGTCAAAGAACGGCGTGATGCGCGCCCAGTTGCGCCGCCCGCTTTGACCTATGGGCGGATAGTCCTTACCCCATTTCTCCTCAAACGCCGCGAGATATTGTTCCGCCTCTTCAACCGTGGCGAAAGAAGGCGCTGGCTTTTTTTAGGATATCTTTCTCCATCTCCAGTTGCTTAATACGTTGTTTTAACTGCTGGATTTCCTGCATCTCCGGGGTGAGCGCCCGCATCTTCGGTAAGGGCGTACCCGCCTGCTCGGCCAGATACTGCCGCCGCCAGCGCTTCACGGCGGTAACCCCCGCCCCGGCGACCTCGCAGGCTTGCGCAAGGGTGTAATTCTGCTCCACCATCAGCTTGGCTATTTCCAGCTTGAAGGCGGGGGTGTACTGTTTGTGTTGTGGCATGGTGATTCCTTCTGGGTCGTCTGTCGGTAGTAGTGCGATTCTTCAGACCGTCCAAAATTATTAGACCATTACAAGGCCACTATAAAACCGGACAGATCATGTGCTACAACTTAGGACAGTTTACTTGCTCGCTACAGAAAATAGAGGGGGGCTTGCGCTGCTGCTGTAATATCCCAATAATGAGACGGCGTACCGGGAAAAATTTCCGGGCTTTGAGTACAATTGGATCGCTATGAAAGAAGGACAACAGGGTAATCATGACGATGGGTTGGCGCTGCAGGAGGCAAAGCCGAAGCTCAAACGCCCGCCCATGTATAAGGTGTTGCTGCTGAACGACGATTACACGCCCATGGAGTTTGTTGTGCATGTGCTGGAGGTTATTTTTTCCATGAACCGTGATCAGGCCACCCAGGTCATGTTGCATGTGCATACGCGAGGGATGGGGGTGTGCGGTCTTTTTACGCGTGACATCGCTGAGACCAAGGTGGCCCAGGTGACGCAATTTGCGCAGGAAAACCAGCACCCGTTGAAATGCACCATGGAAGAGGCATAGACTTATTATTTGGCTGCATGACCGCTCCTGGCATCTGGGGAGTTTTTCATTAGGTACTCGTACAAGAGGTTAACACCATGTTAAGCAAGGACCTCGAATTCACGCTTAATATCGCCTTCAGAGAGGCGCGTGAAAAGTTGCACGAATTCATGACAGTCGAGCACCTGTTGCTCGCTTTGCTTGATAATCCGGGCGCGGTCGCGGTATTGCGGGCTTGCGGCGCCGATCTCGACAAATTAAAGAAGGACCTCGCCATTTTTGTGGACGATAACACGCCGTTGCTGCCCTCGCAGGATAAGCGCGATACCCAGCCTACGCTGGGCTTCCAGCGGGTTCTTCAGCGCGCCGTGTTTCATGTGCAATCCTCGGGAAAAAATGAAGTGCAGGCCGCCAACGTGCTGGTTGCCATTTTCGGCGAGCAGGATTCCCAGGCCGTTTACTTCCTTGGCCGACAGAATGTCACGCGCCTGGACGTTGTGAATTACATCTCTCATGGCATCTCCAAGGTGCATGGCGAGGGCGAGGACGCGCCGCACACGCCCTCCAGCGAGGATGAGCCGGGTGCGGAGGCGCCCGCCAAAAGCCCGCTGGAGCTTTATGCCGACAATTTGAACCAATTGGCCAGGCAGGGCAAGATTGACCCGCTGATCGGTCGCAAACACGAAATACAGCGCACCATCCAGATCCTGTGCCGCCGCCGCAAGAATAATCCGCTGTTTGTCGGCGAGGCGGGCGTGGGCAAGACCGCGCTGGCCGAAGGCCTGGCGAAGATGATTGTCGATGGCGAGGTGCCGGAAGTTCTGGCCCATAGCACGGTGTATTCGCTGGATCTGGGCGCGCTGCTGGCGGGCACCAAGTATCGCGGTGATTTTGAAAAGCGCCTGAAAGGCGTGGTCAATCAGTTGCAGAAAGAGCCGGGCGCGATCCTGTTCATCGACGAGATTCACACCATCATCGGCGCGGGCGCGGCCTCCGGCGGGGTAATGGATGCCTCCAATCTGATCAAGCCGGTGCTCGCCTCGGGTGCGCTGAAGTGCATCGGCTCCACCACCTATCAGGAATACCGTGGTGTTTTTGAGAAGGACAGGGCACTGGCGCGGCGTTTCCAGAAGATCGACGTGGCCGAGCCTACCGTTGATGAGACGGTGCAGATCCTGGAAGGCCTGAAATCACGCTTTGAAGAGCATCATCATGTCAAATATTCCAAACAGGCGCTACGTGTGGCGGCGGAACTGGCGGCGCGTTACATCAACGACCGTTATTTGCCCGACAAGGCGATTGACGTGATCGACGAGGTGGGGGCGAATCAGCACTTGCTGCCTGTCTCCAAGCGCAAAAAGGTAATTGGTGTCAAAGAGATTGAGGATATCGTCGCCAAGATTGCGCGCATCCCGCCCAAAAGCGTTTCCAGTTCCGACAAAGACGTGCTGCGTAATCTGGAGCGTGATCTGAAAATGCTGGTGTTTGGTCAGAACGACGCCATCGAGGCATTGGCCTCAGCTATCAAGATGTCGCGGGCTGGCTTGGGCGATGTGCATAAACCCATCGGCTCTTTCCTGCTCGCCGGCCCCACCGGCGTGGGCAAGACCGAGGTGACGCGCCAGCTTGCCAAGGTCATGGGGATCGAGCTGATCCGCTTTGATATGTCCGAATACATGGAGCGCCATACCGTATCACGCTTGATCGGTGCGCCACCGGGCTATGTGGGCTTTGATCAGGGCGGCCTATTGACTGAGGCGGTTACCAAGCACCCTCACGCAGTGCTGCTGCTGGATGAGATCGAGAAGGCGCATCCGGATGTTTTCAACATTTTATTGCAGGTGATGGATCATGGTACGCTCACGGACAACAACGGGCGCAAGGCCGATTTCCGCAATGTGATCCTGATCATGACCACCAATGCCGGGGCGGATCAGATGAGCCGCAGTTCCATCGGTTTTGTGCATCAGGACCACGCCAGCGACGGCACGGAGGCGATCAAGCGCCTGTTCAGCCCTGAATTCCGCAACCGCCTGGACGCCACTATCCAGTTCAAACCGCTGGACAGCGCCACTATCGCCTTTGTGGTGGACAAGTTCATCATTGAGCTGGAGGCCCAACTGGAAGATAAAAACGTTACACTCGAAGTCGACAGTACCGCCCGGCAGTGGCTGGCCCAGCATGGCTATGACGAGAAAATGGGCGCACGTCCGATGGTGCGGATCATCCAGGAGCACATCAAGCGCCCCCTTGCCGAAGAACTGCTGTTCGGCAAGCTCGCACGCGGCGGGCATATTCGCATCAGCGTGCGCGATGACAAGCTGGCCTTCGCACTGGAAGGTGCGGAGCAATTACAGGAAAGTTAGCTTTTGCAGGGCGGGCATCAGTATGGCCCGCCTTTCCTGGCAGAGCAGGTGGGGGAGAGCTTTAGCGGGCGCGGAAAGTGATGCGTCCCTTGCTCAGGTCATAAGGGGTCATTTCCACAGTAACCTTGTCGCCGGTCAGAATGCGGATATAGTTCTTGCGCATTTTTCCCGAGATATGAGCTGTTACAACGTGCCCGTTATCAAGCTGTACCCGGAACATGGTATTGGGCAGGGTTTCCAATATTGTCCCTTCCATTTCAATATGATCTTCTTTTGCCATGCAAATATAGTGCTCTTGATGAATAGTCATGGATGCCGGGTCCCGGCTTAATGAACTATTTTGCCTGAATTCGGAATGATTGGCAAAGTTTGTATTGTAAATTTGAGTTGTAATGTTTAAGAGTGGTGATGGGAATCAATATAAAACAGGGGCTATGGAATGGTGGGTTGTATGGGTAATGGTAAAAGCGGGAAAATTCTGAGAGCGATATTTGCTGCGTTCGCCCTGGCATTAGGGATGCTACTTGCGGGGTGCGGCTCCAGTGGCGGTAGTACAAGTGGCGGTGGTGACACCACCAAACCTTCCGTCGTGCTCATCAATCCTGTCAATAATGCCACTGGTGTACCTGTTGCCACCGTGCTTGCGGCTTCATTTTCCGAGGACATAAAAGTCTCGACCATCTCTGACGTGACGTTCATTGTGAGTGCGGGGAGTGATCAGGTCGCCGGGAAGGTCGGTTTCAGCACGGGTTCCAATGCCGCGACTTTTACACCCGCTGCTCCCCTTAAATACGACACCGTCTATACCGTGACGATCAAAGCGGCATCTGTGACAGATATGTCAAACAATGCGTTGAATGCCAACTCGCCGACGGGAGATTATGTCTGGAGCTTTACTACCAGCCGTTCGGGATCGGTGGATGCTGGTTTTGGCGGTGACGGCACGGGTGGTACAGGTGGAGGTGGTACAGGTAATGCCGCCAATGCGTCGGTCGCGATTACCCCATTTTCAAATGACGGCTCAAGTGAAGCCAGGGCCGTCGCTATTCAGCGGAACGGTATGATCATTGTTGCCGGTTCCGCTTGGAATGGCAACGACTGGGATTTTGCGCTGGCGCGCTATAACAAGGATGGCATCCTGGATGCGAGCTTTGGCACAAAGGGTATCGTGACAACTGATCTCGGCGGTGGTAAGGATGACATCGCGCACGCCATGAAAATCGATGCCGATGGCATGATTGTAGTGGCGGGACTTGTTGCCAAAGCCCCTAATGACAACGACTTCGCCCTTGTACGATATAACTCGAATGGCGCGCTTGATACCAACTTCGGAGTGAGCGGCATCGTAACTACCGATTTCGATGGTCGGAATGATGTGGTTTATGCGCTTGCGATTCAGAAGGATGGCAAGATCTTAGTGACGGGTTTTAGCAGTCTACAAGGCGCAACGACGATTCCTATCTTTATTGACGCATATCAGGCCAATTCCATTATATTTGGAAGCGGTTTGACTGCGGTCGATTTCGCGTTGGCCCGCTACGATCAAACCGGCAAGCTGGATACCAGCTTCAGTAACGACGGCAAGGTCACCGCGACTGTTGGCAACAGTGCCAGTGTTGCGCGTGCCATTGCTATTCAGGAAGACGGCAAGATTATTGTGGCGGGGTATGCCAATCAGGGTGCCAACGCCAACTTCGCGCTGGCCCGCTTTGATGGGAACGGTAGCCTGGATACCGGGTTTGGCGCTGGCACAGGCAAGGTGATTACAGCTATTACGTCAGGCAAGGATAATGCGGTGCTGTCTGTGGCTATTCAGCCGGATGGCAAAATCATCGCGGCCGGTACCGTTGAGAATGTTTCTGGCGGTACGGATTTCAGTCTTGCCCGCTATAGCGCGGAGGGTGTCCTGGATACCGGCTTCTCGGATGACGGCATAGTGATTACATCCGCCGATGTAAATCGCAACGCGGTGGCTTTCGCTGTCACCGTTCAGGAGGATCGCAAGATCCTCACGGCGGGGGTGGCCTCAAATGGCAATGACGCTGATTTTGCCATGACTCGCTATAGTGCGAATGGCGCGCTGGATAGCAGTTTTGGAGTGGCGGGGAGGGTGATTACACCCGTGCGTTCTGATGGGGATGTGGCATTTGACATGTTGATTCAATCGGATCAAAACAACAAGATTATTATGGCTGGCAGAAGTCAGCGCCCCAGCAGCAACCTTTATGACTTCGCCTTGGTCCGCTATTGGCCATAAAATGCGCGGTGCGCAAGCAAAACGGGTTCAACCCATAATCTCGTCATAAAGCCGGATCAATAATACTCCAGCACCCGTCCCGGTAAGCCTCCAGCGGGCGATACTGGTTTTTATAGCGCATCTTGGGCGACTCCTTGATCCAGTAACCCAGATAGATCCACGGCAGGCCGAGGCGCCGTGCTTCCTCGATCTGCCACAGCACGGCATACACCCCCAGGCTGCGCGCATCGTGGTTCGGGTCAAAGAAGGTGTAGACCGCTGACAGCCCTCGTTCGAGATGATCGACTACGGCCACGGCAAGTAATTGGCCTTGCAGCCTGAATTCATAAAAGGCGGTGTCGATCCGGGGGTTTATGAAAAAAGACAGATAATTCTCCGGGTCGGGGTCGTCCATGCCGCCGCCGGGGTGGCGGGTGGCGAGATAACGCCGGTAGAGCGCGAAGTGCTCCTTGTTGCGTGCGGTGGCCACACGGCTTACTTGCAGGTCTTCATTACGTCGCCAGGTACGTTTCTGCGCGCGGTTGGGTTGAAAAGCGGCGACGGGCGCTCGCACCGGGATGCAGGCGTTGCAACTTTGGCAATGGGGACGGTATATGTGTTCGCCGCTGCGCCGAAAGCCATGGTCAATAAGCTGGCTGTAGAGGTGTGTATCAACGGGCATCCGTGGATCGGGAAACAGGGTCGTTGCCGTGCGCCCCGGCAGGTAGTTGCAGGGGTGTGGCGTGCCGCTGTATAAGGCCAGGGTGCGTGGCGGGGTGGTCATATGCCGCAGTGTCCGCATTCAATTCGCCACGGTGCGGCGTGGTCTGGTATGTCACTCCATTGTTCCAATAATTTCTTGAAATCGGCGCGGCTGATATCTTCGGCTCCCAGGCTCTGCAAGTGGCTGGAGCCTACCTGGCAGTCGATCACGGCATAGCCCCAGCGTTCCAGTTGCTGCACCAGGTGGACAAACGCTACCTTGGAGGCATCCGTGGCACGGCTGAACATGGACTCGCCGAAAAACACCCTGCCGATTGCGACACCATACAACCCGCCCACCAGCTCATCGCCGCGCCAGGCCTCCACGGAGTGGGCAATGCCCAGCTCATGCAGACGGCAATAGGCGTCGAGCATATCATCGGTGATCCATGTGCCCCCATCGTCGGTGCGCGGCGCAGCGCAGGCTTGCATCACCTGGCGGAAGGCGGTGTCCAATGTTACCTTAAATTCTCCTTTTTTGAGCGTCTTGCGCAGGCTGCGCGATACTTTCAGGCGTGATGGGAACAGCACAGCGCGAGGGTCGGGGGACCACCAGAGTATGGGTTGCCCTTCGCTGTACCAGGGGAAAATGCCGCTGCGGTAGGCATTGATCAGACGAGCGGGTGTGAGATCGCCACCCGCCGCGAGCAGGCCGTTCGGTTCGCGGAAGGCGTGTTCAACGGAGGGGAATGAATGCGCGCCGTCAGCGGGATTTATCCAAAATAATGTGCTCATGTTCGGAATGTCAGTCCACCGGAGGTTTGGGGTTATTCCTAAATATATGAAATTATTTCATTTAATTCAATAAACTGGATTTGCTTCGGATATCTTGAGACAATTGTAAAAGATGTCATCTCAATCCTCTCAAAAACATTCACCTCCCCCCTCTGTTCGTAACTGGTTTTTTCGCGGTTTGGGCAGCCCTGCGGTCAGGTATGTGTTGCTCATGCTGCTGCTGGCGGTGGTGGGCTATATCGCCTATCTCGATCATACCGTGCGCAGCCAGTTCGAGGGTAATCGCTGGGCGCTGCCCGCGCAGGTTTATGCGCGTCCGCTCGAACTTGTCCCTGATGCCCGTATAAGCAGTGCGCAATTCGCAGAAGAGTTGCAAATGCTGGGGTATCGCCAAACCGGGGGCGAAAGGCTCACCGGTAGTTATGCGCGTAATGGGGACGAATTTCGAGTGGTGACGCGCCCCTTTACCTTTGGCGACGGTCGGGAAAATTCGGTTGCCTTGCGGGCGGTATTTTCCGGCGACCGCCTGATGAGTTTGCAACATTTGGGCAGCGGTAAGCCTCTGGCGCTGGCGCGTTTCGATCCGGTGCTGATCGGCAAGATCTACCCGGCGCACAATGAGGATCGGGTTTTCGTGCGTCTTCAAGAAGTGCCTGCTCCACTCATCAAGGCTTTGCTTGTGGTGGAAGACCGCAATTTCCGTGAACATAATGGCGTTGACCCCATCGCCGTGGCGCGCGCCCTGTGGGTCGATGTGCGGGCGCGCGAGATGGTGCAGGGCGGCAGCACCTTGACCCAGCAGTTGGTGAAGAATTTTTTCCTCAGCAATGAACGCACCATGACACGCAAGCTCAAGGAAGCCATCATGTCATGGCAGCTTGAGTGGCATTATGAGAAAGACGAGATCCTTGAGGCTTATTGCAATGAGATCTATCTGGGGCAGTCCGGCAAGCACGCCATACACGGTTTTGGGCGCGCCAGTTGGTTCTATTTCCGCCGCCCGTTGAGCGATCTGCAACTGCCCGAGCTGGCGCTGCTGGTGGGGTTGGTGCGTGGCCCGTCTTATTACGACCCGCGCCGCCATCCCGTGCGCGCGCTTGCCCGGCGCAACCAGGTGCTTCAAATAATGGCGGAGCAGGGCAGTATTACAGAAGCCCAGGCGCGCACCGCACAGGCCGCGCCGTTGGGTGTGACAGCCAAGGCGGCGAGCAGCGCAGCGCTTTCTCCTGTTTTCATAGATCTGGTACGCCGCCAGTTGCGGCGTGATTATCAGGAGCAAGACCTGAATTCGGCCGGTTTGCAAATCCTTACCACGCTCGACCCGCTGGTGCAAAATGCTGTAACTGGCGCGATTAAAAGCCGTGTTGAAAGCCTGGAAAAACAGCAGCGTTTGCCTGCGGGCAGTTTGGAAGGCGCTGCGATTGTCACCAGCAGTGACGGTGGAGAAGTGCTGGCGGTGGCGGGTGGACGTGATGCCGATTCCGCTGGTTTTAACCGGGTGCTGGATGCCAGGCGTCCCATCGGATCGTTGGTCAAGCCCGCCGTGTACCTCACTGCGCTGACCAATCCCAAGAAATACACACTGATCAGCCTGCTCGACGATGGTCCGCTGACGCTCAAGAATCCGGGTGGGCAGCCCTGGAGGCCCTCCAACTATGATCGGCAGTTTCATGGTTGGGTGCCCCTCAAGACCGCACTGGCCCGCTCCTACAACCTTGCTACGGTACGATTGGGTATGGGTGTCGGCGTAAAAAATGTGCTGCATACGATGGCAAGCCTCGGGGTCAAGGAGAAGCTCAAGCCTTACCCTTCGCTGTTGCTTGGGGCCGCCGAGCTGACGCCTTTCGAGGTTACCCAGATGTACCAGACGCTGGCCAGCGGCGGCTTTAACACCCCGTTGCGCGCCATCCGCGAGGTATTGAGCAGGGAAGGCAAGCCGTTGCGCAGCTATGATGTCACCGTCAAGCAGGCCTTTGATCCCGCCCCAGTCTATTTGCTCAATCGCGCGTTACAGGATGTCATGCACAACGGCACCGGGGTGTCCCTGTATTCACGCGTGCCGTGGTCGTGGTCAGTGGCAGGAAAAACCGGCACTACCGATGATTTACGCGATAGTTGGTTTGCAGGGTTTACCGGCGACCGGCTTGCAGTGGTATGGATGGGCCGTGATGATAACCGCTCGACGGGGCTGACTGGCGCGACCGGTGCATTACAGGCCTGGGGTGATGTTATGATGCGCATTGGCGCGCAGCCGTTGCGTTTGGAAGCACCGAAAGGCATTGAGTGGGTCTGGATTGATCAGCGGACGCGCTTGCGCAGCATGGCGGGATGCACGGGCGCCGCACAGATGCCGTTTATGCGCGGCTCGGCCCCTGCTGCGATGGCGCCTTGTATTGAAGAGCCCGCTACTCCTGCCGATGATATTGGCGATGCACTGAATAATGCGGTGGATAAAGCCGTTAACTGGCTCGACGAGGTAGTGCAATGAAACTGAACATGAGTAATCACATTAAGTCTGCCATGATGGGCATGGCCGTCACATTGCTGCTGGCAGGTTGTGCCTCGCACATGAGCAAGGATAAACCCGCCGCCGCGCCCAAGGAGCCGCCCCCCGTTTCCAGCGAGCAGAAAGTCGCACCGAAAGAAGTCAACGCAGCGCCACCTTCTACCGTGCTGTCCTCTTCGACAACGCCTGCGCCGGAAGCCACTCAAACGACCAGTTCAGCTGTCACCGATATGTTCAAGAAGGCGGAGCGGCTGGTAAAAGCAAAGAAATTGGGCAGTGCCGTTGCCACGTTGGAAAGGGCGCTGCGCCTTGAGCCTAAAAATCCCATAATCTGGCATCGCCTGGCGTTGGTTCGTCAGCAACAGGGCCGCTTGGCACAGGCGGCGGATCTGGCGGCCAAGTCCAATACCTTATTGGGAGAAAACGACCCCTTGCGCATCCAGAACGATGGCCTTATCGTCAAGGCGCGCAAGAAGTAGTATGTAAGCTGGAAACGACTTGGAAGTGCGAAATCAGAACGCGAACCCTGTAAAAAAGCCAAGTGCGCTGCCGTCGACTTTTCCGCCACCATTTGCTTCGTATTTGATCGAGGTGTAGCGCACGCCAAAATCGATTATCGAGCCACTTGCCATTTCAACGCCGTAGGCGTACTGGACGATCGCCCCCAGCGCATTGGAAAAGGTTACAGAACCAGCACACACTGACGCCAAATCGCATGTAAATTTTGGGTTCATGTGGTAAGTGAAGCCGCCTCCAAAACGATGCTTGTTCTTTCTGTATGAAGCTACCAGGTCGAGAGGGATGCGAGTAAATTCGGCCGTGCCGTTTGTTGCATTGGCTTTGTCGAACTTGTAACCGATGGTCGTTTCCACGGCATAATTGCTTGCAACAGGCCGATACAACACCCCGCCACTGAAAGTGAGTAATTGCCCTGCCTTTAGGTCAGTCGATTTTCCGTTTGTATATATCACCGTGCCAATCTGATCGCCACCGAAATCAAGGTTCATCCTGACCATGGGTTTGAAATCCCCCGCTGTTGCGGCGGTTGTTGCGGCGAGCAGACTGAGGGAAAGGAATCCACGAATGGTGAGCGTTGTGATTTTTGTCATTAATGTTTCCTCGGATTATTGAGCGTGCGGTTTTAGTGCGACGGGATGATATAAAATCAACCACTATTCCGCAACACCTCCAACGGTGGCCTCTGCAAGATAAAGCGTGTGCCGAGCAGGCCTGCCAGGCCCACGCCCAAGGTGCCGCCCACGATTCCGGTTAGCCATATCCAGAAATTCAGTGAGAACGGTAGGTGGAATACATGGGTAGCCAACAGGTAGCCCAGCAGGGTGGCGGCGGTGGAGGCTACCAGCCCGGCGAGCAGGCCGAGCACGGCGAATTCGGAAAACAGTCCTGTCAGTAATTGTCCGCGCCGCGCGCCCAGGGTGCGCAGGATGGCGCTTTCGCGGATGCGTTCATCCAGCGTGGCCTGAATGGCGGCATATAGCACCAGCAGGCCCGCCATGACAGTGAACAGAAACACGTATTCCACGGCAAGGCCGACGCGCTCCATGATCAGGCGCACTTGGGCCATGATCGCGGCCACGTCGATCACGGTGACATTGGGAAACGCCTTGACCAGTTTGTTCATCAGCTCCGGCTTGTTCTGCGGCACATAGAGGCTGGTGATGTAGCTGGCGGGATAACCGTCGAGTGCGCCGGGCGGTGCCATCACAAAGAAATTGGCGCGCATCGAATCCCATTCCACTTTGCGCAGACTGGTGACCTTGGCGGTGAACTCGTCTCCGCCGACCATGTAGTGCAGCGTGTCGCCGAGAGTAATCCCCAGTGTTTTGGCGAGACCTTCTTCCACTGATAAAACACGTTCACCGTGCTCTGCCGCGCTCCACCAGCGTCCTGCGACGAGTTGGTTGTCGGACTGCATGTGTGCGCCCCAGGACAGGTTGAATTCGCGCGATACCAGACGTTGCGCGCGTTCGTCGGTATAGGTGTTTGCGGATATCGCCTTGTCATTGATGCCGGTGAGGCGTGCGCGAATCATGGGGAATAGTGTGGGTTCGGTGCCGTTTTCACGGGTTAAAAAATCGTGTATGGCAGGCACCTGATTGGGCTGAATGTTGATAAGGAAGCGGTTTGGTGCGTCGGCAGGGAGACTTTTTTGCCAGTCTTTGAGCAAGTCGCCGCGCACCAGGGTGAGTAGCAGTAATGCCATGATGCCAATGCCGAAACCCAGAATTTGCACTACGCTGCCCTGTGCGCGACGCGTGATGTTGGCAATGCCGAAGCGCCACGCCACACCAGCACGGTGGCGTAACAGGCGTAAGGCACTGATTAGCGCCAGGGCGAATGCAGTGAGTACCAGCAGTGCGGCAGCGGTTCCTCCCAGCACATATCCGCCGAGTTTAAGGTCTCCGGCCTGCCATAGCATGAGTCCCGCCAGTGCCGCTATGCCAAATCCATAGGCAGTAAGGCTGCTCGCTGGTGGTGTGCCGATGTCGCGCCGCAACACGCGTAGCGGTGGTACACGCTTGAGTTGCAGCAGTGGTGGCAGGGCAAAGGCGGCGAGGGTGATCATGCCGGTGAGCACGCCGAACACTACCGGTTGTAGCGAGGGCAGGGGTAGTTCGGCGGTCACCATTGTCCCCAATACCTGTGCCAGTACACCCTGCGCCGCATAGCCCAGCATGCAGCCGAGCAGGCTGGCAGTCAGCCCCAGCAAAAGAATCTGGTATACGTAAATGCGTGTGATGTCCGACTGTACTGCGCCCAGGCAGCGCATCATGGCGCAGTTATCAAGATGGCGTGTCATGAAGCGGCGTGTGGCGATGGCCACAGCAACGCCCGCGAGCATCACGCTGACCAGTGCCGCCAAGCCGAGAAAGCTTTGCGCACGGTTCAGCGCGGTGCGCAGCTCGGGGCGGGCATCTTCCACGCCCTCAATGCGTTCGCCTGGTTTCAAGCGATGCGCAATGGCGGTGCGGTAGGCCGCGATATTTTTTGCCTCTCCCGCCACTAGCAGCCGGTAGCGGATGCGGCTAGCAGGCTGTACCAGTTGGGTGTTGGGCAGATCGGCCAGATTGAGCATCAGGCGCGGTGCAATGCTGAACAGATCACCGCCCCGCGCGGGTTCGCGGGTAAGCACCGCCGCGACGGTGAGCTGCGCTTCGCCCACGCTGATACGGTCGCCGACCACGATATTGAGTGGGCCAAGCAGTCCTGCGTCCAGCCATACAGTGCCCGGTTGGGGGATGCCGGAGGATGGGGAGTCGGGCATAAAGCGCTGCGGCGCGGTGTACAGTTTTCCCCGCAATGGATAGCCGTCGCTCACCGCCTTGATTTCCGCCAGATGGGTTTTTTCACCCGCGACTACCATGCTGGGGAAATCCAGTGTTTCGGCGCTGCGTAGATTATTCTGGTGCGCGATTGAACGCAGCTCATTTGCCAGTGGGTGATCCGAGGCGATCAACAGATCCGCACCCAGCAGTTCGTTGGCCTGACGGTGCAGGGCCTGGTCGATGCGGTCAGTGAAAAAACCCACGGCGGTGACGCTGGTGACTGCGACGATGAGCGCCAGCGCTAGCGCGCGCAGCTCACCGGCGCGCCAGTCGCGCCGCAGCATGCGCATGGCCAGCGCGAGCGTGTTCATGCTTCTACCTTCAATCTGCCGGTTTCGAGTTCGAGACGCCGGTTGCAGCGCTGCGCCAGTGTCTCATCATGGGTCACCAGAATCAGGGTTGTGGCCAGTTCCTGATTGATTTCGAAGAGCAGATCGGCCACGCGTTTGCCGGTGGCGCGGTCGAGGTTGCCGGTCGGTTCGTCGGCGAACAGCAGTTTCGGTTGCGGAGCGAAGGCGCGCGCAATCGCCACGCGTTGCTGTTCGCCGCCCGACAATTGTTTGGGATAGTGATTCCTGCGCGCGTCCAGCCCGACGCGTGCCAGCACTGCTCGCGCCACATCACGCGCGTCATCTCGTCCGGCGAGCTCCAGCGGCAGCATCACATTCTCCAGTGCGGTGAGATTGGGCAGCAATTGAAAAGACTGGAAGACAAAGCCGATCATCGCCCCGCGCAGGCGGGCGCGGCCATCTTCGTCCAGCGCGAACAGGTCAGTGCCATCAATCCACACCTGGCCGCAGCTCGGGGTGTCCAGCCCTGCCAATAGCCCCAGCAAGGTGGATTTGCCGGAACCCGAGGCACCTATAATCGCCACGGCCTCGCCCGGTACAATGGTAAGATCTATGTCATGCAGCAACACCAGCTCGCCTTCCGGGCTGTTGACCTGCTTGGCTAAATTTTCCGCCCGCACGATCGGGTATGAGGAACCATCGGGCATGTTCAATAGACTCCTGTTGCTGATTTTTTTTGCAATTCCATTCTCCAGTAGTGCGGCGCCTACGCCCGTTATATTGGTGTTGGGTGACAGTTTAAGCGCAGGGTATGGCATAGATCAAAATTCAGGCTGGGTATCCTTATTGCAACAGCGTCTCGGCAATTACCGGGTCATCAACGCCAGTATCAGCGGTGAAACCACGAGCGGCGGACTGGCGCGCATAGGGCAAGCCCTGAAAATCCATCAGCCAGCCGTTGTGATTGTCGAGTTGGGCGCCAACGACGGTTTGCGTGGCCTGCCACTGGATGAAATGCGTAGCAACCTCGCCGCCATCATAGAACAGAGCCGCAGGAGCAATGCTCAGGTGCTGCTGCTAGGAATGCGCCTGCCTCCCAACTATGGCCCGAGTTATACCCGGAAGTTCCATGAGACCTACGTTGATCTTGCCAAACGCTATCGCGTACCGTTCGTACCGTTCCTGCTGGAAGGTGTCGCCACCGATTTCTCGCTCATGCAGGGTGACGGCCTGCATCCTGCTGCGGCTGCACAACCAAGGGTTCTGGACAACGTGTGGAAATATTTACAGGATATGTTGCGGAAATAGAACAGGTTATTTGGGCCTTTGAATGATCTTTGTGGCTGCAATTGGCGCCTTCGCCAAGCACACTTTAACTTCGCATAATGTATATTATGTTAAATTAATAAATTTAAGACTCAGCAACGGCGCACGCCGTGGTTTGCATAGGCTGTATTCCGGTCACTTGACCCGTCTATGTTCGCTAGCGCGAATCAAGAGTTCAATAGTCGTTTCCAGTTTTATTAGACGCTCGGTCAGATTCTCGATTTTGGTCTGCTGTGTCTTAATGATCTCCCCTTGACGAACAACCTTGTCCTCCAGCTTGATCATTGATGTCAGGGCGCCCCATACACGTTCTGTAACACCCATTATGCTGTCTTCCTGGCTTTGGCCGCTTTTTCTTCCATTGCAGCAATTCGCTTATTACTTTCTTCAACAAAGGCCAGTACTTCATCAATCGAATCGGAAGCGCGATTAGCTGCCGCCATTGCGGCATCGGCTACCACACCCAATTCTTCGTCCGCCTCTGCCGAATTGTAGGCGGCGGCGCCTCGACGCATCAGTTCAGAGACAGGTAAACCGAGTTTTTTGGCTTTTACACTAATGGCTCTCTTTTCTTGCGGCGTGGTTTGAACCACGATCCGCTCGTTTGCTGTTGCAGTCATGCTTCTCTCCGCAGATAGTTGTTTATGTACATGGACGGTGCATGTACATATCTTACTCAAGAAAAAGGGGGTGTCAAGTCTCTGTTAGTTGGGTTTTTTGTGTGTTTGGTGGATTACACCTGTGGTTTTCAGGTTCACGGCTGGCTTCGCAAACCATGGTGCAAGTTGCCCTTTGGTCCCTGTGGAGGGTTGTCCCGCCTGAGCCTTTAGCATTAACACCTTGCACAGCACCATCATGGCGAACAAGTGGTAGTAAAGATCGAAATATCCCAAGCCTAAAAAGGTTCCTGCCACTGCATATCCAATCAGGCTCACTTGAAGCATGGAGGCCAGATCAGACAGCCATTTTGCATCAGGGATTTCCTTGGCGTTTTTGATTACCCAGCTTCCCGTGCGCCACGCCAGGAGCCATAGCACCAAAAACAGGATTAGGCCCACAAAGCCTTGTTCAGCAAGAATCTCAAAATAAATGCTATGGGCTTCGGTTCGTCCGGTAAAGATTTCGAAGCCGCCTCCCGTGATAGGGTTTTTTGCGGCAGTATCAAGCGCAAATTGCCATGCTTCAATCCGCCCTTGGGCCGATTCATCAGCCTCATATGTCTTGATGGTATGCATGCGGTCAAACCAGGATTGAGGCATGAAAGATAATGCCGCAGGAGCGGCAATAGCCAAAAGAATTAGCAGGATGGCCTTCTGACGGCTTTTCATGAGAAGAAAAAGCCCCATTACGGCCATGCCCAATAACGCACCGCGTGATTGCGTCCCCAATATCGCGATGATGGTGAAAAACATCGCTCCCGCAAGACCGTTGCGCAGCCATATCTGTCGGCTATTTAATTGAAGATAACGCATCAGCGGGATGGTCATGATAAGCGCAAGGCCAATTTCGTTATTGCCACCGATAAATGTCCCATTCGGCCCCATTACATGATAGCTGCCACCGCTGGTCATAGTGAAAATCCCGCCCTTTACACCATAAAATCCCAATGACAAGGCGATAATCCAAACCAGTGCATGCAGGCGCTCGCGGGTATTAATGAGTATCAGTGTCAGAAATATCATTATCTGAATCTTGGCGACTTTCTCCATCTGCAGCCACGCCAAGTCGGAATATTGTGCGAAAAAGGTGGTTACCAGCATCCATAGAATGAATACTAGCAACAGGATGGTTTCCTTGGTCCATGGAATACGCTTGGATTCTTTTGAGAAAATAAAAGCAACGAGCGTGACAACCCCTACGATCATGGCGAAGGGAAAATCAGTGGCAAAGCCCCAGGATAAGCGGTGTGGGTTCATATACCCAAGCCACGACCAGAGCAATATTCCAATGTAAGGTTGCAGGAATATTGATGGCAAGGTGCCCAGGACAACCAGGGTTACGAAAATATCTCTCATGTCGCCACTTTTTTATTTCCTGAACCAGAAAACGCGTTGTTGTAGACGGGTCCCTTTCAAGAGCCCATTGCGCAGTAACTCCGCGACTTTACGCTCATGCTGCAAGCCGCGATCCTTCACTTGGTAAAGATGCCCTTTGCTGGTTTGTGCCTGGCCTAACTGCTCTCCCTGTTCCAGTCGGTCAAACAGTTCCGCATAAATTTCTGCGCTGTCACGCACGGCTCGCCAGAAGAGAGTCAATTCATCATCCCCCTCTTCCACCGCCGGGCTGATGTGGGCAATGAGCTTGCCTGAGTCTATGCCAGCATCGATAAAATGGAGGGTGCAACCCACCTGCTCCGGCTCCTTGTTGTAAAGTGCCCAAAACGTATTGTCGGCGCCACGGTAGTTTGGCGAGAGGCCGCCATGTAAATTCACGATGCCTATTCGGCCTTTTTTCAGCAACTCTCCACGTATCAATGATGTGCCGAATACGGCGATGATATCTGGATTGTGTTTTTCAACCAATGCAATGACATCCGGATGGTTGATGTGTGGCACTTCCACCAGTAAATCTTTTCTTTCAAGGTGAGGGTTTTTATCACCAAAGAAAAAAGTAGCTTCGCCACCGCCTGTATAGCGTTTCCGGTCACGCAGCCAGCGCCACACTTTACGAAAGAAATTGTCGGGCCTTAGCAGCTTCGCAATCTTTTTTGCGCTCCACTGGCTTCCTGTCTCCTGGACTATGGCTACCGGATTGGCGGCGCGGCACAACCTGTTAGCCACATGTAAATGACGTGGCGAGCGTCCGCAGAGGATCATAATCGTCAGTTTAGACATGGATCTGAGCCTTTTTTACGTCGGGTACGGGTGGTATGGCGATGTCCGCCATGTCCATCATCAGCGCATCCGAGAAAAATTTTGCGGCCCAGTTGGGATATTCAAACCTTGAATAGCCTCCCCAGATGGGAGCTGATCCTGGGATTCCGCCTTTTACTGTATTGCATGGATCATTGAGCCGATGATTTTTTTTCAGATAGCTCAGAGCGCGGCGCGCAGGTTCCTTGAACTCGATTACGCCGCAATCCTGTGCCAGACGCGTCCAGTTAAGGCTCATTTGCGCAACGCCTGTGAGGCAGCAATAGCGTGATTCAGGAACCCAGCCATCGCTGTATGTTCCCGCAAGCCAGCCGTCTTGACGCTGTGCCGCTGACATGGCTTTGGCCGCTTTGATTGCCGCCCCGATATATCGCTCATCACCCAGCAATATGCCACTTTCGAGGAATCCCCGGATGGCATAGGCAATCGTGTGAGTAAACGGTGGCCGGTCTAGGGTAAACGCATTGGTGGCAAACCAGCCCGAATCCGTCTGCTGGGTAAGCGCCCAGTCGAGATTGCGTATCGCTGCATTTTTCAACACTGGCTCTTCCGCGACCAGCCCTGCGCTGAGCAAGGCCCAGGTTCCACGGGTGTTGTAGGTGTGAGGTAGTGCGTTATGCTCATAGCGACGCCAGCAACCATCTTCATCTTGCTGCCTGGCTAGCCAGTGCCCGGCTTTTACTGCGGCAAGCAAGCACTCTGAGCGACCCAGTTGCAGATAACCCGCCAACATGCCGTGCATAATCTGCCCGGTGTTGAAAATGACAGGCTGGCTACCGGGTTCACCGAAGTGGCCGGGAAAGGCACCGTCGGCCTGCTGTACCGATAGTTCCCAGTCGATCATGCGGTGCGCCCGGCGCAATAATTCAGGCTGATCTAACAGCTTCGCGGCTGCTATAAACGTTTCGATGATATAGCCGGTTGTTTCCGGGTAACTTGGCAGCCACTCATCCTCAAAACTCCAGCCTGCCGAGACGCCGCCGGCATCGGACTTTCCGTCCCTTATATCTTGTGCCACACACAGCCACTCTATGGCCGCCCGCAGATGGGTAATATGATCCCGTTCGGGCTGGCTCGACAGTGCCATCACATCCTGGACGATGAGACGCAGATGGCGAGGCCGCCAGGGTTTATAAGCAATAAGTTTACTGAGGTTCATTCTTTATTTCTCTACTCAGAAAGACTGCTCGATAGCGCCTGCCCCAGCAGGCAGCGCCACATGGCTGACAACATAACGGTGCTTCCCGGAGGCTTCTGGAGGAATGTCGTCCACCAGACGCACTTCAACCCTGACATCCACACTCAATCGCGCCTGGATTCCCCGTATGATTTTATTGCTGAAATCAGGTTGCCAGCGCTGACTCGGAACGACCAGAATTTCCACCCTGTCCACGGTGTGCTGGATAAGTTTAAATTCACCTATCCCGTCAATCGCTCTTAACACATAAATTACCGCCAGGGCGTGCATCACCGTGCCATCCGGGTGAATAATAAAATCCGTGGTGCGGCCGATCACTTCTGAAATAACGTGCAGCCCCCTACCTTCTTTACACACTTCATCGGCGCAGCGCACCATGTCACCTGTACGATAGCGGATAAATGGCTGGGCCTGGGAACATAGGCCTGTCATCACTGCTTCTCCAATTTGACCGGGGGCAACGGGGCGGCCATTCGGGTCGAGAACTTCGAGAATGATACTTTCGCTCATGAGCAGCATCTGGCCTTCAGGTGTTTCATGGGCGGTAAAACCAATGTCGCGGCTGCCGAATTCATTGGCTGCCGGCACACCAAAGACCGTCTGGATCAATGTTCTTTGGTAGGGATAAAGCGGCTCACCAGTAGTACATACCACTTTCAGATCGGGCAAATTAAACTTTATGCCGCGCTCTTCAACCCTTGCCGCCAAGAGCGCCACGCTACTGGCATACCCATAGATACACTTTGGTTGAAAATTTTGGATGGCGTCGATATAGGCATCCATATTTGATATCGACATATCGAAGGCGTTTAAAACCAGTTGATTAAGCATACGGTCGCGCAGGGTTTTAATGCGGTCCGTTTTACTTAACTCCACAGGCGCCCCCCACAGATAGACTTCCCGGTCACCCACATCAACGCCCCACCAACGGCGCGCACGAATGCGCCCTGCTGCATCGGATGCCTGACGCCAACGGCCGTAGTAGAAGATCAAGGGCTGGCCGCTGGAACCGCCGGTGTTGTATTTGAATGCCCCGCCTGGGGCGTCGCGCCAAGCGATATCATCAACGTTCACCATCGCGTCTGCCTTATTCATTGTAGGCAGGCGTTGGAGGTCTTTCATTGTGAGTGGCGCACCCTCTCCCAACGCTATACCCGCCTCGCGGATACGCTTGGCGTGCCAGGGGCTGTGCTGGAGTGCCAGTTCAAGTAACTCGCCAAGCTTGACCATCTGCAATTTTTCGACATCTTCTCTGGAAAGCCACTGGCTGCGTTCCAATGTATCCAGATACGGAAAAGTTGGACGATGCATCAAATGCTCATGCAATGGATAAATGACACGTCGCGCTATGGAGGGATTCATTTCAGCTTGTCCCCTTTGCGGTCAGGCTGACAAATTCATCGGTTAAAACCCTTACCCGATCATCCCAGGAATTTGCCTGAGCATAGGCTATGATGGCGTTCCGATCCCAGTCTTTTTCAAGCGCTTGAGAAAGCGCCGACCGCAATTCTTCAGCCATCCCAAAAGGCACTACCATCCCCAGTTCTTGGCTCGACACAACTTCGGCATTCCCACCTACATCAGTGGTAACCACCGGCAAGCCGCACGCCATGGCTTCGAGGAAAACGTTGGCCCAACCTTCGTTGCGCGTGGCAAGCACAAAGACATCGGCGGCGGACAATGGAATCTTGAGATCCTCCGGCGATATGGAACCCAGAAATGTCACATGCGCCTCAAGCCCCAGATCTGCAACC
>CAMTYI010000179.1:0-1192 GCA_947085925.1 uncultured Gammaproteobacteria bacterium
GTAACAACTTCTTCAGAACAGCCGCTTTACGCTCCGGTGAATATCGAATCATTTCTCACTGCTTTCCGCCCCCGGCTTATGGTTTGCTCCATTCCGGTGACACGACAACTATCCTGACACCGGGGGCAACTACCTCGCAGTTACCGCAAGCAAGAACAATCTCCCTCTGCGGGTGGGTAATCAGCAAGACAGCACAGGTCAGGTTTTTGTCCTCGACCTTAATGCCCTTAAAGAAGCACCCCCATCAGCGAGCGAGCCAGGCAGTTTGAGTGCGCCGGGCAATGCGACCAGGATAGTCGGTTTCACCGACAACAATACCGGCAAAGGCCCACAATACATCACCCCTGCAACCATCAAAACCACAACCAACGGCATACCGACGGAGGTTCGCTTCCTGCTCTCTAACACGCTGGATTACAACCGTGGCACAGACACCGTCATATTACCACTGAATCCCGATGGTAGCTTTAGCGGCGAAGCCAAGGCCACCTCTATTTTAAAGGGGATGTCAGATAAATTAAGTAATTTTCTGGGTAACAAATATCAAATGAATATTCAGCGTTCCCAAGGCGCCGTGTATTACTACGATAAGCTCACAAAAACCGAGTGCGCACTGGTCGCCGACTACCACATGATATTTAACAACCCGGGCTATGCTGATGGTTCCATGTTTGGCAAACAGGAAGGCGGCAAAGTTGGTATTATCAAAAACCCATTTGACGAAAAACCGGAGTATCTGGGGTCCACTACCCCCATCATCAACGCCTCCATCAAAGACCTGCGTATTTCATCGGATGGGAAATCGCTATGGGGCAACATTAACTATTGGGCAGAGATCGGCGACACCAACCCACCCTCCAGCGACATATTGAGCTGGAATCTGGATAAACTGATCAAGGCTGCCAATAAGCATAGCCTGACTCTACAAGACTCACCAAGACCGATCCCGTTTGATCGTACCCGCACAGATACGACAAACCTCCAGATACCTGAAGCGACCCCGAAAAAGCTCGATTATGGCTGGGTCTTTGGCATGGTCAACAATGTCGCCGATTGAGTCCGTAAACTGCTGTAAATAATTTAGTGGAGTAGCCACCGCTTCGGTTTGGTAAATTGACGATTCCGAGACGTTAATCAACCAAACGGAGAAGAAGCGATGGCTGGATATGATGTTAGCGTTAGCCGGGATTTA
>CAMTYI010000180.1:0-12627 GCA_947085925.1 uncultured Gammaproteobacteria bacterium
CCACCGAGATCTACACAGCTGGAATGACACTCTTGCCCTACACGACGCTCTTCCGATCTGGCGAATCCGCTGTAGTCATCACGCACCCGATTGGCATCGGCAAAGAGGGCTGGTCTACCCCTTTGGGCGCCACCAAAGTGGTTTCCAAGCAGAAGGATCCCACCTGGACTGTTCCAGTTTCCATTCAGGAAGAGCACGCCAAAAAGGGTGAGCCCTTGCCGTCGGTAGTGCCGCCCGGCCCCGACAATCCGCTGGGACAATATGCCTTCCGGCTTGGTCTGCCAAGCTACCTTATCCACGGCACCAACAAACCTTCCGGCATAGGCATGCGCGTCAGCCACGGGTGCATTCACCTTTACCCCGAGGACATCGCCAGACTGTTCGACCAAATCCCCGTCGGCGTGTCTGTCCAGATTTCCAATCAGCCGTACCTCGCCGGATGGCGAGACGGCACGTTGTATCTGGAAACGCATAAGCCGCTGGAAGAAGACGCCAAAACGCTGGACGGTAATCTGACACCCGTCGTCAACGTCATTATTGGCGCCTCGGGCGAAAAGCGCCGCGACATTAACTGGCGAAACGTCATCCGCATCACCCGGCGCGGGGGAGGATACCCTCTGCCCATATCGGCCAACAGCCCGGTGCTGGAAGATATCATTACGGACCTCCCTATCGTCAGCGAACCCCGTGAAACGCCCCCGCCCGCCAGCGTAACACCCGCGCGTAGTGTCAACGCGGAAAATAACGATGGCCCGTTGTCTCCATCCGAAAAAGTGGCATTCGATACCAAGCGATGGTATGTGCAGGCCGGCAACTTCAAAAGTATGGACAAGGCGCACCGCTTAACTGCCATGCTGCGCCATCTGGGGCCGCCCATTCCGGCGCTACATGTTTCCGCACCGGGAGGATATCGCGTCCTGGCCGGCCCTTTTGCCAACAAAACCGAAGCGCAATCCCACCAAAAACTCATACAGGCCAGCCTGGGGCTTGAGACTTTCATCAAGCCACCGGAAATTAAGCGTCAGGTCAACTGACACAGTGTTCTCCAGGATTTTTCTCAGGTTACAGAAAAGTTAAAAGCCCCGTAGCGCAAGGCATGCGGGGCTTCTCTTGCGGCTTACAACTGGCCGCTTATTTTTCCATCGACTTTCTAAACATCCGGTCAATTTTTTCGTTGGTTTGATCGGCTTTCCGATTGGCTTCATCAGCCTTGCCCATAACCTGATCAGCGTTTGATTGAGCAGCATTAGCCTTGCTCATGGCCTGATCTGCAGTCGAAGCGGCGCTGGTTGCCTTGCTCAACGCCTGATCTGCAGTGGATTGCGCCGTAGCCGTTTTGCTTAACGCTTGATCCGCCTTGGCCTGAGCGGCGCTTGCGGTTTCCTGTGCCTGCTCAGCCATGGCACGAATTTTATCCACATCACCGCCCGTTGCACAGGCCACCAGGCCAAGTGACAACACGATGGGGGACAGTTTCAGTAATTTGTTCATAATGTCTCCTTACATTTATTATTTAAGCACGATTATTGGCTGGTCTTTCTTAAGACCTTTTTCAGGGTAATCCAGTCGCACGGGTTTTGCCAGATGTGAGACACAAAAACCGCGTCGGGCTTTGGCGACGTTGCGAGGCGCCTGTCGGCGTGGAGGAAGATTTGACGGGGGTAAATTTCCTGGATGATGCGCGTTAGATGATCAACACCTTAGTGCCGATCCGTACCAAACGCGCCAGCGATCTGATCTGCGAGTTGGTCAGCGCAATACAGCCATCGGTCCAATTGACGCTGCGGTGCATGCGCGGGTCTCTGCCACCCAGGCCATGAATACCGATCTGCCCGCCCAGCGGCGTATCCTGTGGAGGAATTCGACGCTCGATAACGGCGTCGAGAATGTTGCGGTAGGTGTCGCCGTCAATAAGGTTGTCGCGATAGGCGCGATCTGCATTTTCCACCGACGGAAAATCAAGGCCCAAGAATATGTCAAAGCGGCTGTTCGGGTTTATCCATGCCACATGAAATGTGCCCAGGGGGGTCGTGCGATCACCCCGGTGACGATCACCGGCCACACCACCCTGTCCCAGCGCCACATAAGGAAAATGCTTCAACACCTTGTCCTGCCCCACGAAGACAGTCAGTGTTTGCTGGCGGCTGTCCACCATGATCCATGGCTCAGCGTCCTCCGCATTCACGGCGCCCGGCAAGACACACAACAGCAATGCTGCGGCGCGCGCCAAATGACCACTTTTATTTGCCAGCCATTGCCACATCGTTGCGCTCTTCCATAATCCTTGCAATAACACCCATTAATGCGTCACATTCTTGACGAATTCGCCATTAAATTGGCGGCCATGGGTCAAGAACTATTTACGGTGATAAGGATGGTTTTTTAAAATACTCCATGCCCTATACAACTGCTCAGCAAGCACAATGCGCACCACAGGATGCGGTAATGTCAGCAGTGACAGCGACCATAATCCCTCGGCGCGCTGCCGACACGCGGCCGACAGACCCTCTGGGCCACCCACCAGCAGCGCAACATCGCAACCGCCTTGCATCCAGTCCGCCAACTTCTGCGACAGATCTTCCGTGCTCCACTGGCGCCCCGGCACATCAAGCGCAAACACCCGGCAGCCACGGGGTATCGCTGCCAGCATACGCTCACCCTCATCATGCACGGTACGTTCCACATCAACACCCTTGCCACGCCTGCCGGGGGCGATCTCAATCAGATGCAGCCCGCATTCCGGTGGCAGGCGCTTGGCGTATTCATGGTATCCCTCTTGCACCCACCCCGGCATACGGTCGCCTACAGCAATCAGGTAAATTCGCATTCAAGTTATCCGAAAGACGCCCGTTACGCCATGGAGAGCTGCTTCAATGGCTTTGCGTGATATAATTAACCTCATAATAACCCTTATATTTTAACCTGAATTGGAGACGCAACTCATGACTACCCGTTGGAAAACAGGCATTGCCTTGACCATCATCGCCGTTCTGGCCCTTGGCCAGGCTGGATGCGCAACTACGCCAGGCTCGCAAACCTCCTCCGGATCTGAACCCATGTCCCGCACCCAAAAAGGCGCGCTGATCGGTGTATTGAGCGGCGCCCTCGTAGGCGGCCTGATCGGCAGCAAAAAAGCCAATGCCGGCAAAGGCGCGCTGATTGGCGGCGTGGTCGGTGCGGCGGGCGGTGGCCTTATCGGCAGTTACATGGACAAGCAGGCACAGGAGCTGGAGCAGGTTGCCGAAGTAAAGCGCGTCGATGACGGTATCGTCGCCACCATGAAGGACAAGATTCTTTTCGACTTTAACCAGTCAACCCTTAAATCCGAGTCGAAAGCCAGCCTGCAAAAAATGGCCGGGATTTTGAAAAAATATGATAAAACCGAAATTACGGTAGCGGGCTACACCGACAATGTCGGCACCATGAGCCATAACCAGCAGCTTTCAGAGCGCCGCGCCAATGCCGTGCGCGCTTATCTGCTGGATCAGGGTGTAAAAGCCAGCCGCATGACGGTGATGGGATTCGGCCCGGACAACCCAATAGCCTCCAATGACACCTCCGATGGTCGTACACAAAACCGCCGTGTCGAACTGCACATATCGCCGAACGATCAGTTGCTCAAAGACGGGCAAAGCCAGGGATAAATCTCTTCACATACACCGGGCAGGCGCGTGGCTTGCCCGGTGTATGCGGCTCAACCGCCAGCCAGAGAATCCTGCTTGTGCGCCCCGCCATCCCACAATTTTTCCAGATGGTAAAAGTCACGCGCCTGCGGCAGCATGACATGCACCACCACATCCGCCAAATCAACCAACACCCATTCGCCTTCCCGCTCGCCTTCCACGCCTAGCGGTCGCACGCCCGCTTTCTTGGACTCCACGCTCACATTATCGGCTACCGATTTGACATGCCGGCTGGACGTGCCGCTGGCGATCACCATAAAGTCGGTAATGCCCGTGATGCCGCGCACATCGAACACTTTGATGTCCACCGCCTTCATGTCTTCGAGCGCGGCAACCGCGAGTTGTTTCAATTCTTCAGATTGCATTAATTATCCTGGATAAAAAACAGTACAGCATGAGCCATTTGAGAGCATCCTGATTCACGAGGATGTCCCGGCAATAGCGCTATTGTATCCCCGTTTGCGTGATACAGCACTATAAGCGCTCGAAATGAGGGCAAAAGGGCTTATCCTAAAAAACTCGGTTATCCACGAAAGTCACGAAAAAACACGAAAATATTCAAAGTTGAAACAGCCCATGCTTTTGTTTTATTTCGTGAGTTTCGTGGACAAAAAGAGGTTCATGGCAGATCGCCGCTGCCCTGTCCCGGCTAGGCCAGCGTAATCTTCCAGCAGTTATGAATACGCGGATTGCGCTCATAATCCTTGGGCAGTGTGGCGCGTGAGATGTCTTCGATCTGTAGGCCGGGGAGTGCCTCACGATCCATCTTGAAGCGCTGGTTGTTGTTGGAAAACAGCAGCACGCCATCGCGCTCAAGCAACCTGACGGCGGCCTTGATCAACATCACATGATCCCGCTGCACATCCAGCGTGTTGTCCATGCGCTTGGAGTTTGAAAAAGTCGGTGGATCGAGGAAGATGAGGCCGTAGCGCTGCTTCTCGTTTTCCATCCATTCCAGACAGTCCGCCGAGACGAATTCGTGCCTGAGATCACTGTAGCCGTTGAGCGCAAGATTGCGCCGCGCCCAGGCGAGGTAGGTGTTGGACATGTCGACCGTGACCGTGGCGTTTGCGCCACCCACGGCGGCATGCACCGTTGCCGCGCCAGTGTAACCGAACAAATTGAGAAAGCGCTTGCCCTTCGCCAGCGATTGAATCAGGGCGCGTGTCGGGCGGTGATCGAGAAACAGGCCGGTGTCGAGGTAGTCCGTAAAGTTCACCAGGAATTTACAGTTACCTTCATGCACCTCATAAAAATTGCCTGCCGCATCCTGTTTCACATATTGCGACTTGCCCTTTTGCTGACGGCGCACCTTGAGAAAAATGTTTGCGGCGGGGACGCCCAGCACGTCCGGCATTGCGGCCAGGGCTACACTTAGGCGTGCGGCGGCCTTCACCGGGTCGATCGTTTTGGGGGCTTCGTATTCCTGCACATGCACCCATTTTTCATAGACATCCACCGCCAGCGCATATTCAGGCAGATCGGCATCGTACAGGCGAAAGCAATGAACACCCTCGCGCTGTGCCCAGCGCCCGATGTTTTTCAGGTTCTTGCGCAGGCGGTTGGCGAACATTTCCGCGCCTGTATTGAGCGGCTCAGAGTGTGGCTCGGGAGAAGATGCAACGGGCGACCCGGTGGCTATAGCTTCAACGCTCCTGGCGTGATAGCCCATGTACCATTCGGGGATGACATCAAAGCTCAGCAGCTTGCACTCGATGGCACCGTTATAGAGGGTGTGGATGCGCCGCGCCCGCAATCCCATGTGCTTACCCAGATCGGGGTTACCGGTAAGCACCACGGCTTTCCAGCCCTCGCAGTGCGCCTTGAGCTTATCGCCCAGGGCCTTGTATAGATGCAGCAGCTCGTCCACCTGCCCCAAGCGCTCGCCGTAAGGCGGGTTGACGACCACCAGGCCGGGTTGATGTGAGCGCGGAGCATCCATGTTGGCGAGTTCACGCCGCTCGATATGCACCTTGCCTTGCAAGCCCGCATGTTCCACATTAACCAGCGCAATTCGCACCGCGCCCGGATCGGCGTCATAGCCCGCGATCGGCGGCAGGTGCTTTATCCCCTGCGCCCGGCGCGCCCGCGCTTCTGCAATCAGACTGTCCCAGACCCCGGCATCATGCCCCTTCCAGTGCAGAAAACCGTAATACGGCCGCAGTAAACCGGGAGCGATATCGGCGGCGATCATTGCGGCCTCGATAGGGAGCGTGCCGGAACCGCACATCGGATCAAGCAACGCACCGCCCGCACGGGCGATTTCCGGCCAACCGGCACGCAGCAGAATCGCAGCAGCGAGATTCTCCTTGAGCGGCGCCTCCACACCCTCCTGGCGGTAACCGCGCCGGTGCAGGCTTTCGCCCGCCAGGTCGAGGCTAACGGTGGCTTCGTCGCGGCGCAGATAGACGTTGATGCGCACATCGGGCCGCTCCCGCGCCACTGACGGGCGTATCCCCGTTGCCTCGCGGAACTGATCGACGATGGCGTCCTTCACCTTGAGTGCGCCGAAGTGGGTGTGGGTGATTTGCGACTGTAATGCGCTGAAATCCACCGCCAGCGTACCCTCTGCGGACAAATGTTCGTCCCAGCGGATTGTACGCACGCCTGTGTAGAGTGCCTCGGGCGAGGGTGCGGGAAAGGTCGCCAGCGGCAATAACACCCGGTTGGCGATGCGCGACCACAGGCACACCCGATAGGCCTGTTCCAGTGATGCTTCAAACGCCACGCCGGCACGGGTCTCGGCTACATTGGATACACCCAGCGCGCGTAACTCATCGGCCAGCAGCGGTTCCATGCCTTTGGGGGCAGTGGCAAAAAAATCGGATTTTTTCATGGTAATAATTCGAGAAAATAGGGTGGGTCTGGAAAAATCAGTGGGGGTATTCCGCCGCAACCACTGTGCAGGTGGTCGCTGTGGCAATGCGTCAGAACACCACGCGATTTCGCCCCTGCGCCTTGGCCTGATACAGCTTGATATCGGCACAGTTGATTAACGCATCGGGGGTTGGTAATGCCTCGCCGCTGACATAGGCGCTTATTCCTGCCGAGGCGGTCAGAAAAAGATCGCCCACGCTGGTTTTGATAGGATGCTGGCTTATATCATGCAGAATACGTTCAAATGTTTCGATATTGCATCGGTTCATTTTCGGGTAGTACATGATCACGGCAAATTCCTCCCCGCCTATCCGCGCGACTATATCGGTCGGCCGTGCTGCGCGATGAAGTCGCCTGGCAAACGTCACCAAAACCTCATCGCCTACGCCATGCCCATGGGTATCGTTGATTACTTTAAAATGGTCAAGGTCAATCAGGGCGAGGCAGGTGACGCCGCCACGCGCCATGGTTTCCGTGAGAATGGCATTCAGATGATTTTGCAGGTAGCGGCGATTACCCAGGCTGGTAAGCGGGTCGGTTGTCGCCAGTTCCTGCAATTGTTTGTTGTTGGCGTCCAGGGTCTGGGCGGTATCGATCAACCGGTTTTGCAGGTCTGCAATGCGCCCTGCGGCGTGAAGACGGGCGGCCAGCTCCTGTTTGCGCAGGGGCTTGGTCATGTAATCGTCGATGCCATGCTGAAAGGCCAGCAACATACTTTCCAGGCTGTCGGTGGCTGTAACCATGATTATCGAGGTGTAGTGATGGGTATCCTCATCCATCTGCCGGATATGGCGCGTGAGTTCCAGCCCATCCATCTCCGGCATATTCCAGTCGGTGAGCACCACATCCACCGGACGCTCCATCAGTAACGCCAAGGCCTGGTTAGCGCTATATGCGGTGCGCACGTTCAGATAACCTATGCTTTCAAGCAATAGACAGATCGCCTCGCACGCCAGAGGCATGTCGTCAACCACGACTATCGCTAAGTCATCTCTGCTCATGGCCCATGTTTTTTGTGTGCTGGCGGGTCAGCAGCCTTTAACAAACATCCCGCAAAACACTAACACGCTGTAAACCTCAAAGAATACGCGGCATTTTAACCCGCGTCTATTTTTTTAAATTGTCGGATCGTTGCAGCATCCCCCAGCGGTTGACCACCGCGCAGAACAGTTCGGCGGTTTTTTGAGCGTCGTAAATGGCCGAATGTGCCTCGCGGCTGTCCCACTCCAGCCCTGCCTCATGCGCCGCGCGCGCCAGCACGGTTTGGCCGTAGGCCAGGCCGCCCAGGGTGGCGGTGTCGAACGTACTGAAAGGATGAAAGGGATTGCGCTTGATTTTGGCACGCGCCACAGTGGCATTGAGAAAGCCGAGATCAAAGAAGGGATTGTGCCCAACCAAAATAGCGCGGGTGCAGCCGCTTTCTTTGATCGCCTTGCGCACGGCATTAAAAATGATATGCAGCGCCTCGGCCTCGGGTTTTGCGAGCCGGAACGGGTGATAGGGGTCGATTCCGTTGAAGGCCAGCGCCGAAGGCTCCAGGTTCGCGCCCGCAAACGGCTCGACATGGCAGGCGTGCGTCTCGTGCGGGCATATGACGCCCTCATCATCTATGCGCAGCGTTACGGCAGCAATCTCCAGCAGCGCGTCGGTCTGTGAGTTGAAGCCCGCCGTCTCCACGTCCACCACCACCGGCAGAAAACCACGGAAGCGGGAGGCCATGGGAGATTTGGCCGGAGTACTCACGGGATCATTCATCGGCAACGCCCCAGGCGACGGTTTCCCCGGCACGAAAGGGTATCAGCGCGTCTTCGCCCAAGCCGAATGACTCCGGCACGCGCCATGTGTGTCGCCTCAGAGTGATGTGCTCACTGTTGCGCGGCAGACGGTAAAAATCCGGGCCGTGGAAACTGGCAAAGGCTTCCAGTTTGTCCAGGGCGCCCGCCTGCTCAAAGACCTCGGCATACAACTCAATCGCGGCATGGGCGGTGTAAACACCCGCGCAGCCGCAAGCAGCCTCTTTGGTGTGCCTGGCGTGCGGCGCACTGTCGGTGCCGAGGAAGAATTTCGGGCTGCCGCCGGTCGCCGCCGCCACTAATGCCCGGCGATGCGTCTCGCGCTTGAGCACCGGCAGACAGTAGTAATGGGGTCGTATGCCGCCTGCCAGCATGGCGTTGCGATTGAGCAGCAAATGATGGACGGTGATGGTAGCGGCGATGTTCTCCGATGCCCCAGCCACATAATCGGCGGCCTCTTTGGTGGTGATGTGTTCCAGCACGATGCGCAGGCCGGGGAAACGCGCGGCAAGCGGGATCAGATGGCGCTCGATAAACACCCGCTCGCGGTCGAAGATGTCGATATCGCTATCGGTAACCTCGCCATGAATCAGCAGCGGCACGCCATGTTCCTGCATCGCCTCCAGCGCCGGATACGTCTTTTCCAGCTTTGTCACGCCTGCATCGGAATGCGTCGTCGCCCCTGCCGGGTAGAGCTTCACCGCCGCCACATGACCACTGTGCTTGGCGCGCACGATTTCCTGCGATGGAGTATTGTCGGTGAGGTACAAAGTCATCAGCGGATCAAAATCCACACCCTCCGGCAACGCCGCGAGAATGCGCGCCCGATAGGCCAGTGCCGCCTCCGTGGTAGTGACCGGCGGCCTGAGATTGGGCATGATGATGGCGCGCGCAAAGTAACGGGCCGTATGCGCGACGGTGGTGGTCAGCACCGCGCCATCACGCAGGTGCAAATGCCAGTCATCGGGGCGGGTGAGGGTAATCTGGTTCACGAGAGGAATTCCGCTTGGAGTTGAATACTGCCAATTATGCCATAGCCGTGCCGCCGACAACCCGATAGATGACGCTGCCCGCTGTTACCTCTACAATAGAACACCTTCACAAATGTGGCAAAGCGCAGTGACCAACCCTATGTGCAGGATGCCTTTCCATTAACACCTTGACCTCGCTATTACCAGGCCAGGTCACCGCCAGTTTTGGTCGGCAACTTATTGTAGAGCTGGCGGATGGCAGAATCATCGAGTGCGTTACGCGCGGCAAAAAAACCGGTGTGGCGTGCGGTGATCGCGTGCAGATCAAGCTCACCGAAGCGAACCATGGCGTCATTGAGTCCGTGGAGCCGCGCACCTCGCTACTGTATCGCTCTGATGCCTTCCGCGAAAAAATCATTGCGGCCAATGTGACGCAGATCATCATCGTGGTCGCGGCGGTGCCGAATTTTCACGAGGAATTACTCAACCGTTACCTGGTGGCCGCCGAAGTGGCGGGGATAAAGGCGCTCATCGTGCTCAACAAAAGCGATATGGTGGATGAAACGCAACATGCCTTGGGCATGCTGCAACTCTATCGTGACTTGGGTTATCCGCTATTGACCTTGTGCGCAAAACAAGATGTGGCCCCCTTGCGCCCTGTTCTCGCCAGTCATACCAGCGTGTTGGTGGGGCAGTCCGGCATGGGGAAATCCAGCATTATCAATGCGCTACTGCCTGATGTGCGGGCGCGCACCGGCGATCTCTCGGCAACGCTGGACTCCGGGCGCCACACCACCACCCATGCCGCGCTTTTCCATCTGGATGCAACCAGCCATTTGATCGATTCGCCCGGCTTGCAAGAGTTTGGCCTGCACCATATCGACGCCACGCAACTCGATCATGCCTTCATTGAATTCCGCCCGTTTCTTGGTCAGTGTAAATTCAACGATTGCAAACATATCCATGAGCCTGGTTGCAGCGTACTTCAGGCGGCAGCCGCAGGAAAAATTTCCGCGCGCCGCCTGGCAACGTACCACACATTCATGAAACAGGCTTCTTGACCCGAAAATGGTCATTGGGGCCGGGAGAAAGTCCATTGGGGTATACAGGCTTTTGTTGTAAGCTTATACCCTAGAATAGTAAAGGCACGTCTTTATCCCCACAGGACACTGCGTACCGTGGCATCCAACAGACAAAAAGGACCCTAATATGAATGTGAACGCACCACTTACTGACGAGGATCTCACGCGCCTCGACGACTTTTTGTCTTCGGACGCCAGTGGCGAGGAAAGCCTCTATCCAGACGAAATCCACGGCCTGATGACTGCCATGATCTGCGGGCCGGAGGCGATTGTACCGAGCGAATGGATGCCTCTGGTTTTCGCGGGTGATGCGGATTTCGCCGATGCGCGGCAGGCAGAAGATATCATGGGCTTGCTGATGCGCATGCACAACAGCATCGCCGCTACCCTCCAGGCCGGAACAGAATACCAACCGCTGCTGCCGCAGAGCGAGGATATTGAAGACGCGGACTCCGTCGCCGAGGGCTGGTGCCGTGGCTTCATGATGGGCATGAGCCTGCGCGGAGAGCAATGGATGGAACACCTTGAGGGTGACCTCGGCAATATGCTGTTTCCCATCATCGCGCTGGCGGGCGAGCCACCCGATTTTTCCAGCGAGGAAGATCCTATCGAACCCATAAGCCCCGAGGAAATGACGGACCTTTGCGATATGTTGCCAGACAGCGTAGCGGCGGTTTATGCCTTTTGGCGCGCACACTAAAACCTGATTCAACCCGGACCTTAATCATGACCCAAGACCTCAAACAAGCCGCCCTCGATTACCACGAACATCCCAAGCCGGGCAAGCTCGGTATCAGCATCACCAAGCCCTGCGACACCCAGCGCGAGCTGGCGCTGGCCTATACGCCCGGCGTGGCCGAGCCGGTGCGCGAAATCGCCAAGGACCCCGAGGCCGCCTACCGCTATACGGCAAAGGGCAATCTGGTGGCGGTGATTACCGATGGCACGGCGGTGCTGGGTCTGGGTGATGTGGGCGCACTGGCGGGCAAGCCGGTGATGGAGGGCAAAGCGGTGCTGTTTAAAAAATTTGCCAACATCGACGTTTTCGATATCGAAGTCACTGCCGGATCCACCCAGGCCTTTATCGACACCGTGGCTCATATCTCGCCAACCTTCGGCGGCATCAACCTGGAAGATATCGCCGCACCGCACTGCTTCGAAATAGAAGAGGCACTCATCGAGCGCCTCGACATCCCGGTGTTTCACGACGACCAGCATGGCACCGCCATCATCGTCGCCGCCGGCCTGCTTAACGCCTTGGAACTGCAAGGAAAATCCATCGGCGAGGCGCGCATCGTATGTTTGGGCGCAGGCGCGGCAGGCATCGCATCAATGCGCCTGCTGGTGGCGCTGGGCGCGAAAAAGCACAACATTTTCCTCACCGACCGTCAAGGCGTGGTGTATAGCGGTCGCGCTGACCTCAACGTCTACAAGCGCGAGTTCGCCATCGACACCGACAAGCGCACCTTGGCCGACGCCATGCAGGATGCGGACGTGCTGATCGGCGTATCCGGCCCCGACCTGGTGACCCCCGAGATGCTGGAAGTCATGGCGCCCCGCCCCATCGTCTTCGCCCTGTCCAATCCCGACCCCGAAATCCGCCCCGCCGTGGCTCACGCGGTGCGCAGCGACCTGATCATGGCCACCGGGCGCAGCGATTATCCAAACCAGGTCAACAACGTGCTGGGTTTCCCTTTCATCTTCCGCGGCGCCCTGGACGTGCGCGCCACACGCATCAACCAGGCCATGCAAATCGCCGCCGTGCATGCCCTGCAAGCGCTGGCCCACGAACCGGTGCCACGCGATGTACTCGATGCCTACAAGCTGGACCACCTGGAATTCGGCCCCGATTACATCATCCCCAAACCATTCGACCTGCGGCTGATCGACCGCGTACCTGCGGCCGTGGCGCGGGCCGCAGTGGAATCAGGGGTGGCGCGGCAGGACTACCGCAATTTTTAATGGTGGAACTCAAGTGCGCAGTGTTCAAAGCCTGCAAGCTTTGAACACTGCGCGCTCTGATGGGGGCAGGTCTTCGTAGATAAAATGGGGATTGTTAGAGCTTGTTTTCTATTAGCTTGGCCTTTAAATCTGGCGGGGAGACACATACGAAGGAATTTCCATAGTTCCTCTTCCTCAACAAATTTACTTGATCAGACATTTTCAAGAAATGTGTTCTGGCGGTTGGATTACTAATTGCATGCGAAGCCTGCTGTTCTGG
>CAMTYI010000181.1:0-6567 GCA_947085925.1 uncultured Gammaproteobacteria bacterium
CGTTGTTTGCAGGGGTGGCGGGTGTTTTGTTGTGCGTGTTTCCAGTCCATGCAGAGTTGCCGATGCCGTGTGGCGGTGGTGCATGCGGTACGAATCCGATCAGTACCCTGCCGTTTGCGAGCAGTGGCCGCGCCGATTTTTCCAGCAACGGCGTCAGTGCGATTATCAATCAGCTTGACCAAAGAGTCGTGCTGAACTGGCAAAGTTTCAATATCGGGGCCGGTAACAGTGTTGAGTTCAGGCAGCCGGATGCCGGTTCGGCGGCGCTGAACCGTATCTGGCAGGGGTCGCCGAGCGAAATTCTTGGCAACCTGAAAGCCAACGGCCAGCTTTATCTGATCAATCAGAACGGTATTATTTTCGGCAAGGATGCTCAGGTGAATGCCAGCTCGCTGGTGGCGTCGGCGCTGAATATCAGCGACGGTGTCTTCAAAAACGGCGGTATTTACGGCGAGTCGTCGGGCGCAAATCCGGTGTTTACCTGGGAAGATGGCAACGGGGTGGAATATTCCGCCAGTTTCATCCGGGTGGATAACGGCGCGAAAATCGCGTCCGCGTCCGGTGGCGTGGTGATGGTGCTGGCGCCCAAGGTGGAAAATCATGGCAGCATCTCCACGCCGGGAGGGCAGGCGGTGCTTGCCGCCGGCACCAAGGTGTACCTGAGCCTGTTGTCCGATGACCAGGTCAAGGGTCTCCCCGCAGGTTCATCGCTGCGTGGCTTTGCCGGGTTGCTGGTGGAAGTTGACCCGCATGCCTCGGGGCTGGGCGGCGAAGTGACAAATATTGGCCAGATTGTCGCCGAGCGCGGCAATATTACCTTGGCGGGGCTGGCGGTAAACCAGATGGGGCGGGTTACCGCCACTACGTCGCTGCGGCAAAAGGGCTCGATCATGCTGCTGGCCGCTGATACCAAGGCGGGCGGTGACAAGACAAAGATTCCTGTCGGGCAGCGCACCGGTGCATTGGTGCTGGGCAAGGACAGCGTAACCGAGGTGTTGCCGGAGACGAACGATACCACTACCAATTTCGACGTGCAGGGATTCAGTCCGTCCACGGTGGATCTGGCGGGCAAGAGTATTGAGATGCGGGAGCGTGCCGCGATTGTCGCACCGGGCGGAAAAGTCACTCTTGTTGCCCGTGAAGATCAGCGGTTACCCGTGCCCAGTGAAAGCAAGATTTATATGGCGTCCGGCAGCCGTATTGATGTCTCCGGCACGAAAAATGTCGATGTGCCCATGGAGCGCAACTTCATTGAGGTGGAGCTGCGGGGTAACGAACTGAAGGATTCACCGCTGCAGCGTGATGGCGCGTTGCGCGGCAAAAAAGTGTGGATTGATATTCGTAAAGGCACGCCGCTTGCCGATGTCTCCGGTTATACCAGTCAGGTGGGGAGGACGGTCGCGGAGCGTACCGCAGAAGGTGGTGAGGTGTCGCTGGTGTCCGCGGGCGATATCGTGATGCGTGAAAATGCTGTGATCGATGTCTCTGCGGGTGGGCTGCGTTATCGTGATGGGCAAGGCAAGACGACGCAGTTGGTGTCGCAGGGCAGGGTGTATGACATAGGCGATGCACCGACCGATATCATTTACGATGGCATTGCCCGCTTTACCAAGGAATCAAGAAAGTGGGGGATATCCTCCACCTGGAGCGCCTTTGGTGAAGACGGTTCACTGAGCCGGTTTGAGCAGGGCTATTACGAAGGCAAGAATGCCGGGTCGGTGACGTTTCTTGCGCGTGGGCTGGCACTGGATGGCACCTTGACGGGCAAGGCAACAGCAGGCGTGCATCAGCGCGGCAGTGGCGTGCTGCCCCTGGGCGGGCAGTTTACGCTGGGCGATGTCGGCCAGGCCGGGGTGTCTATACCTGATTTCAGGATTCCGGATGTGCTCTTTTCGGCACAAAAAAATCCGTTGCCTGACGATTTCACTTTCGATGAACTCAAGGCGAAGGGTTTGCCTGAAAGTTTCAGGAATCGCGTGACACTCTCCAGCGACGTGTTGCAGGCAGGGGGATTCAATCGTATTGGCGTATACAGCAACGGGCGTATCGAGGTGCCTAAAGGCGTGTCGATCAGTCTTGCGCCCGGCAGTTGGCTCATTGGAAAGGACGAGGAGGGGAAGGACAAGATAGAAACCGCCTCGCTGACCCTGACCGGCAGAAAGCTGGATATTCTGGGCGATATTGATGTGCCGGCGGGCAAGATTACGCTCGCGAGCAAGAGCACGTCCGACTCCAACCTGCTACAACAGGCGGAAGATTTTCGCGTCAATGTGGGCGCGGACGCCAGCATCACTGCCCGTGGTTTGTGGGTGAATGACTCGCGCTGGGTTACGCCGGTAACGGGCGCGGACCCGTTGCTGATCAACGGCGGGTCGATTTCAGTAAGCGCCTTTTCAGATGTCGCGCTGAGTGCCGGCAGCGTGCTGGATGTCTCCGGTGGGGGATGGGTGAAGCCCAATAACCGGCTGCAGGTAGGCAACGCCGGCACTCTCAGTTTGGCAAGTGGCTCTTTTATAGATCCTGAAAAGAGAACTAGAACTGACCGACTGGACTCAACGCTCTATCTCGATGGTGAACTCTACGGCTACGCACTGAGCAGCGGTAACGCCGTGGGTAAGGGTGGCACGCTCTCACTCAGCGCCAGCAGCGTAAAGATTGGCGGCGCGCCTTCCACTGTCCCCGGCGCATTATCACTTGACCCCGGGGTGTTTCAATCCGGCGGTTTCAAGGACTACACCATTACCGGCAGAGAGGGCGTTACCGTGAGCCGTGGTGCGCAAGTCGCCCCGCTTGCCGAGAGCCGGGTGCTGACGCAGGATTTTGTGACACGCCGTAGCGGCGCGGATGTTGGCGGCTTCAGCCACCGCCAGGTGCTGCTGCCAGAGCAGCGTGTACCCGGCTCCATCACCTTTGCCGCCGGAAGTTCCTTATGGGGCGCTATTTCGGTTGAGGAAGGCGCGCAGGTACGCACCGATCCAGGGGGAACGATTGCGCTCAAGGCAGGCAGCCAGATCAGCCTTTTTGGCACGCTGGAAGCGCCCGCCGGGAAGATTTTGCTGGATATAGAAAGCTATACCCTGGGGGAGCCATTCGAACCTAACCGTTTTGTTTGGCTGGGGGGCAACAGCCGCTTGTTGGCGCAGGGTTTCGCCAGAACCCAGGCCAATAACCAGGGGCTGATTCAGGGCGAGGTTCTGCGTGGCGGTGAGATTAACGTCAACGCCCCCCTGCAAGTAGCATATCTTGTCGCCGAGGCGGGTTCGGTGATGGATGTTTCAGGCGTCAGCGCCACGCTGGATATTCCTCAGCAAAGCAATGCCGGCGTGAGCTATCGCCGTGACTCGATTGCCGGGGATGCGGGCGTTGTTAATCTTGCCATGTCCAACATGTTGCTTGACGGCACATTAAAGGGCGCTGCCGCTGGGGAGCATGCGCGTGGTGGTTCGCTTATTCTGTCAGCCCCCGTGATGGTGGTGAAAGAGGATGGCGCATCGCTGCCGCTGGGTTTGACGCCCGGCCAGAATATCGCTGCCAAAATGCTGGAGCCTGCGGCAAGCGCCCTTCGAGGGAAATCTTTCGTTACGGCAACGTCGGTGCGTGATGGCGGCTTTGATCAGCTCACCTTGAAGAGCCTGAACACCATTGAATTTGAGGGCGATGTCAGCCTTGCGCTGCGGCGCAGCATCACGCTCGATGCGCCAACGATTGCGGCGAAGGAAAATGCCAAGGTTGATCTCGCCGCCAGTTATATGTCTGTGGGCAATAGCTCGATTGTGAGGTCTGCATCATCGGGCGGCGGTGCAACGTTAGGCGTCAATGCACGCCTGATTGAGCTGGAAGGCAATGTTGCGCTACAGGGTTTTGGCAATGTTAATTTGACAAGCGCCGGTGACATCCGGCTCAAGGGTTTGTTGCAGGGCAGCGATTTTCTTGCACGCACGCTGGAAGGCTCACTTGTCACCGGCGGCAACCTGACGCTACAGGCTGACCAGATTTATCCCACCACCTTGAGTCAATTCCGGCTGGCCGTCGAAAATAATCCAACGGGCAGCGTGACGATCCTCGGCGGAGGCGCGCCCAGCCCGGTGTTGTCGGCGGGCGGCAAACTTACCGTGAATGCGCCAAACATTGTGCAGCAAGGGGTGCTCAAGGCGCCGCTGGGTGATATCACGCTGGCAGCGGAAGATGCGCTGACCCTGGGTGATGGCAGTATCACGTCGGTGTCGGCGGAGGGGCAGATCATTCCCTTCGGCAAGACCGATCTGAACGGCAGCGATTATCTCTACCCGCTGGCAACCGTCGATCTTCGGCTGGATGCGCCGCCTGAAAAGCGTATCCGGTTGAATGGCAAGGCGATCACGGTTTCAGAAAATGCCGTAGTGGATGTCTCCGGCGGGGGCGATCTTTACGCCTACGAATTCATTCCGGGGCCGGGTGGCTCCAGGGACGTGCTTGATGCGGCGAATGCGGGTGATGTTTTCGCCATTCTGCCGGGACGTGCGTCCGAATTTGCACCCTATGACCCTTACTATTATCAGGGTAACAAGGGAATCAAGGTGGGCGATAGTGTTTATCTATCCGGCGTGGAGGGCTTGCCAGCAGGCTTTTATGCCATGATGCCCGCCCGTTATGCCTTGTTGCCCGGCGCCTTTCTGGTGAAGCCGGTTTCAGGGTATCAGGATATGTCGCCTGACCAGGCTGTGAAATTGACCGATGGCGCAACCATTGTGTCAGGTTATCAAGCGGCCGTAGGCCTGGACGGCAGCATCCTGCGTGATGCCAGAACATCGGGTTTTGCCGTGCGCCCTGGCGCATCCGCGCGCACCCAAGCGGAGTATCTGGATAACACCGCGAGTGAATTCTTCGCCAACAGCCCGGGCATTCAGTTGCCGGGCGATGCGGGCAATCTCGCCATCGCCGCTACCCAGTCCCTAACGCTGAAGGGTGTGCTGAAAGGTGGTTATGCCGCAGGGCGTAACGGCTCGGAAGTGGACATTACCGCCGACCGGCTGGCCATCGTAGGCGCAGGGGCAGACACGTCCGCTCTGGAGGGCTTCATGCAGCTTGATGCCGCCGACCTGAACAGATTCGGTGCGTCCAGCCTGTTGTTGGGCGGCACCCGCAAGCGCGCTGAAAAAGGCATGGAAATCCGCACGGATGCACGGCAGGTGGTGGTCGCCAACACGGCATCCAGCGCGTTGCGCGGCCCTGAGATTTTATTGGCCGCCAAGGATGAAGTCAGAGTGAAGGCGGGCAGCGTAGTGGAAGGAAAGGGCGCCGTTTCCGGTAAGCCCCAGGATATTGCCATCGGGTTCACGATCAGGGATACCGACAAGGACGGCAACATCGGCAAGGCGGACATTAATCGCGGTGATGTGAATGGAGATGGTGTGATTGATCGGCAGGACAACGTGGACGGCAATGGCGCGCTGTTGCGCGTGGCGTCCGGTGAGGCGGTGGCGATAACGCGCGATAACGTTGATCGCAGCCGTGGTGATCTGGTGGTGGAATCCGGTGCGGTGTTGCGTGCAGACAAGTCCATGATACTGGACGCCACGCGTGACAACCGTTCAGAGGGCACGCTTGCATTGGGTGCAGGGGGCGCTTTGAGCGTGGGCGCGCAACGCATCAGCCTGGGTGAGGCAGGCGATGTGCGGGAAGGGTTGGTGTTTTCCAATGCGCAGCTTGCCGCGCTGAATAACCTTGGCAGCCTGACACTGCGCAGTTATAGCGCAGTGGATATTTATGGCGGGGGCGATTTCGGCAGCAAGGCACTGAAGAACCTTTCTATCGAAGCGGCGGGTTTCATAGGTTATCAAAACTCAGGACAAACAGCGACGCTGCGCGCGGAAACGGTTTCACTGTCGAACCCGAACAACACGGTCTCTGACGTGGCCGGGCCGGTGGGCACCGGCAAGCTGAATATCGACGCGCAACGGGTGATGCTGGGCAAGGGCAAAACCGCACAGAGCGGTGACAACAAGGAAGCCGGTTTTGCGGATGTCAAAGGTTTTACCATCAAAGGCTTTGAGGGTGGCGTGAAACTCGCCGCCGCGCAGGAGATCGTCGCGCAGGGACGCGGCAAACTCGAGGTCGATGGCGATCTTGCGCTGGAGTCTTCCCGCATTACGGCGGCGAGCGGCGCCCGGCAGGCAATAACGGCCACTGGTGCAATGAATATCACCCAGCCCACTGTCGTGGCGAATCTTGAACAAGCCACCGCCCTCGCCGGGCGCCTGGATTTCGTGGGCAAAAGCATCAATCATCAAGGCCGGATCGACCTCCCCACAGGCGTGGTGACCATGACCGCCAAGGGCGCGGATGCAACAGACAGCGTTACCCTTGCGGCAGGTTCGCAAATCAATACGCCTGGGTTCGTCAAGCGTTTCGATGATGTCGCCGCGTATGCGGCCGGGGGCAGCGTCACGCTGGTCTCGGAGCGCGGTGATGTGAATATCAATTCAGGCGCATTGGTGGATGTGTCAGGCACGGCACAGAGCGATGCGGGCCGTTTGACGCTCCGTGCGGCGCAAGGGCGGGCGAATATTGAAGGGAGCCTGAAGGGAG
>CAMTYI010000182.1:0-12922 GCA_947085925.1 uncultured Gammaproteobacteria bacterium
CTGGAGGACTTGCCCAGGCAGCGTCACAGGCTCAATGATGCCTATGCCAGTGGAGATAAGGGGGAGTTCCTGGGGCATGCGCATAGATTGCATGGATCGGCATGCCAATGCGGAGTCCCCGCATTGCGGGCCGCCGCAGCACGGCTGGAAAGCGCGATAAAAACAGAAGAGGGGCTCGCACCCGCATCTACTATCCGGGCACATGTGGATTCGGTCAACAAGGAAATCGAGCGTTTACTTACTTCTTGCCGCGCTTGAGTACAACCACATTGGATGGCGGCACCACAGGAAGCGCAGGCGACTCGCCCATTTCAGGCACCAGCAGCTTTAGCAACGGCGTGAATTGCGCCTCATCATAGTCCTTGCTCGCCCGCTCCATTGCGTCGACAGTCTCATTCAAATAGCCCCAATCGACTTCGCGGCTCTGTGCAAGCATGATTTTGTCATACCCGGTTTCAGTCAATCCCTCCTGCTCATAAAACAACTCCTCGTACAGCTTTTCGCCCGGCCGTAAGCCGGTATAAACAATCTGCACATCCTCGCCAGGAATTTTGCCCGACAGACGGATCATCTGCTCGGCAAGATAACCGATCTTGACCGGTTCGCCCATGTTCAATACGAAGATTTCCCCGCCCTGCCCCATCACACCCGCCTGCATGATAAGCTGACAGGCCTCGGGGATCGTCATGAAATAACGGGTGATCTCAGCGTGGGTGACGGTGACCGGCCCACCTGCCGCGATCTGCTTTTGGAACAGAGGCACAACGCTGCCCGCCGAACCCAGCACATTGCCAAAGCGCACAGTGATAAAGCGCGTGCTCGAACGCCGGTCCAGCATCTGGCAGAAAATCTCGGCGACCCGCTTACTCGCGCCCATCACATTGGTGGGGTTGACCGCCTTATCGGTAGAGATCATCACAAAATTGGCGCAGCCGTATTTATCCGCCGCCAGCGCCAGCGTCTTGGTGCCCAGCACATTGTTGCGAACACCCTCGCGCGCCTGACTCTGGAGCATGGGCACATGTTTATAGGCGGCGGCATGGAAGATCATTTCTGGGCGGTGCTTGCTCAACACATACTCGACGGCAACCTTGTCGCAGACATCGCCCAGACAGGCATGCAGCACCAGATCCGGATACTCGCGGCGTAATTCCATTTCGATGCTGTAGAGATTGAACTCACCGCGTTCGAAAAGTACCAGCGAGGCTGGCCCCATGCGCGCGATCTGTCGGCACAATTCGGAGCCGATGGAACCTCCCGCGCCGCTGATCAGAACGGTCTTGCCCGCCAGCCCGTCACTGATCGACCGCCAATCCAGCGACACCGGCTCACGGCCCAGCAGATCATCGATAGCCACTTCGCGCAAATCACGCACGCTTACCATACCGGATACCAGATCCTGCATGCGCGGCAGAATTCTGAACACCACACCGGCCTGTTCGCACAACTCAACCACGCGCCGCACCTGGACGCTGTTCGCCGAGGGAACGGCAATCACCACAACATCGACACCCACGTCATCGACGACTCGCGCCACCTGATCGAGAGCACCAAACACCGGTATACCATGCACCTTGGCGCCCTTGAGCTGCGGATTATCATCCAGAAATCCGACGGGGACGCATTCATTATCGCGTCGCATATCGCGCGCCAGCATCTCGCCCGCCCGGCCTGCGCCCAGAATCAACACCCGTTTACACTCGGGCGCGACGCTCAGGTTCAGACTGCGGTCTTTCCAGACACGATAGATCAGGCGCGGCGCACCCAGCAGGAACACAAGAAACAGGGGGTAAAGGGCCAGCGTGGTGCGCGGCACACCATCAAGGCGGTTAAACAGAAACAGCGCAAGGCTGACTGCCAACCCGCCTATCACAGCAGCGCGCAAGATATTCCAAAGATCCGGGACACTAGCGAAACGCCACAGACCACGGTACAAGCCCGTCCACCACAACACCAAGCCCTGGGCGGCAACAACCACCGCCAGTATCTGCATGAAGGCAGCGCCCTCAAAGGCCTGAAAAGAAAAACTGTGCCTGACAAGATAGGCGGCACTCCATGCCAGCAAGACCATAGACAGGTCATGCACGGCAATGGCGAGACGACGATTTACAACTTTCATTAGCATTTCCTTTTGGCGTCGTTCTGTATGCCTTAAAACCCAGATTGTCGATTAACCCCAAAACCGTTCGTTTAAAGTAGGTTGGGTCGAGCGAAGCGGACCCAACCTTTTACTGCCTTAAGCGATGATTTTGTTGGATCCGGAGCGTGCGCTCCTTGAGCCAATCTACACACTTCTACCATCATACCTATCCAGATGAAGGAAGCAAGAATTTCCTATAAACAGCAATGTGTTATACAACCCTGTTGCGCTCAATGCCTGAGAAAAACGCTCTGATATTTTCAGCCGTTTCGTCAACCAGGCGCTGACGTGATTCACGGCTCGCCCAGGCGATATGCGGTGTAACAATCAGGTTTGGCGCATCGCCCGCCAGCAACGGATTGCCATGCACCGGCGGCTCCTCGCGCAGTACATCCACCCCTACCCCGCCGAGCCTGCCGTTACGCAGGGCCTCTGCCAGCGCCACCTCGTCCACGATGCCGCCACGCGCGGTGTTGATGAGCAGGGCATCGGGTTTCATCAACGCCAATTCCTGCGCGCCGATCAAACCGCGCGTTTCGGGCGAGAGCGGACAGTGCAGACTGAGCACATCAAGCTGGGGCAACATCTCGTGCAGGGGCACCCGCCCTGGCGCTGCGGGGATGCCCGCGCGTTGCGCCACCAGCACCATCATCCCAAATGCCTCAGCAACCCGCGCCACGGCCTGCCCCAACTCGCCGTAACCGATAATGCCCAGCGTCTTTCCGGCGATCTCGCGGATCGGATAATCCAGCAGACAAAACTGCGCGCTCGCCTGCCAGCGGCCTGCACCCAGCGCCCTTTGATAATCCGGCAGACGTATGGAAAGCGCCAAAATTAAAGCGAAGACATGCTGCACCACGGAGGGCGTGGCATAGCCACGCACGTTACACACGGCAATCCCGTGACGCTTGGCTGCCTCCAGATCCACGTGATTGGTGCCCGTGGCGGCGATGCAGATCAGGCGCAACTGTGGCGCGTTTCGCAACGCCGCTTCATCCAGCCGAACCTTGTTGCTGATCACTACCGTCGCATCCGTGATTCGCCCCGCCACCTCGGCGTCATGAGTAGACTCATATGAGCGCCAATCAGGCAGTGTACGCTCAAGCGCGCCAAGATCAAGATCTCCGCAATCCATCGCGCCACGATCAAGCAGGACAGTTAACATAAGCTCACATGCTGCGCCAGCGCCCATTGCACATGCTCGCGCACCAATTCAGAAGTGTAAGCGGCCCGCATCTGAAGGGCGGCGATTATGGCGGGAGTGGAAGGCGCGTTGCCGAGCGCCACAGCAATATTGCGCAACCAGCATTCATATCCGATACGACGTATCGCCGAGCCTTCGGTGCGCCGCAAAAACTCCTCTTCACTCCAGGCGAATAATTCCAACAATTGCGGCGCATCAAGGCCGATGCGGGGCGAGAAATCGCCCTCGTGAGTGGGGCGGGCAAAGCGGTTCCACGGACAAAAAAGCTGGCAATCGTCACATCCATATATCCTGTTTCCGATCAATGGCCGGAACTCGACAGGGATAGCGCCGCGCAGCTCAATGGTGAGATAAGAAATGCAACGGCGCGCGTCGAGTTGATAGGGGCCAATGATGGCCTGCGTCGGGCACACGTCCAGGCATGCCCGGCATGTGCCGCAGCGATTTTGCGTTGGGGTATCATCCACCGGCAATGGCAGATCGGTATATAGCTCACCGAGGAAAAACCACGAACCCGCATGCTGATTAATCAGGTTAGTATGTTTACCAATCCATCCCAGCCCGGCCTTTTGTGCAAGGGCCTTTTCAAGAACCGGCGCGCTGTCGGCGAAGGCCCGGTAGTTGAACGGCCCCGCCGCCTCACTAATACGCTGCGCAAGTTTTTGCAGGCGGCGGCGCAATACCTTGTGATAATCACGGCCCAAGGCATAACGTGAAATGTAGCCAAGACGTGCGTCTGCCAAGACAGCTTCAGGATAAGCGCCCGAGGGCGGCAGATAATCCATGCGCACCGAGATAATGCGCAACGTACCCGGCTGCAACGCTTCGGGTCGGCTGCGCTTGCTGCCATGACGCGCCATATATTCCATCTCACCATGATGGCCCGCATCCAGCCAAGTCATCAGATGGGCTTCAGCCTCATCCAGTTGGGTATTCGTGATGCCAATCTGCTGAAAACCCAAGTCCTGGCCCCAGCGCTTGATGTCGGCGGCGAGCTTGGTGAAATCGGTTAACACGCTATGGCCGTTTCAGAATCACAACAAATCCAGCGTCTTCGGCTGTATGCCCTCTTCCATCGCCATCACCGCCTGCTTCCAGGCAGGATCGCTACGCAGTTGGGCACGGGTAATGGGGTTACGTCCGTGCATGCGCACCAAACGGAAGTGAGACACTGGATCATCATGGCTGCGCATCCCATCCAGCAGCTTTGCCATTGCAACAAAATCATTGCACGCCAGCACCATGTCACACCCGGCATCCAATGCCGCATGGGCACGATCCACGATATCTCCGGCGACACTCGCGCCCTCCATCTCCAGATCGTCACTGAATATCACGCCCTGAAAACCCAGGCGTTTGCGCAACACATCCTGCATCCAGAAACGCGAAAAACCCGCAGGTTCAGGGGCAACCTTCGGATAAATGATATGCGCGGGCATGATCGCCGCCAAGCCATAATGGATCATGCGCTCGAAGGGCACGATATCGTCGAGATAGATATCGTTGTAGCTGCGCTCATCCACCGCGATATCGACGTGCGAATCCGGCGCCACCGCACCATGACCAGGAAAGTGCTTGCCCGTTGCCGCCATGCCTGCGCGGTTCATGCCGGACATATAGGCATGGGCGAGGTCGGCGACAATTTCAGGGTTGCGGTGAAAGGCGCGATCACCGATCACCCCGCTCACGCCATGATCAAGATCCAGCACCGGCGCAAAACTGAAATCCACCCCCACCGCACGCAACTCCACCGCCATCAGCCAGCCGATGGACTCGGTCAGCCCTTTGGCGCGCTTGGGATCATGTTCATAAATCACCCCCACATCGCGCATTGGCGGCAGGCGCGTAAAACCATTACGAAACCGCTGCACCCGCCCCCCTTCGTGATCCACCGCCACCAACAGATGTGGCGTGCGCAACGCATGAATCTCGGCAACCAGCGCCTCAACCTGCGCAGGATCAGCGTAATTGCGGGTGAACAAAATAACACCCCCGACCAGCGGATGCAGGAGCATCTCGCGCTCTTCGGGGGTCAGCGCAAGCCCGGACACGCCGAGCATTAAGGGGCCTAACGACATGATCAAAAGCACTCCAAACGTTGTTTTAATATGCCAGATTTATTTCGTACGCGGAAAACAGCACATCATCTCCAGTAAACCAAGCACCATCACCACCTGCGCCGTTATAGCGTTTCTTTTTAACAGGATTACCTTGCGCATCGTAAATGGTCTCAATGTAACCAAACACTTCGTCATCAACAGTATGTTTAATGCCATCCGCGCCGGCATTTTTGTAACCAACAGTCCGGGTAATATTTCCTTTGCTGTCCGTAATGTCCGATGAGTGAGTGCATAGAACAATCAAGCCGCCACTGTATTCGTTGCAAATCAAATCTGTTTCATTATTGAAACCAGAAGAATATGCTGGCACATCATCACGGGTAAACCAGATGCCATCAGCACCAGGATTAATGTACATTTTGGGGATACGAATATCTGCGCCCCCGGCGTCTTTCAGGTATAAGGTATACGCAAACACCTTATCATCCTGCGTCAACCACAAACCATCAGCACCAGCATCATAATAGCCAACCGTACGGAGTAGATTGCCGTGCGCATCGAAGGTTTTTGCTGTGTACTCGTATGCGGTATCGTCAGCAGTTACCCAAACACCATCCTTCCCAGCGCCATTGAAATCAATTTTAAGAATCCTGCTACCATAACTGTCATAAGCATTGAAAGTGTACCCCCCCACCCCGTCATCTGCGGTAAACCATACACTATCAGCCCCCGGATTCAGATAATTTATGGTTCTCGTCGGCTTGCCAGCACTGTCATAGACAGTGAAAGTGTACCCCCTCACCCCATCATCTGCGGTAAACCATACACTATCAGTCCCGGGATCCCCATAACTTGTGACTCTCGTCAACTTGCCACCACTATCATAGATATAGGAAATATATCCCGTGATTGTGTCGTCACTGATCTGAGCTACACCATCAATCCCCGCGCGATAATAGATCTCTTTTGTCTTGTTGTTTTTGGCATCAAAAATAAAGGAAGTATGATCAGAAACACCATCATCGGGGGTGAACAACTTTCCATCAAGGCCACGAGCACCCGTGTAATTGATTTCTCGAATGATGTTACCGTTCACGTCGTAGACATACGCCTTATAGGGTGATACTTCGTCATCATCAGTAAACCATATACCGTCGCCCCCAGCCTGCCTATGAAAGGTCTCTCTGGTGCGATTCCCCTTGGCATCATAGTCATATGATACGTGCCACCTATCATCAGCATAAATACCGTTGCTGTCGACACCTCCAGAAACCGCACGAAGTAACTTGCCATTGGCATTATAAAACGCCTTATAGGCTGATCCTTTTTTGTCATCGGAAGTAAACCACAAATTATCTGGACCTGGATCAAAATAAGACAGCTGTTCTGAGAGGTTATTTTTATCATCAAAATGACGGACTTGATAACCATCCACCCCATCATCGGCGGTCCACGAAATACCATCAGGTCCACTGTTAACATAGTAAACCTGACGGGTAAGATTTCCACGCCCGTCCCAAGTGTTTGAATCATGCCTTCCTGCCACATCATCGGCAGTAAACCAGGCATCATCCGGCCCAGGACCTCTATAATCAGCCCACCGAATCAATCGACCATCAATGTCATAAGTAGCCATCCCGTAGCTACTAACCAAACCGTCCCTATAGAAAACAGACTTGGCCCCGCTCATTTTATATGTACTAAACGTTAGCGTGGTCTTCTGCATTTCGTTCCCCGCCTTATCCTTCACGCCCGCGCATGTAAGTTGATAGGTGGCATCAAACGAAAGGGGTTTGCTCGGCCTGATAGTGACGGTGTGAGTACGGTCATCAATGCTCACCCTGGCACCCACTATGCCGTCGATATTGAACGTCGATGTTGTCACTGTTGCTGGATCAAGTGGCTCGGAAAAAACAATCTTTATATCCGTGGTAACGCTCACTTTAACCGCCTCGTCCGCTGGGTTCGCGGATACGATCCTAGGCGGGGTGGTGTCAGTCTCGCTCCCGCCACCACCACACGCACCTATCCCAAACACCACAAATAACATTACCCACAACCGGCATAAACGAATATGATCCCCCACTGCGACACCCTCTTTATTTTTAGTTTTTCTCAACCAAACCAGACCGTTCCAGCCTCCTTGCCATTGAAATGTTCAGTGCAACTGATACTTCCTCACCGCATTATTATGCTCTTGCAGTGTTTCCGAAAAATAGTGGCGGCCATCACCGCGCGCCACAAAATACAAGGCCTTGCCTGGCGCCGGATGCACTGCGGCTTGCAGCGCGTCACCGCCGGGCATGGCAATCGGGGTGGGCGGCAGGCCACGGCGCAGATAGGTATTGTACGGGGTATCCGCCATAAGGTCATGCTTGCGCAAGTTGCCATCAAACCTGTCACCCAGACCGTAAATAATAGTGGGGTCGGTGGCCAGCGGCATGCCGATTTTTAGCCTACGGATAAATACGCCCGCGATCATTGGGCGCTCGGCGGGTGCGGCGGTTTCTTTTTCAACAATGGAGGCCATGGTCAGCGCCTCATAAGACGTTTTATAAGGCAGGTCTGGGTCGCGCTTTTGCCAAGCTTCATCCAGGCGCTGGCCCATCAAACGGTAGGCGCGCTGCAAAAACGCAACATCAGTGAAATTGCCGGAAAACTGGTAGGTATCCGGGTAAAAACGGCCTTCCGGGTGTTGGTCCGGCCAACCCAGCTTGACCATGATCTGCTGATCCGCCAGACCAGACAGGGTGTGTATCAACTTCGGGTGGCTGTTGACAGCGGCCATCACCTGCCTGAAGTTCCAGCCTTCCACGATAGTAAGCGAATATCCTACTACCTTACCCGTCACGAGATTGTCCAGCAGCTCCACGGGAGTCATCACCGAGGTCAATTGATATTCACCCGCCTTGATGCTGTGCTCCTTGCCCTGCCAGCGTGCCAGCCATACGAGATAGGTGGGATGATCAATCACGCCGCGCTGCGCAAGATCTCTTGCAACCTCCTTCAAACCGGCGCCAGGCATGACGGTATAAGAGACTCTCTTTTCCGAAATGTGCAACGGTGTTTCGGCAAATTGCGTCATATCCATGTACAGCCAGCCAAAGGCAAAGCTGCCGAACAGGACAAGAAAACCGGTAAGTTTGAACAGGATATTTCGCATGATGTGGGGTCAGGTTTAGGACAAAAAAATCAGCGTCAAGGCATCAATGACGCATATCTTTACTTCTGCAACTCCCCAATCCTCGCAGCAATATAGCCTGTTATCGGACGATGCGCCGGAAAATCAATCCCCGCGAAATGCTTCACTGGCCACACGCCAATCAGGCTGTTGCATAGAAACACCTCATCGGAGGACTTTACATCATCAAAGGTGATCTGTGTGATATCGGCTGGAATACCCATACACTGGGCGTTATCGAGTATCAATCCGCGCATCACGCCCGCCACACCGCACCGTGACAGATCCGGGGCCAGAAGGCGTCCGTTGCGCACGATGAAGAGATTGCTCATCGTGCCTTCGATGACATGACCCTCGCCATCCAGCATCAACCCTTCCGGGATCGCCGGATCTTCCCATTCGCTGCGCGCCAGCACCTGCTCCAGGCGATTGAGATGCTTGATACCTGCCAGCGCGGGATTGCTGCCCAGGCGTGTTGAACATAGCCGGACGGCCACCCCCTCCACCCAAAACGCCGTAGGATATTCCGGCCACGCATGAAGCGCCACCAGCCGGGGGGGGGGTGCCGCGCCGCTCAGTGGAGCACGATACCCTCGGCCAGCGCTGCCACGGGTGATGATGATCTTGAGCACTCCCTGGGCTACGCCATCACACAACTGCAATGACTCGCGCAGGAGTTGCGCGGTGTCTATCGGAGTAATGCCCAGACGCTCACAACCAAGCAAAAGACGCTGCATGTGTCTTTCCCATAACGCAGGCGCGCCACCATGCACGGCAATGGTTTCAAACAGACCATCGCCGTAATGCAGGCCACGGTCATTGGCGTCTAAGCTCGTGCCCGGCACACCATTCACCAGCATCGCTATCATTAACCTTCCGCCTTCACAGCAGGAGAAAATTCCACGCCTAGCGCCAACAACAACCCACGCGCCTTGGCGCGGGTTTCCTCCAGTTCGGCCTCCGGCACGGAGTCGGCCACGATACCGGCACCGACGCGCAGTTGCACATGGCTCTCTTCCACCCACATGGTACGAATTAGTATATTCAGGTCCATACTGCCATCAAGGTTGAGATAACCCATCGAGCCGGTGTAGGGTCCGCGCGCTGTTTGCTCAAGTTCGGCAATGATTTCCATGCAGCGCACCTTGGGACAGCCGGTGATGGTGCCGCCGGGGAATACTGCGCGGATCACCTGCCCCGGCGTCACATCGGGGCGCTTGGTGCCGCGCACGTTGGAAACGATGTGATGCACATGGGCATACGATTCCAGCCCCATCAACTCATCCACCTGCACACTGCCGGGCACACACACGCGCCCCAGATCGTTACGCTCTAGGTCGATCAACATCACATGCTCGGCACGCTCTTTGGGGTGGGCAAGCAAGGTCTGCGACAACGCACGATCTTCATCTCCGATACCGCGTGGCCGGGTGCCTGCGATGGGGCGGGTCTCGACCACATCGTCGCGCACACGCACCAAGCGTTCCGGCGAGGAGCTTAGTATCGCGCTGTCGTTGTACGTCACCAGTCCAGCGAATGGTGCCGGGTTATGCCGCCGGAGATTCCGGTAAAGTTGCGCACAGGTAACACCTTCCGCCAGCACGCCGGAATAGGCGCGTGAAAGGTTAACCTGGAACACATCACCTTCAACAATGTAGTCTTTAATGCACCGCACTGCGTCCAGATACCGCTCCGGCTCGTCCTCCCGCACATCTGCCTGGATGTTGGACAGACCATCATCTGCATCCATCGTCAAGGCTTGCAGATCGCACATCATCACATCCAGCAATGACGCAGATGAATCCTCAGTTACGAGGAAGGTCTGTTTCAGTGTGTGGTCCCTGATGACAGCCGCGGGAATGCGCGTGGCAAACGCGATGGGCAAGGATGCACGAGTGCCGTTAGAGGCAGGATGCCGGGGACGGCCGATGGGCAAGGATGAGGTACACCCGGACAAATCCATGGAGGACAAATCAAGGGGCAGATCAAGACAGGGTTCAACCTGTCCGGCAAGCTCATAACCGAGATAGACAAACCACCCGCCGGAAAATGGCAGGCGCGATTCAGTATCCGTGGAGGGTATACGTTCTCTTGCCCACCAGGCATCGAGGTTATCCAGAAAATCCGGCCCATTGATAAGCAGGCCGTCACCGTTGAGGGTGTGGAAATCAGTTAGCCGCCGCTCCTGCGCTTGCTGCACTTGTCCCTCCATGCACAGCGCAAGTGACTGGCTAGGAAAGGCAAACAGGATGTCATAACGGGCATGCGTGGTGCCATGCGCGACACTCTCCAGCAGAAAGGGATAGCGTTGCGGATGGGCCAGATGTAGCCCTAGCAGGTCTTGGTAGATGTCGAGCTGGCGTATCAGTTTTGCGGTCAACCCATGACAAAGAAGCAATATTTAACCACGAACATTGTCAGGAGAACGAAACACTCCTTGGCAATCAACAGGCGCTCACGGCGTCGTGCCTACCGCGACACTAGCACATCCCTGTGCGTCGGTCGCTCCCGACATCCTGTCTCTTGCGACACTAGCACATCCCTGTGCGTCGCAGCTTACTCACCACCAATGTCGCGTTGGTTCCGCCAAACCCAAACGAGTTGGACAACACATGCTCAATTTTCATTTGCCGCGCCGTATTGGGCACATAATCCAGATCGCATTCAGGATCCGGCGTAACAATATTGATCGTGGGCGGGGCAACCTGGTCACGTATTGCAAGCACACTGAAAATCGCCTCAATGCCACCCGCCGCGCCCAGCAAATGACCTGTCATGGACTTGGTGGAACTCACCGCCAGACGGTAGGCATGCTCACCAAAGGCTGCCTTGAGCGCCTGGGTTTCAATCTTGTCACCGGCGGGTGTGGATGTGCCATGGGCATTGATATAGTCGATATCATCAGGATTGAGACGCGCATCGCGCAGTGCGTTGGTCATGCAGCGCCGCGCGCCGTCACCACCCTCGGAAGGCAGCGTCATGTGATAGGCATCGCCGCTCATGCCAAAGCCGGTCAGTTCCGCATAAATCGTGGCGCCGCGTTTTTTGGCGAATTCATATTCTTCCAGCACCACCACACCCGCGCCATCACTGAGCACAAAACCATCGCGGTCTTTATCCCACGGACGGCTGGCGGTCTGAGGGTCATCGTTGCGGGTGGACAATGCCCGCGCCGCAGAAAATCCGCCCAGCCCGCTGGGAGATGTCGCCATCTCCGCACCACCCGCCACCATCACGTCGGCATCGCCATACATGATGATACGCGCCGCCTCGCCGATGTTGTGCGCCCCCGTGGAGCAGGCGGACACCAGCGCAATATTGGGTCCTTTCATGCCATACATGATCGAAACATTGCCGGAAATCATGTTGATGATGTTGCTGGGCACGAAAAACGGTGATATTTTGCGCGGACCACCATCCAGGAAGTTCTGGTATCCCTTTTCAATGCCCGGCAGGCCACCAATGCCCGAGCCTATCGCAACACCGATGCGCTCCGCATTCTCTTCCGTAATCTCCAGCCCGGCATCCGCAATCGCCTCTTTCGCGGCGGCGACGCCGTAGTGGATGAAAGGGTCCATTTTTTTGACATCTTTCGGAGGGATATAATTGGCGGGATCAAAATTCCAAACGGATCCACCAAAACGCGTCGGGAAATTCGAGACATCAAAATGGGTAATCGGGCCGATGCCGCTCTTTCCCGCCAGGATGTTTTCCCAAGATTCCTTGACAGTCAGGCCCACGGGTCCAACCATGCCAAGCCCGGTGATGACGACTCGTCTTTTTGCGCTCACGTTTGATCTATCCCTTCAAGTTACATCAGAAATACGGCGGGGGATAAAGAAAAGGCCGCCACCACCATAGTGGTATGCGGCCCCCGTCCGGTAGTCTTCTTATTTAATTTGGCGAGTATTCAGTGGCTCAGGTGGGTATTGACGTAGTCAATCGCCTGCTGAACGGTGGTGATCTTTTCTGCTTGTTCATCTGGAATTTCGCACTCGAATTCTTCCTCAAGCGCCATGACCAGTTCCACAGTGTCAAGTGAATCAGCGCCAAGATCATCCACGAATGAAGACGTATTGCTCACCTCTTCATCTTTCACACCTAATTGTTCTACAACGATCTTCTTGACGCGTTCTTCGACAGTGCTCATGACAGGTAAATCCTCCAGGTATATAAATAGCAGATTAACTGCAAACGGTATTTTATTGAAAAAGTACTACAGATGCTAGTTGTTTAGGGGCCGTTAAGGAATAACCAGTGTTTTTATTTGGTTAAGCCTCATTGCCACACCCGTGATCACCGTAAAGGTGACAATGAGGGCGCAATAGATCGGAAGA